>JASHRV010000195.1 GCA_030037175.1 Acetobacteraceae bacterium
GCGTCCGGGCCCCGGCGCTTCCCGGCAGCAGGCAAGCGCGCGCGCCTTCCACGCGCTGAACTGCAGCGCGCCCGCGATCAGCACGACCATCCCGGCCGCGAGCGGAACCGCCCGCGCCACCGCTGGCGCGCGCATCTCGACCGCCGCCAGCGCCGCGCCCAGTGGAAAGGCGGCCATGCCGAGCACGGCCCAGACGAGGAAGTATCCCGCGCCCACGACCGCCGTCCGCCAAGCCAGCCGCGCCGCGCCCGCCCCGCGCACCGCCCGGCGATAGCGCCGCAGCATCGGCACCAGGGCCGGCAGCATCATCGCCGCCATCATCACCACCCACATGCCGAGGAACGATGAGCCCGCGCCGAGCCAGCTCTGCCCGGGCATCCGCATCCAGGCCATCGACATCGCCCAGCCGCCCGGCATCGGCATCCCGCCCATCGCCGACATAGATCGGCACCAGACGACGGTCGCCGCCGCGCTCGCGGCGAAGAGAGCCGCCGAGACGCCGAGGAAAGCGCGCTCCGAACCCCGCTCGGGGATCACGGCCGTCATCTCCCGCGCGCCCCGCTCAGCCCGCGCCGTAGCGGTCGTGGTGGCGCAGCCACACGCCATTCTCGTTCCGCCCCTTGGGCGCGCGGTCGAGCCACTGGTACATGTTCCAGAGCCCGTCCAGCCCGCGCGCATAGGTGGAATAGGCGTGGTAGACGGCCCCATCCTCGCGCACGAAGCTGCTGAGGCCTGGGCGCTCGCGCACATAATTGGCCGCTTCGGCGCCGGCCTGGGCCGCGTTCTGAAGCACGGGCTCGGGAAGTGTTGCCGCGACCATCGCGTGGCCGCCGCGCCGGAAATTGTATTCGCTGCCGCCCGTGCGCTGCTGCTCCTCGGTGATCGAGACGTTGAAGTCGAAATTGAAGTCGCTGCCGAGCGAGGACGCCCAGGGAAATGTCCAGCCCATGCGCTCCTTGAACGCCTGCAGCTTCGCAAGCGGCGCGCGCGAGATTGCCCAGAGCATCACGTCATGATGGGCGAGGTGAGTGGCGATCCCGTTGAACCCGTCCGCGATCGCCGAGCAGGACGGGCATCCCGCCTTGTAGTCGGGCCCGTACATGAAATGATAGACCAGAAGCTGCGAGCGGTCGCGGAAAAGCTCGGCGAGCGTCGCGTTTCCTTCGTCGGTCTCGAAGCGGTAATCCTTCTCGATCCGCACCCACGGCAGCGCCTGCCGCCGCTCCGCCAGCGCGTCGCTCTGTCGCGTGTGCGCCTTCTCCGCTTCGAGCAGATCGAGCCGCGCCGCGAGCCATTCCTCATGTGTCCCGATTGCGTGTGTCGTCATCGTCCCTCTCCTCTGGTTTCGGTGTTGGCTTCAACCGGCGCGGATCATTCCCAGGCGTCGAGCTTGATCTCGTTCGCCCAGGGCGCGCCTTTTCCGGTTTCGAGAAGCGATTTCAGGCTCAGCAGAAAAACCGCCCATTTGGTGCCGCAATGGTGCATGAACTCCACCGGCTCCTTCCAACCTTCATGCTTGAAGAGAAGGATGGTCCACTCGCCCCGCTGATCGAGATCGAAGCTGATCCTGGTGCCGATCCATTCCTCGGGCCCATCGACCACCTCCCACAGCACGTGCCGGGCGGGATGAAGCGCGAGCACCTTCATGTCGAAGCCGCCGTTGCCGAAGCGGAACTTCAGCACGCCGCCCTCCTTGCTTTCGCCCTCTGTGTCGCTCGTCCACCACCCGGAAAGACCCTCCGGCGTGGTCAATGCCCTGTAGGCATCGTCCGGGGACGACGACTTCACGCCGAGCTTGTGCAGGATATCGGGCATTTTCGGTTGGTCCTTCCGGCCATTGCTTCTCGCGAAGCGGACCTAGCGCGGGAGCCCGAACCGGCGGGAGTGACAAGTGTGGCGGGATTCCGATGGACTCGCTGATCACCGCCGCCGCCCGCGCGCTCGCCGCGGGCGATCCGCTCGGCGCATTGAACCGGGTGGCGCTCCGCGACGATGCCCCGGCGCTCGCGCTGCGCGGCATCGCGCTTGCGCAGCTCGGCGATCTCGTCCGGGCGCGATCGCTCCTGCGCAGCGCCGCCCGCGCCTTCGGCCCGAAGGAGGTCGTCTCCCGCGCCCGCTGCCTCATCGCCGAGGCCGAGATCGCGCTCGTCTCGCGCGATCTCGGCTGGCCCGCGAAAACGCTCGACGCGGCCGGGGCAATTCTCGAAGCGTACGGCGATCGGGTGAATGCCGCGCACGCGCGCACTCTCGAGGCCCGGCGCCTGCTCCTGATCGGCCGGCTCGACGAGGCCGAGCGCCGGCTCGCCGCCCCCAATGCCGCGCCGCTGCCGCCCGCCTCGCGGGTCGCGCGCGAGCTGGTGGCCGCGGGAATCGCGATCCGCCGCCTGCAGACAAAGCCGGCCCGCGCTGCGCTCGCCCGCGCCCATCACGCCGCGCGCGCGGCGGACATCCCCGCGCTCGCCGCGGAGGTTGAAAGCGCCTCGCGCGTGATGAGCACGCCGGCCGCGCGCCTCATCGCCGGCGGCGAGGATCGCCTTCTCCTGCTCGAGGAGGTGGAAGCGCTGTTGACCTCAGGGGCGCTTGTCGTGGATGCCTGCCGTCATGCCGTGCGGAACGGGGGCACGATCGTTCCGCTCGCGACCCGCCCCGTCCTCTTCGCGCTCGCCCGCGCGCTGGCCGAGGCCTGGCCCGCGGATGTGCCGCGGAGCGTGCTTATCGCCCGCGCCTTCCGGGCGCGGCACGCCGACCAATCGCACCGCGCGCGCCTCAGGGTCGAAATCGGCCGGCTCCGCGCCGCGCTTCGCCCGCTCGCGGAGGTGAGTGCCACGACGCAGGGCTTTGCGCTCGCCCCGCGCCGCGAGCGCTCGCTCGTCGTGCTTGCCCCGCCGGTCGAGGAGCCGCATGCCGCGGTGCTCGCCTTCCTCGCGGACGGCGAATCGTGGTCGAGCTCGGCGCTGGCGCTCGCACTCGGCGCGAGTCCCCGCACCGTGCAGCGCGCGCTCGAGCAGCTTGCGCAAGCCGGCAAGGTGCAGCCCTTCGGCCGCGGGCCGGCCCGCCGCTGGACAACCCCGAGCGTGCCGGGATTCCCGACAAGCTTGTTGCTCCCCGGCCCGCTGCCGGGCGGCTAGAATGCGGCCATGAAACGATTTCCAGCCGAAATCCTCCGTGAATACGGGCCCTTTCCCGGCGTCGAGCACGTGCACGGGGTCACCTTCGATGGCCGGCATGTCTGGATAGCCGCCGGAGACAGGCTCGATGCCTTCGATCCGGAAAGCGGCAGGACGGAGCGCTCGCTCGATGTCCCCGGGCATGCGGGAACGGCCTTCGACGGCCGCCACCTCTTCCAGATCGCCGAGGATCGCATCCAGAAGATCGACCCCGAAACCGGCCGCGTGCTCGCCACGATTCCGGCACCCGGCGGCGGCGGCGATTCAGGGCTCGCCTGGGCCGAGGGGACGCTCTGGGTCGGGCAGTACCGGGAGCGGAAGATCCATCAGATCGACCCCGAGACAGGTGCCATTCTCCGCACCATCGACTCCAACCGCTTCGTCACCGGCGTCACCTGGGTCGAGGGCGAGTTCTGGCACGGTACCTGGGAAGGCGAGGAGAGCGAATTGCGCCGGATCGATCCAAAGACCGGAGAGGTCCTGGAAAAGATCGAGATGCCGCCCGGCACCTACGTCTCAGGGCTCGAGTCCGATGGCGGAGATCGTTTCTTTTGCGGCGGTGGAGGCAGCGGCAAGGTCAGGGCCGTCCGCCGGCCGAGGAGAGCCCCGCCGGCCCGCGCGCCCGAGGGCGAATAGAAGCGGCCGCCCCCGCAAGGTTAGAGCAGATCGCGATCAGCCGGGATCGGCCGATCGCGTGAACCTGCTCGGGAAAACAATGAGCGAGAGCGGTTTCCGTGAGCCAGTGCGAACGGAAAACGCTCTAGCCCGCGGCGCGGGCGATCCACGCCACCGGGTCCGTCTTTCCCGGGCGTCCGGGCCCACGGCCGTTCCCTTGGCCGGCGGCAGCCAACTGCTGAACGCGGAGGGAGGAGCTGTCGATCATCTCGATCTCGCCGTCATAAGCCATCGACACCGCCTCCATGATCCGCCCCCACACGCCTGCCTTGCGCCAGCGGTTGAAGCGGTTGACGCAGGTCGTATGGGGCCCGTAGCGCCGTGGAATATCCGCCCAGGCGGATCCCGTCCTGAGGCGCCAGAAAATGCCGTTCAGCACGCGCCGGTCATCGACCCGCTTCACGCCCCGCACCTTCGTCGGCAGCAGAGGCTGGATCACCGACCATTCGAAATCCGTCAGATCGCAATGCGCCGTCATCGGCCCCTCCCGGATGACCGAATCACGTCGATAGGGGCCGCCCGCATCCCCTTTATGGGTCTGTGATCCAGTGCGAAGCTGATACGGACCTCAGGCCGAATTCCCCCGCCTCAAGGAGAGCCGCGCGCCCATGAACTTTCCTCATGATCGCGCCGTTTCTCCCCATTCTCTCTCAAAGCATCGCCAACCTTTTCTTTTTCTTCGGCGGAGGGAAGGCGGCATCAAGCTCGTCCCGGTCGAGCCGGGACAGATTGATCTCAGCGGCCGCCGCATTCGCCCGCACATGCTCCTCCCGCACGGCCTTCGGGATGGAAATCACTCCCGGCCGCCCGAGCAGGAACGCGAGCGCAACCGTTGCCGGCCCCACCCCGTGCCGCGCCGCCACCTGCGCCAGCGCCTTGGCGCGCAGCATCCGCCCGCCCTGCCCGAGCGGCGTATAAGCCATCACCGGCATCCGCCGCGCCGCGCACCAGGGCAGGAGGTCGAACTCGATCCCCCGCTCCTCGAGATTGTAGAGCACCTGGTTGCTCGCGCAGTCCGTGCCCTCCAGCGCCGCCATCTCCTCGACATCGAAGTTGGAGACGCCCCAGAGCCGGATCTTCCCCTCCGCGCGCAGGGCCTCGAATGCCGCCACCGTCTCCGCGACCGGCACCGCTCCCGGCCAATGCAGCAGGTAAAGATCGATCCGGTCGGTCCCGAGCCGCTTCAGGCTTCGCTCGCAGGCCGCCTTGGTCCCGGCGCGGCTCGCGTTCTGCGGCATCACCTTCGAGACCAGGAACACCTCGTCCCGCCGCCCCGCGATCGCCTCCGCGACCACGCGCTCCGCCCCGCCCGAGCCGTACATTTCCGCCGTGTCGATCAGGCTCATCCCGAGATCGAGCCCTAGCCTCAGCGCCGCCGCCTCTGCCGCCGCCTGCCGCCGGTCCTCGCCCATGTGCCAGGTTCCCTGGCCGAGCGCCGGCACCACGGTCCCGTCCGGCAGCCGCACGCTCGGCCGGGCAGCGCTCATCCCGCCACCGCCAGCCGTTCCGCGGCCCTCAGCGCGCGCAGGAAGTTCCCGCCCCAAAGCGCCGCCACCCCCGCCTCGTCATAGCCGCGGCGGATCAGCTCCTCGGTGAGGTTCGGGCTCTCGGAAGCGTCGTGCCAGCCGCGGAATCCGCCGCCGCCGTCGAAATCGGAGGAGATGCCGACATGCTCGATCCCGATCCGCCGCACCGCGTAGTCGATATGATCGGCGAAATCGGCAAGCGCCACCTCGCTTTCCTTCGCGTTTGCGCGCAGGAACGCGGGCACCGCCGTGATCTGCACCACCCCACCCTTCTCCGCCAGTGCATCGAGCTGCTCGTCGTCGAGATTGCGCGGATGCGGGCAGAGCGCCCGCACACAGGCATGGGTCGCAACCGCGGGGCTGCGCGAAAGGGCGACTGCCTCCATCATCGTGCTCTTGGCCGTATGCGAAACATCGACGAGCATGCCTAGGTCGTTCAGCCGCCCCACCGCCGCGCGGCCGAACGCGCTGAGCCCGCCATGCAGCGTCGCCCCGTCGCCGAGATCGGGACGCGGAATCGCCGCATCGCCGAGCGCGTTGTGCCCGTTATGCGTCAGCGTCAGGTAGCGCGCTCCGAACCTCGCCAGCGCATCCAGCCGGCCGAGCTCGGTCCCGATCGCGTAGCCGTTCTCCACCGCCGGTACCACCGCGATCGCGCCCTCCTGCACGCTCGCCTCGATCTCCTCCGCGCTCCGCGCCGTCCGCGCCCGGATCCCGTCGCGGCTTCCCGCCATCGCGCCGATCGCCTCGAGCATCGCCTTGGCGCGCTCGAAGGCGGCGCGCGCGCCCTCCTCCGTTCGCGGCCCCTGCGGCACATAGGCGGCGAAGCAGCCGGCCTTGAGCCCGCCCGCCCGCATCTTCGCGAGATCGACGCGCCGCTCGCTCGGCCCGAACGCATCGCCCCGGTCCGGCCAGGGGATGTCGATATGCGTGTCGATGGTGAAAAGCCGGGCGTGCAGCGCGCGCGGATCGGTCATCGGCAGAGCGTTCCCCGCCCGCTCGCCCCCGTCAAGACGCCCGTCAGGCCGCGCGGTGAAGCACGAAAAGCGCCTGCTCGCCGAACAGGTTGGCCAGCCGCACGGAGCGCCGCCACGGCGCCCGCCGCCCCGCCTCGTTCGCCGCCAGCCACTGCTCCACGCGGTAGCCCTCGCCGCGGCAGAGCGCGAAAAAATCGAGGATCGTGCAGGGATGGATGTTCGGCGTCTCGTACCAGGGCCGGTCCCAGGTCGGCGTCAGCGGCATCCGCCCGCTGCTGAGAAGCTGCCAGCGCACCAGCCAGTGCCCGAAATTCGGAAAGCTCACCACCGCCCGCGCCCCGATCCGCAGCATCTGGCGCAGGACCTCGCGCGGCCGCTCCACCGCCTGCAACGTGCGCGAGAGCACCACGTAATCGAAGGCCTGGTCGGGGTAATGGGCAAGGTCGGTGTCCGCATCGCCGTGCATCACCGCAAGCCCGCGCGCCACCGCATCCGCCACCGCCGCCATGTCGATCTCGATCCCGCGCGCGTCGCAGCCGAGCTCGCGCGTGAGATGCGCGATCAGCGCCCCGTCCCCGCAGCCGATATCGAGCACGCGCGAAGCAGGCGCGATCATCCCGGCGATCAGCCTTAGATCGAGCCGCATGTTCTTGGCGACGTAGCGTACGCCTCCGGGGCGCACAGCCTGCGGCGGCTCGGCGTTCATCTCACGAGAGTCCGATGAGCCTGCCCGAGCCGGAAAGGAATCCCGCGAGCGTGCGGTGGAATTCCGGCTCGTCGAGCAGGAACGCGTCGTGGCCCTTGTCGCTCTCCACCTCGACGAAGCTCACATTCGCCGCGGCCTGGTTGAGCGCGCGGGCAATGGCGCGGGACTGCGCCGTCGGAAAAAGCCAGTCGGAGCTGAAGGAGATCACGCAGAACCGCGTCTTCGCGCCGGCGAAGGCGCGCGCGAGATCGCCTCCGTGCTCGGCGGCGAGATCGAAGAAATCCATCGCCCGCGTGATGCTGAGATAGGAATTGGCATCGAAGCGTGCGACGAAGGTCGAGCCCTGGTGGCGGAGATAGCTCTCCACCTCGAAGAGATCGTCGAACAGCGTGAGCGAGGCGCCGGAGCGCAGGCGCCTGCCGAATTTCCGTGTCAGCGCCTGCTCGGAAAGATAGGTGATGTGCGCCGTCATCCGCGCGACCGCGAGCCCGCGCGCCGGCACCTTGCCCGCTTCCCAGTAACGCCCGCCCGCCCAGTCCGGATCGGCGAAGATCGCCTGCCGCCCCACCTCGTGAAAGGCGATGTTCTGCGCCGTGTGATAGGCGGCGGTCGCGACGGGCACCGCGGCGAACACGCTTTCGGGATAGAGCGCCGCCCACTCGAGCACCTGCATCCCCCCCATCGAGCCGCCGAGCACGGCAAAGAGCCGCTCGATGCCGAGATGCTCGATCAGCCGCTTCTGCGCCCGCACCATGTCGCGGATCGTCACGGGCGGAAAATCGGTCCCCCACAGCACCGCGCTCCCGCCATCGGCCTGCCCGTCCTTCTGGCTTGCCGGCCCGCTCGATCCCATGCAGCCGCCGAGCACATTGGCCGAGATCACGAAGAACCGGTTCGTGTCCACCGGCCGGCCGGGCCCCACCACCGCCTCCCACCAGCCGGGCTTGCCGGTCAGGGGATGCGGCTCGGCCACGTACTGATCCCCGGTCAAGGCGTGGCACACCAGCACGGCGTTCGATCGCTCTGCGTTCAGCCGCCCGCAGGTGCGGTAGGCGACCGAGAGCCGCCCGAGGCGTACCCCGCAATCGAGCAGCAACCCGTCCTCGAAATGCACCGCCTGGTGCGCCAACCCGTGTGGCGTCGCCCGTTGCGGCGTCTCGGCCACGATCATGGCGCCTCATAGGCATGCTCGCCCGATCGGGCAAGCGTATGAGGGGTATCAGCGGGGTGTAGGCAGCTATGCCGCCTTCGGCTATCCATGCGCCCCGCTTCGAGGAACTGAGATGCAGATTCCCGTGCCAACCGAAGACGACGACGCCCCGGACGCCCCGGGCGAATGGTCGCTCGAAAGGCTGCGCGGCGAGCTCGACCGGCTTGACGAATCCATTCACAAGCTCCTGATGAACCGGGCCGAGGTGGTGGCCCGCCTGGCGCGCCTCCGGCTCAAGCCCGGGGTGGCGCTGCGCCCGGGCCGCGAGGCCGAGATCATCCGCCGCCGCCTCGTCCATCACGAAGGCCCGCTTCCCCCCGCGGTGATCGTGCGGATCTGGCGCGAGCTTCTTGCCGGCACCACCGCCATGCAAGGCCCCTTCTCGGTTGCGGTTTGCGCCCCCACCGCCGACGAGGATGGTGGCGCTGCCTTTGTCGCGCTGGCCCGCGAGCATTTCGGCGCCCTCACCCCCACGCGCCTGCACCGCTCTCCCGCCCAGGCGATCGCCGAGATCCTCGCCGCCACCGCCGCCGTCGCCGTGCTGCCCCTGCCCGCCGAAGGCGACCCGGCAGGCAGCTGGTGGCAGCGTCTCGGCGCGAGCGACGCCCCGCATGTGCACGTGGTCGCCCGCCTGCCGTTCTGGGCGCCGCGGCCCGAAGGCATGCCGCATCTCTCCGCCCTCGTCCTCACCACCTCCCCACCCGATCCTTCCGGGCAGGACACGAGCCTGCTCGCCCTCGCCTTCGCGCCCGAGGTCAGCCGCACCCGCTTCACCACCGCGCTCGCCGCGGCCGGCTTCGCGCTCGGGCGCGTGCTGATCGAGCGCGACGTCGCGGCGGGCCTCGCCCGCGCCCTGGTCGAGGTCGAGGGCTTTGTCACCGAGGACGATCCGCGTCTCGGACGGCTTGACTGGCTCGCCGAACCCCCCTTCCTGGTCGGCGCCTACGCCATCCCCCAATCGGGAACACGCTCATGAGTCCGCGTCCACGCCCCGAGATTCTGTCGATCGCGCCCTATGTCGGCGGCGAGTCGCATCTGCCCGGCAGCAACCGGGTGATCAAGCTCTCCTCGAACGAAGGCCCCTTCGGCCCGCCGCCGGGCGCGCGGGCGGCCTATGCCGCGCTTGCCGAACAAATCCACCTCTACCCGGACGGCCACGCCACCGAGCTCCGCCGCGCGATCGGCCGGACCTTCGGCCTCGATCCCGAACGCGTCGTCTGCGGCGCCGGCTCGGATGATCTCATCTATCTGCTCACGCTGGCCTATAGCGGCCCTGGCACCGAGATCATCATGAGCGCCCACGGCTTCGCGATCTATGCCATCGCCGCGCAGTACGCCGGCGCGCGCACGCGCAAGGCACCCGAGCGCAACCTCACCGCCGACATCGATGCAATGCTGGCGCTCGTCTCGCCCGCAACCCGCATCGTCTTCCTCGCCAATCCCAACAACCCGACCGGCAGCATGCTGCCCGCCGCGGATGTGGCGCGGCTTCGCGCAGCGCTCCCGCCCGATGTCCTGCTCGTGCTCGATGCGGCCTACGCCGAATATGTCGAGCGCCCGGACTACGATCCCGGCGTCGCGCTCGTGAACGCGGCCGAGAACACGGTGATGACGCGCACCTTCAGCAAGGTGTTCGGCATGGGCGGCATGCGCCTCGGCTGGGCCTATGCGCCGCCGCCGGTCGTCGATGTGCTGAACCGCGTGCGCGCGCCCTTCAACGTCAATGCCGCAGCCCAGGCGGCCGGAATCGCCGCCCTCGCCGAGCCGGGCTGGCTCGAGATGAGCCGCGCCCACAACCGCGAATGGCGCCGGCGTCTGGCCGATGCGCTGAGCGAAGCGGGCATCAGGGTCTGGCCGAGCGAGGGCAACTTCCTGCTCGCCGATTTCGGCACCACCGAGCGCGCCCGCGGCGCCGATGCCGCGCTTCGCGCACACGGCATCATCGCGCGCCGCACGGACGGCTACGGCCTGCCGCACTGCCTGCGCATCTCCATCGGCACCGCCGAGGAGTGCGAGGCCGTGGCCGAAACCCTCGCTGCCTTCATGGCGCACGAACCCGCGCATGCGTGAGCCGCTCTTCCGGCGGCTCGCGCTTATCGGGATCGGGCATATCGGAAGCTCGCTGGCGCGCGCCCGGCGCGAACGGGGAAGCATCGCCGCCGAGCTCGTCGCGCATGACAGCGCGCCCGCGGTGCTCGATCGCGTCGCCGCCCTCGGCATCGCCGACCGCATCGAGGCCGACCTTGCCGCCGCCGTCGCCGAGGCCGATGGCGTCATCCTCTGCACTCCCGTCGGCACCTTCGCCGCGATCGCCCAGGCGATCGCCCCGCACCTTGCCCAAGGCGCGATTCTCTCCGATGTCGGCTCGACCAAGCAGTCCGTGCTTCGCGACGTCGGCCCGCTGGTGCCCGCGGGTGTTCATTTCGTGCCCGCCCATCCGCTCGCCGGCACCGAGAATTCCGGTCCCGACTCGGGATTCGCGGCGCTCTTCGAGGGACGCTGGTGCCTGCTGACACCGCCGCCCGGCACCGATCCGGATGCGGTCGCACGCATCGCCGAGCTCTGGCGCCGGTGCGGCGCCATGGTCGAGGAAATGGAGCCCGGCCACCACGACCGCGTGCTCGCGATCGTGAGCCATCTGCCGCACCTCATCGCCTTCACCATCTGCGGCACGGCCGACGACCTCGCGGATGAAAGCCGCCGGCAGGTGCTGAAATTCGCGGCCTCAGGCTTTCGCGACTTTACCCGCATCGCCGCGTCCGATCCGACGATGTGGCGCGACATCTTTCTCAACAACCGCGAGGCCCTGCTCGAAATGCTCGCCCGCTTCCTCGAGGACGCGCAGGCCATGGCCCGTGCCGTGCGCTGGGGCGACGGAAGCTATATCGAGGACAAGGTCAACCGCGGCCGGAAAATCCGCCGCAGCCTGATCGAGCTGAAGCAAGCCTGAAACGAGGGGACAGCGTCCCTTTCGTCTTCAGTGGCCGGCCGAGGCTTTCGTGAATTCGGCTTTCTGCGCCTGTGTGGCCTCTTTCTGGTATTTTGCCTGCCATTCCTTGTAGGGCATGCCGTAGATGATCTCGCGCGCGTCGGCGTCGGCGAGTGTCAGTCCCTTGGCTTCGGCCGCCTCACGGTACCAGCGTGAGAGGCAGTTGCGGCAGAAGCCGGCAAGGTTCATCAGATCGATGTTCTGCACGTCGCTGCGTTCGCGCAGATGCGCGACGAGGCGGCGGAAAGCGGCGGCCTCCAGTTCCGTGCGCGTGGGGGGGTCGAATTCCTCGGCGGGCATTGCAGCCTCCTCTCGGAAGATATGCTGGCCCCCAACATGGCGCGCCGGGGCCGGCTTCGCCATACTCGCTCCGGCAGCGACGAGGGCGGGGGCGATGGGTCGGGCGGTGTTTGACGATGTGCGCGCGCGGAAAATGTTGCGCGCGATCTTCGCAAGCGCCGTTGCCGCCGCTGACCCGCGTCTCGTGCTGAAGGCGAATCTCCCGGAGCGACCGAAAGCGGGCCGTATCGTCGTCGTCGGGGTCGGCAAATCGGCAGCGCTGATGGCTGCCGCGGTCGAGGAGGCGTGGCCGGACGCGCCGGTCGAAGGCGTGGTGGTCACGCGCTACGGCCATGCGGTGCCGACGCGGCGGATCGAGGTCATCGAGGCGGCGCATCCCGTGCCGGACGAGGCGAGCGAGCGCGGGGCGGCGCGCGTGCTCGCGGCGGTCAAGGGGCTTGGTCCCGACGATCTCGTGCTCGCGCTGATCTCCGGCGGCGGCTCGGCGCTCGCCGCGCTGCCGGCACCGGGGCTGACGCTTGCGGACAAGCAGGTGGTGAACCGCGCGCTGCTCGCCTCCGGGGCGACGATCCAGGAGATG
Organism: Acetobacteraceae bacterium; assembly: GCA_030037175.1. GTDB lineage: Bacteria > Pseudomonadota > Alphaproteobacteria > Acetobacterales > Acetobacteraceae > JAKAWQ01. The sequence continues at coordinate 12,131 of JASHRV010000195.1, forward strand.
AACACGGTGCGCAAGCACCTCTCCGCCTTCAAGGGCGGCCGGCTTGCGGCTGCCGCGGCGCCCGCGCGGCTGGTCACGCTCGCGATCAGCGACGTGCCGGGCGACGATCCGGCGGTGATCGCGTCGGGCCCGACCGTGCCCGATCCGACGACTTTTGCCGAAGCGCGTGCGATTCTCGCCCGCTATGGGATCAACCCTCCGCATTCCGTCGCCGTGCGGCTCGCGGCCGAGGGAGACGAGACGCCGAAACCCGGCGACCTCCCGCACGCCGAGTTCCGGATGATCGCCGCGCCGGCGACGGCGCTTGCGGCCGCGAGCGAAAGAGCGCGTGCCGGGGGCGTCTCGCCGCTCATTCTCGGCGATGCGATCGAGGGCGAGGCGCGCGAGATGGGCACGGTCATGGCCGGCATCGCGACTTCGGTGCGCACGCACGCCGAGCCGCTCGCGCCGCCGGCAGTGCTGCTCTCCGCCGGCGAGGCCACTGTCACCATCGGCGCCGGCCCGGCCGGCAAAGGCGGGCGCAATACAGAATTCCTGCTCGGACTTGCGCTCGCGCTCCAGGGCCGCGGGGGAATCTGGGCGATCTCCGGCGACACCGACGGAATAGACGGAACGGAGGATGCCGCCGGCGCGCTGATCGGGCCTGCGACACTTGCGCGCGCCCGTGCCGCGGGGCTCGATCCGCGCGAGGCGCTTGCCCGGCATGACAGCTACACGCTCTTTGCCGCGCTTGGCGATCTCGTGAAGACCGGGCCCACGCTCACCAACGTCAACGATATCCGCGCAATTCTGATCTCCTGAGGAAAGAAGGATGCCCGCTCGTCAGAAGCTGCGCCGCCGCCGCCGCACGAAGATCGTTTCCACCATCGGCCCGGCGAGCTCGACGCCCGAGATGCTCGGGCGTCTCTTCCAACTCGGCGCCGATGTCTTCCGGCTCAATTTCTCGCACGGCACGCACGAGGATCATGCCGAGCGCATCCGCATGATCCGCGAGCTCGAGGAACGCTTCGAGCACCCGATCGGAATCCTCGCCGATGTGCAGGGACCGAAGCTGCGCGTGGGGCAATTCCAGGGCGGCCGCGTGCATCTCCAGACCGGGCAGAAGTTCCGCCTCGATCTCGATCCGACTCCGGGAAATGTGAGGCGCGTCGCGTTGCCGCACCCCGAGATCATCCATGCCGCGGCAATCGGCACCAGCCTGCTGCTCGATGACGGCAAGCTCAAGCTGCGTGTCGCCCATCAGCGCGAGGACCATCTCGACACGGAGGTCGTGGTCGGCGGACCGCTCTCCGACCGCAAGGGCGTGAACGTTCCCGAGGTGGTGCTTCCGATTCCGGCGCTCACCGACAAGGATCGCGAGGACCTCGCCTTCGCGCTCGCCCACGGTGTCGATTATATCGGGCTCTCCTTCGTGCAGCGGCCGGAGGACGTCGAGGAGGCCAAGCGGCTCGTCGGCGGGCGGGCATGGATCATGACCAAGATGGAGAAGCCGCAGGCGCTCGAGCATCTCGAGGAGATCGTGCGTCTATCGGATGCGGTGATGGTCGCGCGCGGCGATCTCGGCGTCGAGCTGCCGCCGGAGGAAGTGCCGCTCGCCCAGAAACGCATCGTGCGGCTGGCTCGCCAGAGCGGCAAGCCGGTGGTGGTGGCGACCCAGATGCTGGAGAGCATGATCACCGCGCCGGCGCCGACCCGGGCCGAAGCCTCGGACGTGGCGACGGCTGTGTTCGACGGCGCGGACGCGGTGATGCTCTCGGCCGAGACCGCGGCGGGGCAATTTCCGGCCGAGGCGGTCAACATGATGGATCGCATCGTCGCGCGCGTGGAGCAGGATGCCGGCTGGCGGGCGATCACCGATGCGTCGCGCGCAGCGCCGGAGCATTCCTCGGCGGATGCGATCGCAGTCGCGGCACAGCAGGTCGCGCATACCATCGGCGCCCGCGCCATCGTGGCCTTCACCGCCTCCGGCGCCACCGCGCTCAGGGCGGCGCGCGAGCGCCCGGACTGCCCGGTGCTCGGCCTCACGCCGCATCTCGGCACGGCGCGCAAGCTCGCCGTGGCGTGGGGCGTGCACGCGGTCGTGACCCCGGACGTGGTCTCCCTGACCGAGACGGTCCGCCGCGCCTCGCGCATTGCCGAGGACGAGGGATTTGCCGCCGGCGGCGAGGAGATCGTCGTCATCGCGGGCATTCCGTTCGGCCAGTCGGGCACGACGAACACGCTGCGCGTGGCGCGCGTCGGCTGATGCCGGCGTTGCAATTCGTCACCCTTCGGGTCCATGCCAAAAGCTCGCCACGCGGCCACGATTCGCGCGCGCCCCTGGACGAGCTGATATGACCGAGCCGCCTTCCCGCGCTCCAATCGCCGATGCCGTCGAATTGCCGCTTGCAGGCGGATTGCCGCCGCTCGCCCGGCCGCCTGTGTTCCTTCACACGGGCTGGCGCACGGCCGGCACGTTCCTCTGGAGCCGCTTCCGTTCGCTCTCGGGTGTCTCGGGCTATTACGAGCCGCTGCATGAATCCCTTGCCACGGTCACGCCGGCGACGCTTTCGCGCCATGGGCCGCAGCTCTGGGCGTCCGGCCATCCGCGGCTCAGGCGACCCTATTTCGACGAGTTCGCGCCCCTTCTCCGCGAATCGGCTCCCGGCGTGCAGGGATATCAGGGCGCATTCGCGACCGACGGGTTCTTCGCCGAAGCGGATGCGGCCCAACCGGCGCTTCGCGGCTATCTGCAGCTCCTGCTCGCCGCCGCCCGCCAACGGGGCGAGCAGCCGGTGCTCAAATTCTGCCGTTCGCTCGGACGCGCGGGCTGGATGGCGCGGAATTTTCCCGAAGCCGTGCACATCGCCGTCGTGCGCAATCCGGTATCGCAATTCATCGCGGCGAAACACCAGTTCGCCGCGCATGACAATCCGTATTTCCTGCTCTCGCCCCTGCTCGTGCTCGCTCGCAACGCCGCTCACGCCCCGGTCGCGGCGGCGCTCACGCATTTCGCGGTGCATCTGCCGCCGCAGGCGGCGAACGAGGATCGGGCAAGGGCAAGAGCGGCGCTGACATCGCATCTGCGGCGAACCGAGCCGAAAGTCTGGTACCGCGGATTCCTGGCCTTCTGGCTGCTCAGCATGCTCGGCATTCCCGAGACGATCGATGCGATCATCGATGCGGATCTTCTGTCCGCCTCCGCCGACTATCAGAATGAGTGCGCAGCGGAGCTCGCAAGCCTGAGCGGTGTCGCCATCGATCTCGGCGATGCGGCGCGGCCGGCCTGCTGCGGCGGACGGGTGGCGGACCGGATCGGCATTCCTCGCGCCGAGCTCTGGCGGTACCACAAGATCGCAGCCGCCTTTCTCGCGGAAAGAAGCGGCCCGGACTGGGTCGACCGCGCCGCACCGGCAAATGCCGGCGCCCTGCTGGCCCAGGCAACGCTGCTCGGCATGGACCGCGACCGCCCACTCCGCGCCGGCGCCCGCGGACGGGCGGGTGAATGGGAAGCCCTCGCAACCTACGCCGAACGGGTCGGCGCGGATCAACGCCGCGCGCTCCGCCGGGCCGAACGCGCGGAACGGGAGCTCGCCGCTGTCTACCAATCCCGCTCCTGGAAAATCACCTCCCCCATCCGCCTCCTCGGCCGTTACGCCCGCCTGCTCAGCCGGGGCCGCAACCGCAGGGGTTAGTGGGAGAGGCCAGGGGACGCTGTCCCCATCCGTTTGGCGGCGGCGGAGGGCGGTTTGGACACTGAACGCTTGTTCAGTGTCCAAACCGCCCTCCGCCGCCGCCAACGAAAGGGTTCCAAGGGCTCAGCCCTTGGCGGGGGGTTCAAGGGGGGCGGAGCCCCCCTTGGTCTTCTTCAATCACTCCCGCGGTTGCTGCTTCGGCTGAGCAGGCGGGCGGCGGTGCGGGGCGGGAGGAGGTCCAGGAATCGGCCGGCGAAATAGAGCGTGTGCGGGAAGGCGATGCGTCGTCGGTTTCT
>JASHRV010000196.1 GCA_030037175.1 Acetobacteraceae bacterium
TCTTTTTGCTTCTTTTTCTTCAGAAAAAGAAGTTCTTTCCTTTTAGGCCGGCGCTGAAGCGGGTGCGGAGGCGGCGGCGAGGGCTTCGGTGAGCGCGGCGCGGTCGAGGGGCGTGCCGTAGGCGGGGCGGCCGGGTTCGAAGCGCCAGCCTTCGGAAAGCGGGCCGGCGTCCACGGCATCGAAGCCGAGCTGGTCGAGCAGGGCGGCGGCGGCGCGCTTCGCGTACTCGTCATCGCCGGCGATGGGGAGCGCGCGGCGATTCGGCGTGCCGGGCGGACGGGCGTCGCGCTCGATTTCCTTCTCCGGGATGGTGTTGAGCGCCTTGACGACGCGGGCGCCGACGAAATAGCGGGCGAGCAGCTCGCTTGCGGTCGTGGCGCGGCTGTCGAGCGCGGCGATGGGGCCGTCGGCGCGCGGATTGTAGTCGCTCGCATGGAGCACGAGCTTGCCGGCGAGGAGCGCGGGCGCGATCGTGGTGTGCCTGGCGAAGGGCAGGACGAGCAGGACGGTGGTGGCGAACGAGGCCGCGTCCGCGTTCGTTCCGACCTTGCAACTGAGCATGGTGGCGGGCAGCGTCGCCGGATCGCGGGAGTTGCTCAGCGTCACGTCGTGGCCGTGCTGTGCCGCGAGGCGCGCGGCCGCGCGCCCGGCGAACCCGGCGCCGATGATCCCGATGCGCATGTGTCAGGCCGCGTCCCCGACATGGCCGACGAGGAGGAGGTTCGCGGCGCGGCGGATCTGGACCCGCACCTTCTCCGCCCCTTCGCCGCGGACCTGCGCCACGATCTCGCCGGCCTTGGCGAGAATCGCCTCATCGTCCGGCGCATCGATGATGACCGGCGGCTTCGGGGATTCGAGGCGAGGAAATTGCGCGACGTTGACGAGATACTGCATGGGAGAATCCTTTCGCGAGGAGCCGGCGGGGCGGACGCGCCGCCCCGCCGGATATCGGTTTTCTCAGACCAGCTCGGGTTCCTTGAGCAGGGCGGGATCGGTGTAGGGCGCGATCGGCCTTCCCATCATCGGGTCGGTGATGTGGTCCTTTCCGTCTTCCATGCGGCCGGCGAACCGGCGATGGAAGCCGTTCTCTCCCTTGATGCTGAAGTCGTACCAGTTGCCGCTTCCCTTGACCGACCAGAACCGTGTCACGGTTTCGTCGGGGTGGACCGTGATCGTTTCCGGATCGCGGGTGCGGTAGGCGTTGTCGGCGAGAGTGAAGGAGACCGTCTCGCGCGCGTTGCTGCGCAGGCTGATCTGGATGCCGGTCCTTTCGGTGTCGTAGGCGAGCTCGACATGCGGATGGACGAGATCGAGCTTTCCTTCCTTCATGACCCGGCCGCGGAAATTGCGGACGAAGCCGTGCGGGCCATAGACCCAGAGATTGTAGGTGCCCTGCGGCGCCGAGACATTGTTGGTCGCGAGCGTGTTCCAGTAATCGTCGCTCAGCGTCTTGAGGGCGCCGACCGTGTAGCGGCGCGGGATGCGGTTGAGGTTGAGCATGTCATAGACATGGAAGACCGCGCCGATGAGGCCGAGATTGATGAAATCGAGGGTCACGACGCCGGCCGCATCCGTGCGCGCGATGGTGTCGAGGATGTAGGGCAGGGCGCGGGAAGGCGCGAAGCCGGGCTCCTGCGTCGGCAGCTCCTGGTTGGCGGGCACCTCGACCGGAGGAAGCTGTTCCGATGCCTGATCGGAGGCGGCATAGCCGCTGAGATCAGGCAGGTTCGGGAAGCCGTCGTTCGGGGTCTTGAAGTCGAAGAAGGTGGTGAGGTTGCTGCACACCGCGCGGTGCCAGTCGCTGATCGCGGGGACGGTGATGCCGAGCCATTTCTCGAGGAAGAGGCCGATCGAGGCGTGGCTTGCGACTTCCGAATTCACCCAGCCGCCCTTGCTGAACGGCGAGACGACGGTGAAGGGAACGCGCGCGCCGAGGCCCCAGGGACGGAGATCGCCGGAGATCGTGTCCGACCCGCTGAGATAGGAGCCCGAGGAGTAGGTGCGGACGGCGTTGTTGAAGTAGAGGCCCGCGGTGTTCATCGTGGTCTTGCCCTGGAGCTCTCCGTTGATGTCGTAGGAGGGCACGGCCGGGGCGAGGGCGTGGTCGAAATAGCCGTCATTCTCATCGAAGTTCAGGATGAAGACGGTGCTCGCCCAGACTTCCGGGTTGGAGGTGAGCGCTTCCAGCACCGTCTCCGCGAAGTAGCCGCCGTGGGTCGGGCTGCAGGGCGCGCCCGGATGCTCGGACTCGGCGGCCGAGGGCAGAACCCAGTTGACGGTGGCGAGGGTGTTGCTTTCCACGGCGGCCTGGAGATCGGCGATGGTCCAGGTGGTCATGCCGTTCTCGTAGATCGTCGAGCCGGGCTCAGCGGTGCGGAAGCTCTCGAACGCGAGGAAGCCGTTCATCGCGCCGGTCCAGTTGTTGTTCATGTCCTGGTAGATGCGCCAGGAGATGCCGGCCGCGGTGAGCTGATCCGCGATGTTGGGCCAGGTGAAGGGCTGGTTGGGCGCGATCAGGTTGTAGGAATAGCCGGGCGTGGGCCAGGTGCCGTTGACCCAGCAGCGGAGATTGTTGACCTCGCCATCGGCATCGGTGCAGGGCGTGCCCTGGGCGGCGAGAACGGGATCCCAGCTGCTGCCGCAGACATGGGAGATGCGGTTGGGATCCGTGCAGCTTGCGAGCGCGCAATGATAATCGTCGCCGATGGTGAAGGCCTCGGCGAGCGCGAACTGGAAGGGCAGCTCGGCGCGGGTGTAGTGGCCCATGGTGTAGGCCGACTTGTATTGCGGCCAATAGGAGGCCTGACCCTGGCCCCAGGCGCCCTGCTGGGTGGCGAAGGAATGATCGAGATCCGGCGGGAAGGCCCAGTTCTCCGTCTGCAGGATGGGGAAGGGCAGGGTCGTCGTTGCGCCGGGCTCGGGACCGCTCAGCTGGTACCACACCGGCTGGCCGGTCACGGTCGGGTGCGGGAACGGATCGCCGAAGCCGCGGACCCCGCGCATCGTGCCGTAATAATGATCGAAGGCACGGTTCTCCTGCATCAGGATGACGACGTGCTTGATGTCCTTGATGGTGCCGGTGGTGACCGCGGCGTTGGTCGCGAGCGCCTTGCGGATGCTGGCAGGCAGCGCCGCGACTGCGGCAGTGGTCATGGCCCCTTTGAAGAGGCCACGTCTGGTCGGCTCGTTCGCCATTATCGGCTACTCCTTGATATGGACGGATCGGTTCGACGCGGCGGGGGCCGCTCGGATCAGCCGGGGCGAAACTAGGGAATTCGCGTTGCGGTCGGCGTGACGACGCAATGAATAATATGTTGCAATGAGAATGTTTCTACTGAAAGAAATTCAGTACGATCGGGAGACGGAGAGGCCTGCCAGCGGAGGGAGGCCGCTTCTATTGCTCGGCGATCTGCACGGGCTGGATGACATGGGGGGTGACGTGGACGAAGCTCACGTGGAGCGCGTGCCTGCCCCCGGGGCCGGAGACGATCACCTCATTGAGCGAGATCGCGCGGACCATGTAGCCGCCGATGCTGTGGCCGTTCGCGACCGCCGTCACCTTGCCTTCGCCGGAGGCGAAGAGGGCGAGGCGCGCGCCCGGGGCGATGATGACGCCGGTGAGGCGCGGCGGCGCGACGGCGGAAGGCGGCGGCGCGGTGGGAAAAGGCCTGCGCGAGACTGCGAACAATGGCCGGGCGAGGATGGTTTCGGTATCGTCCGCGAGCGCCTTGGCGCGTGCCTGCGGCGGGACGGACGGGGGTGATGAAGGCGCGGGCGCGGGCGCGGGCAGAGGGGCGACGCCGTGCGCGGGCGATTCGCGGGTGGGTGCGCCGGCGATCTCGGCGGCCAGCACGAGCGAGAGCGAAGCGGCGAGCAGCCACAGCCGGCCCGTGGCGCTCATGACGGACGGTCGATGATCGGGTTGTCCTCCGGGCCCGGTCCGGCCGGGGCACGAAGCGTAGCGGAACCTGTGTGACAGGGGTATGAATATCTCGCGGCATCGTGATGCCGGAGAATGAATAAAGCTCAGCTACAGCGTGTTGTTGCCGGGTGGGCCGGGCCCGGCAAGAGCCGCGCGGTCGGCGTGCGCTGCGCGAGAGATCCGAAGGAGAGGATTAGCGGGATGGGAAGAACGCAGAGGAACGGCGCGGCGGAGAGGGCGGATCCGTCCGCGTCCGGCCGGGCGCCGCCGCTCGACGGGATCATCGACCGCGTTCAGGTGGTGCGGGCGACGCTTTCGCCGACGGCGCGGCGCATCGCCGAGTTCATCGCGGCGAACGCGGCCGAGGTCGTGCATATGTCGGTCACCGAGCTCGCCGAGCGGGCGGGTGCGAGCGAAGGCAGCGTGGTGAGCCTTTGCCGGCAGCTGGGCGCCAAGGGATTCCATCACCTCAAGCTCGCGCTGGCGCGCGATCTCGTGCAGCCGGTGCAGTTCATCCACGAGGATCTCGAGCGCGGCGACGATGTCGGGAAGATCGTGGACAAGGTGTTCCTGAGCGATGTGCAGGCGCTGCAGGACACGCTGAAGGTGCTCGACCGGGGGGCGGTGGCGCGCGCGGTCTCCCTCATTCTGGGCGCGGAACGGGTCGAGCTCTACGGGATCGGCAGCGCGGCGCCGATCGTCGAGGACGCGCACTACCGGATGGTGCGGATCGGGATCAACTGCAAGGTCGTGATCGATTCGCACATCCAGGCGATCAGCGCATCGCTGACGGGCCCCAAGGTGGCGGTGATCACCGTGAGCCATTCCGGCAGCACGCACGAGACGGTGACCGCCATGCGGCTGGCGAAGGAGGCGGGAGCGCGGACGATCTGCATCACCAATTTCGGCAAGTCGCCGATCCAGTCCTATGCGGATGTCGTGCTGCATACGATGGCGCGGGAAACGCAGTTCCGCACCGAGGCGATGGCGAGCCGCATCGCCCAGCTTTGCATCGTCGATGCGCTGATCGCCTGCCTTGCGATCGCGACCTATGACGAGGCCGTGGAGACCATCCGGAGCACGTTCGAGGTGCTGTCCGTCAAGCGGTTCTAGAGCGTTTTCCGTTCGCTCCAGCTCACGGAAACCGCTCTCGCTCATTGTTTTGCCGAGCAGATTCACGCGATCAGCCGATCCTGGCTGATCGCGATCTGCTCTAGGGGATGCTGGGCGCCGGGTCCGGAAAACGGAAAGAAGTTTTCTGGTTCTCTTTTTCAAAAGAGAACAAAGAGCAATTTTCGTGATTTGGCGCACAAGGGGTCTCTCCAGGCGCGCGCCGGGCGTTGAAGGGTCTCATGAGGGGCCGCTGCGGGAAGGACGGTTATTTCGTCAGGAAGACTTCGCGGTGGGGGAATTTTTCGAAGAGCGAGGGATCCTGCGCGAAGTTGGTGGCGAGGACATCGAGGGAATTGCCCGCGATCCACTGCGAGAGATTGATCGTCTGGTAGTGGCCGGAATTGAAGACGATGAGGATTCGCGCCCGTTCGCCGCTGATGCTCTCGATCGAGTGGCCGAAGCCCTGCGGGATATAGGCGACATCGCCCTCTGCGAGGGTTTCCTGGCGCCAGCGGCCATGCGAGCCGAACAGGGTGACGCGGACTTCGCCGCCGAGCAGATATTGCCATTCGGCCGCGTTGGGATGCCAGTGCAGCTCGCGGAGCGCGCCGGGCTCCATGTCGAGCACGACGCCGGTCATGGTGGTGGAGATGGGGAATTGCGAGCCGTCGACGCGCCATTCGAGACCGCCCTTGAAGACGTCGAACGGCTTTTGCGAGAGGAGGCTGTATTTGTGGGTGAGCGGCGGGGTCTTCCAGCCCTGCAAGGGCGCGGGCGCGATCTCGGGCGGGATCTTTCCTTTCGCGAAATAGACTTCCTCCTTCGGGATGTTCGCGAACATCGAGGCTGGGAGGCCGAAATTCTTCGCGAGCAGCTCCGGCGGGGCGTGGCCCAGCCAGTCCGTGATGCTGAAGGTGCCGAATTCGGAGAAATAGCCGTTGTCGAAGACGAGGATGAAGTGGCAGGGCCTGTCGCCGAGCGCCTGGATGACATGGCCGTGGCCGCGCGGGAAATACCAGATATCGCCGGGTGCGAAATCATTGGTTTCGGCGCAGCCATAGGGGTCGATGACGGAGGTGCGCACACGGCCTTCGGTGACGAAGGCCCATTCCGCCGCGGTTGCGTGCCAATGAAGCTCGCGCATCACGCCCGGCTCGAGGCGCATCGAGACCCCGGCCAGGCCTTTCGATATCGGCAGCTGGACGACGGTCGCCTCCTTGCCGAAGCTGCCGTCCATCACGCGGCCTTCGGACCTGTCGAGCGCGAACTTGAAGGTCGGGAGCTCCTTGCCGGAAGTGACCGGGTCGGGGACGTTGTTCTGAAAGCTGCTGTCCCCGCCTTCGGAGCTGATGGGAATGCTGGATGAGAACATGGCGGCTTCTCCTGGACGCGATGATGCCTGCCCGGTCCGGAGCCGGCGCGCGGCGGGGATGTGCCGATAGCGGAACGATTGGCTCAGGCGAGGGAGGCGGGAAGGCTCGGAACGGCACGGGCTTGTAACGGACGGGCCGAGGCGTGGTCAACACGGGCGGAGGCGGATGGTAAAGCTATTGCCTAACTGTCGGCGGTTTGATACTTAGGCATATGCTTAACCAATCGGCCGGGCTGGACCGGCTGTTCCATGCGCTCGCCGACCCGGCGCGGCGGGCGATCGTCGAGCGGCTGAGCCGCGGGCCGGCCGCGGTGAGCGAGCTCGCGCGGCCGCTGCCCATGTCCTTGCCGGCGGCGATGCAGCATCTGGAGGTGCTGCAGGCGGCGGGGCTCGTGCGCACGCAGAAGGTGGGCCGGGTGCGGACCTGCGCGATCGAGCCCAAGGCGCTGAGCCTGGCCGAGCAATGGATCAATGCGCGGCGGGTTTCGTGGGAGCGGCGCCTCGACCGGTTGGGCGAGTACCTGAAAACCATGGAGAGCGGGGGAGACGGCGATGGCGCGGACAGGTGAGGCTGAGACGGGCGCGGCGCAGGATCTGCCGCCGCTCAGGCTTTCGCGCGTGTTCCATGCGCGGCGCGAGACGGTGTTCCGGGCGTGGAGCAGCGCCGAACATTTGAAGCGCTGGTTCAGCCCCGAGACCTACACCGTTCCCGAGGCCGTGGTGGACATGCGGGTGGGCGGCACGTTCGATCTCTGCATGCGATCGCCCGCGGGCGAGGCGCACTGGATTCGAGGCACCTTCGTCGAGGTGACGCCGCATACGCGGCTGGTGGTCGATATGCGCTGCACGGATGGCGCGGGGAACGGGTTGTTTCGCGCCTACACCGAGGTGAATTTCTCCGCGGTGCTCGGCGGGACGCAGATGGACGTGGTGCAGAGCTACACGCTGATCGATCCGACCAAGGGCTGGATGGTGACGGGTGCGCCGGAGGGATGGCGCACGACGCTCGACAAGCTGGAGAGGGAGGTGGCGCGCATGCAGGGCGGGGCGGAAAGCGCCGTGCGGTCCGTGGTGCATGCGACGTTTCATCTGCAGCGCAGCTATGACGCGCCGGTGGCGCGCGTGTGGAAGGCGCTGACCGACGAGGCGGCGAAGCAGACATGGTTCGCCGGCCCGCCGGGGCGGTGGGAAAAGATCGAGCGGCACATGGATGTGCGCGTGGGCGGGACCGAGCGGCTGAAGGGTCGTTGGGAGGGCGGTGTCGTTTCGACGTTCGATGCCGTCTATCACGACGTGATTGCGAACGAGCGGCTGGTCTACAGCTACGTGATGCATCTGGACGAGAAGAAGATTTCGGTCTCGCTCGCGACGATTGAGTTGAGCGAGGCGGGCGGGAAGACGGTGCTCAGGGTGACGGAGCAGGGCGCGTTCCTCGATGGCTATGACGATGCGGGATCGCGCGAGCATGGGACCGGGCTGCTGCTCGATGCGCTGGGGGAGTCGCTGAAGGCAAGCGAGGGCGCGGAGTCACATCTTCCCTAGATTTTCACTTTATCTTTTTCGGGCCGGCGTCCTAACCTTGAGGCGATGGCGCCATGCTGCTGCCCGGGGGGGTCGATGTACGACATCTATGCCAGTTTCGATTTCGGCTACGATCCGGACACCGTCGAGGAAGGCCCGATCGCAAGGCTCACCCCGCCCGCGACCCTGCCCAAGCAGGCGACGGTGAATCCGGCCTGGCTGCCGCCGGTCGGCCATCAGCATACGCCGAGCTGTTTCGTCTGGGCCTCGGTTTATGGTCTCGCGACCTACAACGCCGCGAAGGCCGGCAACTACTCGCCGCGCACGGCGGCGCAGCAGGCGAGCCCTTATTACGCTTACGTAAAAGTTCTCGAGGGGCAGAACGTGTCGTCCGACATCTGCCAGGGCGGCAAGATGGTATGGTGCTTCTCTCTGCTCAATCAGGAGGACGGCACGCCGAGCATGCAGCAGGCGCCGGAGCCGGTTGTTGCCGCCGGCAGCAATGCGTGCCAGGCCGTGTGGTCGGACTATGGCAGCGCGGAGCTGCCGTCCGATCAGGTTTTTGCCGTTTCCAGCTATGGCCAGATCGACCTCAAGGGCGAGGACTGGCTCGAGCAGCTGAAGACCGCGATCGTCCAGAATACGCCGCTTGCTTATGGGACGTCGCTCTACACGGATTTTCCGGGCTATGGCCGCACGCCCGATTCCGGCATTGCCTGGCCGATCCCTTATGTCGGCAATGGCACGGTGCTGATGAACGGCAGCAAGAAGGCCGGCCATTGCATGATGATCATCGGCTATGACGACGATATGCAGGCCGTGCTTATACAGAACAGCTTCGGCACCGAGTGGGGCAT
>JASHRV010000197.1 GCA_030037175.1 Acetobacteraceae bacterium
GCCGGCCGGAAAAATTCTTCGCAACCCTCGAGGAAGCCGGTGCCGTGCTCGTCGCGCGCCACGCCTTCCCCGACCACCATCCTTATCATGAAGCCGAGTTGTCCCGCCTGCTCGTCGGGGCTGCGCGCCTCAACGCAATGCCGGTCACGACCGCGAAGGACCACGTCCGGCTTCCCCTCCCTCTCCGCGGTCGCATCGCTCTGCTCACGGTCACGCTTGCCTGGGACGATCCCACCGCACTCAACGCCCTCCTTTCTCCCCTCTTTCCAGGCGTGGCCCTGCCGTGACGCTGCTCGAGCGGCTGGAGGCGCTCGCGGTCGGCGGCGCTTTCGCTCTCCTCCGCGCGTTTCCGCCGGAACGGGCGGCCCGGCTCGCCGCGGCTATTGCGGGCGGGATGGGCCCCCTGCTCCCCGTCTCCCGCACTGCCGACACCAATCTCCGCCTCTGCCTTCCCGAGCTCGACCGGCCTGCCCGCCAGCGCCTGATCCGCGCGATGTGGCGCAATCTCGGCTGCACGGTTGGCGAGCTGCCGCATCTTCCCGCCCTCGGCCCCACCGAATCCGGCCCGGGCTTCGAGATGCAGGGGGCCGACATTCTGCACGCGCTCGCCAAACGCGGCGGGCCTGGAATCTTCTTTTCCGGCCATATCGACAACTGGGAACTGCTGGCCCCGTCCGCCGCCCATTACGGCCTCCGCATGGCGCTTCTCTACCGCGCCGCCGCCAACCCCGGAGTGGATGCGATGATCCGGCGCATCCGTCGCGATTCGATGGGCAGGGAGGTGGTGCTTCTGCCCAAGGGCGCGGAAGGCGCGCGCGGAGCCCTTGCTCACCTTTCCTCCGGCGGCTTCCTCGGCATCCTCGCCGACCAGAAGCTGGATGACGGCATCGAGGTGCCGCTTTTCGGCCGTCCCGCGATGACCGCGCCGGCGCTTGCCGCGTTCGCGCTCCGCTTCCGCTGCCCGGTGATCCCGGCGCACGCCGAGCGGATCGGTCCCGCGCGCCTGCGCGTGATCGTCGAGCCGCCGCTCGTGCTCCCCGAAAACGGAAACCGCGAAGTCGACATCGCCGCGTTGACGGGCGCCGTGAACGCCTGCATCGAACGCTGGGTCCGCGCCCGGCCGGAAGGCTGGCTGTGGCTGCATCGCCGCTTCTCCCGGGAGGAATACCGGTGAGCTTGTCCCTCTGGAAGCACTGACATGTCAGTGCTATAGAAAAACATGATCCTTCGCGAGGCCGCCTACCGCGCCTTCACCGACCAGCTCGTGACCTGGGCCATCCCGCCCGGCGCTTTTGTCTCGCAGCGCGAGCTCGCCCAACGGACCGGATTCCCGCTCGGTGCCATCCGCGAAATGATCCCCCGCCTCGAGGCGGAAGGCCTCATCCAGGCCATCCCCCAACGCGGGCTCAAGGTCATCGCCCCCGACCTCCGCCTCGTCCGCGAGGCTTTCGCCCTTCGCTCGCTGATCGAGCGCGAGGCGCTTTCGCAATTCTGCGTCCAGGCCGGCGATGAAGCGATCGCCGCCGAAGAGGCCGCCATCACCGCCCTGAGAGCGGAGGCGGACTCTGCCGTCACGCCCGACCTCCTCGCCCGTGCGCAGGCCCTCGACTGGGGGTTCCACGACCGGCTGGTGGAGGCGCTCGACAACCGGCTGATTGCGGAGACCTACCGCGTCAACGCGATCCGCATCCGCGTGATGATGCCCGAGCGGGTGACGCTCTCGGCCCCATTCCTTGGCGCGGCGCTCGCAGAGCACGCGGCGATCCTCGCCGCTCTCGCCCGCCGCGACAAAGACGCCGCCCTCGCCGCCCTCGACCACCATATCGAAAGCGCGCGCCGAAGAGCGCTCGCGATCGATTCCCCCGCGCCGCCCGGAGCGGAGGCGACAGCCCTAAATCCCTGAACCGACAGACTCCAAGGAGGAAATATCCATGTTGCGTTTCCTGCGCGAAGCCGCATTCGGCCTCGCCGGATGGCTGGCGCTGACCGCAACGGCTGCCGCCGCGCCGGTTACCGTCACGCTCTGGTCCTGGAGCCCCGTCGCGCCGACGATGGCGGCGATGGCCGCCGCGATCGAGAAGGCGCACCCGGACATCCGGATCGACGCCACCATTCAGCCCCACACCGCCTATTTCACTGCGATCAAGGCGGCGCAGGCCTCCGGCACGTTGCCCGACCTCATCGGCCTGCCGCCCGGCGCGTACACCCAGGAATATCGCCCGGATCTCGAGCCGCTCGACGCAATCGCCGCCGATAGCTGGGGCGCTGACTGGCAGAAGAACTTCGCGCCCGCGCTGCTCACTCAGGCGCGCCTCGGCAATCCCAAGGGCGACACCCAGTTCTACATGCTCCCGCAGGAGGCGGAGGTGCTGAACCTCTGGTACAGCCGCGCCGCCTTCGCCAGGGCCGGCATCGCGGCACCTCCGGCCAATTTCGACGAGCTCGTCGCGGACGTGGCAAAGCTCCGCAAGGCCGGTTTCATCGGCTTCTATCAGGGGGGTGGCACCGGCCTCTTCGACAACTGGGTCTTCATGCAGATCGCTGCCCAGACCGACCTCGCGGACTTGCTCGCGGCCGAGAATGGTGCCGCGGTCTGGGACAAGCCGGGCATGCTCGCCGCCGCCAAGGTGTGGGAGCAGCTTTTCACGCGTCGCGTGGTTCAGCCCGGCGCGCTCTCGGCGCTGCAATATCCGACCGGCGCCAACCTGTTCGCCGCTGGTCGCGTCGGCATGATCTCGCTCGGCTCGTGGTGGCTGCAGGAGACGCATCTTTCCACCAATCCGGCGCTCGCCACCATGTCCGGCTACGGCAAGTTCTTCTTCCCCGCGCTCCGTGAAGGCGGCAGCGCAAGCCCGACGCTCGGTGGGGTCGATATCGGCTGGGGAATCACCAAGAACGCCGCCAAATCGCCCGCCGTCGAGGCCGCGACCAAAATCGTGCTCAAGGAGCTGATCAGCGGCGCCGGCGAGCAGGTGGCGCTCGACCAGCTCAACGACCTGCCGGCCTTCAACGGCATGCAGCCCTCCGCGCCGCTCAGCCCGCACCTCAAGGCGCTTTACGACACCTATATTCAGGAGCTCGCAACCGCCAATCCGCACCAGATCGGCAATCCGGTCGTCTTCAACACCCTCGCCGCGAATTTGCAAGCCGTCGGTGCCGGCACGAAAACACCCGAAGCCGCCATGCAGGCGGTGCAAAAAGTCGCCGCGGCCCAGGCCGCAAACTAAGGTGCGCGGGAAAGGGAAGGTCCAGGGGGCTTTGCCCCCTGGAACCCCTAGCAAAGGCAGAGCCTTTGCAATCCATTACTTTTAGAAAACGGATGGGGGTCTGGGGCCTCAAGGCCCCAGCAGGGTCCAGGGGCAGAGCCCCTGGTCAACGGACTCGCGTCCTCGGTGCCGGGCCGGTCGCGAGCGCTCTTTATGTCGCTCCGGCCTTTGTGCTGTTCGCAGCCTTCATCCTCTTTCCGATTCTTTCCAACATCGGAGCGAGCCTCGTCGGCGCGCACGGCCGTCCCGGCTTCGCCAACTATGCCGTGGCCGCGCAGGATCCGGTCTTCTGGACCGCGCTTGAGAATTCGCTGATCTGGGTCGCGGTCTCGCTCATTCTCGAGATCGCCGCGGGCTTCGCGCTTGCCGTGCTCATCGAGCTCTATCTGGCGCGCGGCCGGGCGATCTTCCGCACGCTTCTCTTCCTGCCGATGGTGATCACACCCTCGGTGATCGCGCTCGTTTTCACGACCTTGTATGCGCCCGACTATGGCCTGCTCTTCGGCCTCTTCAACTGGCTCGGCCTCGCCGATTCCTTCCCGGCCCTGCTCGGCACGCCGTCCACGGCAACGCTTGCGATCATCGTCGTCAATGTCTGGCAATGGTCGGGCTTCTTCGTGCTGATGTACTGCGTCGGCATCGCAGCCATCGACCGCGCCCTGCTCGACGCCGCGGAAATCGACGGCGCGCGCGGCCTTGGCCGCATCCGCCACATCATCTGGCCGCTCTGCCGCGGCACGACCGTTTCGCTCGTCGTTCTCGGCACCATTCAGGCATTGCAGCAGTTCCCGCTGATCTACCTGATGACGGAGGGCGGTCCCGCCAACGCCTCGCAAACGCTCGCGACCTACATCTTTCAGACCGGCTTCTCGGAGAACGAGATGCCCTACGCCTCCGCGATCGCGGTGGTGCTCTTCGTGCTGGCACTCGTTCTGGTCGCGGTCGAGTACGGACTCGCGGGCGCGCGCTTTGCCCCCTCTTCACGCGAGTCCCGCGATGCGGTCTGAGCACGGCGCGCGCCGCCTCGCCCTGGTGCTGCTTCTCGCCGCCACGGCCGCAAGCCTGCTGCCCTCCGTCTACATGGTGGACATCTCACTCCGCGACAGCACGGAGAGCTTCGCTCCGGTTCTCTTCGCCCCGCACCCCACGCTCGCCAACTACGCCGCCGTCCTCGCAACCGGCGGGCTCGGCCGCTTCTTCCTCAACAGCGTCATCGTCTCGACAGGCAGCGTCGCGCTCACGCTCGTCGCCGCCATCTGCCTTTCCTTCGCCATCGCGCGGCTCAAGATCCGCGGCGGGCGCGTCATTCTTCTCGCCGTGCTTTCCGCTCTTCTGCTCCCGCTCGCCTCGCTTCTCATCCCGATCACCGTGCTGCTCAAGCATCTCGCGCTCACCAACACCTATCTCGGCCTGATCGGTCCCTTCGCGGCCCTCGGCATTCCTTTCGCCACCGTGATCCTCAAGGAAGCGATGGAGGCCATTCCGGACGAGCTCGAGGAGGCGGCGACGATCGACGGCGCCTCGAGCCTCACTCTGCTCGTTCGCATCATTACCCCGCTTATCCGCTCGGCGCTCATCGTCGTCGCGGTCTGGCAATTCCTCTTTTCCTGGAACGAGTTCTTCCTCGCGCTCGTGATCATGACCCAGGATGCGATGAAGCCGTTGCCGCTCGCGCCGCTCTATTACGAGGGCCCCTATATGACCGATCCCGGCAAGCTCTTCGCCATCCTGACGCTGATCGCGATTATACCGATGATCTTCTACGCCGTCCTGCAGCGCTGGTTCGTGGGCGGGCTGATGGCGGGCGGCGTGAAAGGGTAGGGGAGAGACATGCTGGCGGGCGAGGCGGTGGCGGCGATCTGGAACGGTATCGCGGCGGAGGCACGAGCGGATTTCTATGCCTGGCATGTGACCGAGCACATGCCGGAGCGGGCGGGGATTCCGGGTTTTCTGCGCGGCCGCCGCTATATCGCCGCGGACGAAGCGACCGTGCCCGAGTTCTTCACCCTTTACGAAGCGGCGAGCTTTTCCGTCCTCCAGGGCCAGGATTACGCGAACCGGCTGAACGACCCCACGCCCTGGACCCGCGCGGTCACGGCGCAGTTCCGCGACACGGCGCGCTCGCTCGCCCGCGTGGCCGCGAGCCACGGCCCGGGCATGGGCGGGATGATCCTGACGCACCGCTTCGCCGGCATCGGCGAGATCGAGGTGCTGCAGCGCCTCGTGGCCGATACGGCTGCCGCGCCGCGCGTTACCGGCGCGCATCTCTGCGTCACGGACGCCAAGGCCTCCGGCCTGCGCACGACCGAGACGGCGGACCGAACCGACATCACCGATCCCCCCGGCGCGTTCATCCTGCTCGAAGCAACGGATATGGCAGCCCTTGCCCCGCTTCTTCCCGACGCCGCTCTCCTTCACTCGGGCGCGCGCCCGCCGATCCGTCGCGGCCTCTACCGCCTCGAATATGTCCGCGGCAAAACCGCCTGCGCTTAGAGCGGGATGCGTTCGCTCTCGCTCACGCATCCTGCTCTCGCTCTTTGTTTTGTCGCGTGATTCAGACCTCCGGCGCCAGGGTCCCCGGAGCTCGTTCGCGGTCGGGGTCCCCAGCGGACAAGTCCGCTGGGGTGCTCCGGGGTGCCCCGATTCCACCTTCGGTCATCACGCTCTAGCCTTCGTTCCTGCGGCAAGAGAAAGAACCGCCGCCGCGACCGGTTCCGGCGCTTCCCACGGCAAGAAATGCCCCGCCACCGGCACCACCTCGCGCCGATAGGGCCCGGTGAAATGCGCGCCGGCATCTTCCGAGCCCGCAGGCGGATCGACGCCGTCGCAGGCGCCATGCAGCACGGTCGCGGGCACAACGATCTTCGGCCGCGCCGCCAGCCGCGCCTCGATCGACGCGAAGGCCGGATCTCCTATCGCGTTTCCGTAACGATGCCGGTAGGAATGAATGACGACATCGACGAAGTCAGGGTTGTCGAAGGCCCACGCCGTGTGCCGGTACGTCGCCTCGTCGAAGCGCCAATTGGGCGACCAGAGTTGCCACAGAATCCGGCATAGCTCATGCCGGTTCCGGGCAAGCCCGGCGCGCCCGCGCTCGGTGTTGAAATACCATTGGTACCAGAAGCGATGTTCCTGCTCCGGCGCATCGGGCGCCGCGTTGCCGGCAATGTTCTGGATGTTGTAGCCGCCGATCGAAACCAGCCCGTGCACCCGCTCCGGCCAGAGCGCCGAGACGATGCAGGCCGCGCGGCCGCCCCAGTCATAGCCGACAAGCAAAGCCCGCGCGATGCCGAGCCCGTCGAGCAGCGCCAGCAGATCGGCGCCGAGCGCGGCCTGCTCGCCCGAACGGAGCGTGCCCGCCGCGCGGAATCGCGTCGGCCCGTAGCCGCGGAGATAGGGCACGATGCAGCGAAGGCCGGCCGCCCCAAGCCGCGCCGCGGTCGCGTCCCAGGCGCGCACATCGTCGGGGAATCCGTGCAGCAGAACCGCGGCCGGGCCCTCCGGCGGCCCGCTCTCCTCGTATGCGATCTCGAGCGTGGGCGTGATCACGCGCTGGAGCCGTGCGGGCTCTGTCATGCGCTCCTCCTGCGGTTCGCCCAGCGACGATCAGCCTGTAGGCTCCGGCACGCAATCGAGGAGGAAAAGATGATCCACGTCGTCGCCATGATCACCGCCAAGCCCGGCATGCGCGCGGACATCCTGCGCGCGTTCCACGAGAACCGCCCCAACGTGCTCGCCGAGGCGGGCTGCATCGAGTACGGGCCTGCGGTGGATGCCGAGGGCGCCGGTGCCGCGCAGACGCCGTTCGGCCCGGACACGTTCGTGGTGATCGAGAAATGGGCGAGCCTGGATGCCCTCAAGGCGCACGCCGCCTCAGCGCATATGGCGGCCTATGCGGCGCGCACGCGCGAGAAAATCGCCGAGCGCAAGGTTCACATCCTCACCCCGGCATAGCCGGGACGCCCACTTCAGGTGCTCTGGCCGAGCGCCCGGCGCCGAAGCTCCTTGAGCCGGTCGGCGCCGCCTTCGATCTCGGGATCGATGGCGAGAACCTTCTGCCAGGCATCGAGCGCGCCCCGCCAGTCGCTCTGCGCCTCGGCCACGTAGGAAAGGGTCTCGAGCGCGGTGAAGTGCTCGGGGTCGAGCATCAGCGCATGGGCGATGTCGCGGATCGCACCGGCGCCGTCGCCGGCATGGTACCGGGCGAGCGCGCTCAGGCTCCAGGCATCGGGAAGGCTGGGCTGCAGCGTCGTTGCGGCGCTGAAATCCGATTCCGCCTCGCCGAGAGAGCGGGCATCGAGCGCCACGGACCCGCTCTGAAGCAAGAGGCGGACTGCCGGCGTCGCCTGGTCGAGCCATGCCGCGGCGATTCGCTGCTCGAGATCGGTGGCGGCATGCGGATCGGGCGCAGCCTTGAGCGCGGCCATCATCCCGGGGAGATCGCTGTCCGCCGGCTGGGCCCGGGCGTAAGCCGGCAGCGCAAGAACCACCAAAAGAACCGCCCAGCGCATGCGCCATCCTCCCGCTCCAGGCCGGTGAGAGCAAGGATTCTTTGGTATGTCAGGCCGCCTGTTCGAGCCGCCGGCGCAGCGCGAAGACGACCGAGGCGAACATCTCCTCGGTCAGTCGGCCCGTGCTCGTGTTGTAGCGGGACACGTGATAGCTGTCCGCGATCAGGAGCCCGTCCGGCAGCTCATGGATGGCGCCGTGGCGGAATCGCGCGCGCGCCAGCGGCATGCCGGAGGCCCGCAGCACGGCGGCATGAGCCAGAACGCCGAGCGCCAGCACTGCGCGCAGGTTGGTCATCGCCTGCAGCTCGGCCAGCAGGAAGCGGTTGCAGGTCTTCGCCTCTTCCGGGGTCGGCAGGTTGGCGGGCGGGGCGCAGCGGACGGCGTTGGTGATGCGGCAATTCTCGAGCGAGAGCCCGTCATCGGCCGATTCGCCGTAGGTGCCGTGGGCAAGGCCGAGGCGAAGCAGCGTGCGGTAGAGAAGCTTGCCGGCATGATCGCCTGTGAAGGGCCGCCCGGTGCGATTGGCACCCGAGAGCCCGGGCGCCATGCCGACGATCAGGATCTCGGCCTCAACCGCCCCGAAGGGCGGCACGGGCGCGTTATGCCAATCCGCGTGGGCGGCGCGGTTTTCCGCGCGATATGCAGCGAGCCGCGGGCAGAGCGGGCAGTCGCGGGACGGCTGCTCGGGCGCCGGCATCAGGCCTCTTCGGGCGTTTCCACGTAAGGCTCGGCGGGGGTCGCGCGGGTCGGGCGGGCGCGCGGCTCCATCTGCCGGCGGGTGAACCCGGCGGCGATGTCCGAGAGGTCGATGAACTGGTCCGCCTGGCGGCGAAGGTCGTCGGCCACCATCGGCGGGCTGGTGCGGATCGTGGAGACCACCGAGACGCGGACCGCCTGGCGCTGCACGGCCTCGACGAGGCGGCGGAAATCGGCGTCGCCGCTGAACAGCACCGCATGGTCGATCTTCGGCGCAAGCTCGAGCATGTCGCAGGCAAGCTCGATATCCATGTTCCCCTTCACGCGCCGCCGCCCGCCCGCATCCGTGAACTCCTTGGCCGGCTTGGTGACGAGAGTATAGCCGTTATAGGCAAGCCAATCGGTTAACGGCTTGAGGGGCGAATATTCCTCGGTCTCGAGCAGCGCGGAATAGTAGTACGCGCGCAAGACGCGGGTTTTGCTCCGGAAATATTCGAGAAGATTTCGGTAATCGACATCGAAGCCGAGATTCCGGGAGGCCGAGTAAAGATTGGCGCCATCAATGAAAAGAACCGTGCGCTCGCTCGGCAGAAAATCCATGATGCAACTCCATAGCTACGTTCTATATTCCGTGCGGCTCGCCCGATTCTCTCAGTTGCATGGATTCGCCGGGTCAAGGCTGAGCCCCAATGGCCAGTCCGCGTAGTCGTGCCGGGAAACCGTGTCAAGCAGATGTCAGTCGGAGGATGAGGGGAGGGCGGTGCTGGTCGCCATCGGCGCCAATCTGCCCGGCCCCGACGGTGAATTCCCCCTCGAGAACTGCCGCCGCGCGGCCGCCGCGCTCGATGCGCTGCACGGAATGCGGCTCGTCGCCCTCTCGCGCTGGTGGGTGAGCGCGCCCATCCCGCCCTCGGGGCAGCCGGATTACGTCAACGGCGTCGCTCGCCTCGCCGGCCAGATCAGCCCGGAGGCGCTGCTCGCGGCGCTTCAGGCGCTCGAACGCCAAGCCGGCCGCCGGCGGCCGGAGGCTCCCAACGCCGCCCGGCCGCTGGATCTCGACATCATCGCCATGGGAAGGCTGGTCCGCGCCGGCCCCGACCCCATCCTGCCCCACCCCCGCGCACATCTGCGCGCCTTCGTGCTCGCCCCCCTGGCCGAGGTCGCGCCAGGCTGGCTGCACCCCACCCTCGGCCAGACAGCCGAAGCCCTGCTCGCTTCGCTGCCGCTCCAGCGGCTGAGCCCGCTCGAAGCATAGGCCGAAAAGAACTGTACCATCTGGCCCGTTTGAGGGGGTGGGACAGAATTAAAATATTGAATATAAAAGATAAATTCTGCAAGCCGGCGAGTTCCTGAATCCCAAAACGGCCACAGGCCGAGGGCTGAGCCCCTGGGACCGGGCTCAGCCGGCGCCAAACCGGATGCGGTCGGGCACCCAACGCGCAATGCGCGTTGGGAACCCGCCAGGGCCTTAAGGTCCTGGCGGGGTTCCAAGGGGCTCGGCCCCTTGGCCTTTTGGCTTGCGGGCGCGGGGGGGCTGACATATCTAGGCTGAGGATCAGGGTATTTTCCGCGTAGGAGTTTGAGCGCATGGCGCGCGTCACCGTCGAAGATTGTGTGCTGAAAGTGCCGAACCGCTTCGATCTCGTCATGGTTGCGGCGCAGCGTGCGCGCAACATCAGCCGTGGCGAGGCCGTGACGATCGATCGCGACAACGACAAGAACCCGGTCGTTGCCCTGCGCGAGATCGCGGACGGCACGGTGGAGCTGCCGCGTCTTTGGCAGGATCTCGTGAAGTCCGTCTCCCGCGTGCCCGAGCCCGAGCCCGCGGACGAGGAGGTGATGGACCTGATTCCGACCGATCAGAACATTTTCGGCCTGCAGGACGTGAGCGCCGAGGAGGAATCGGCGAATGTCGCGGCCGAGTCCGAGGAGCTCTCCCCGGAGGATATGGAGGCGGCGATCGAGGCGGAGCTTGCCGGCCGTCCGCACCGCTAGCATGAAATGACACGGGGCGCCGCCGGCCCGCCCCTGCCCTGGGTTTACCGCGTCCCTGAAGGGCTTGCCGCTTCGCAGCCCGCGCGTCCGCACATCGTTCGCCAGTTCGAGCTCACCGAGAAGGTGCTCGCGTACGATCCCAAGGCGAACACCGCGCTGATCGACGCCGCCTATGTGCTGGCGATGAAGGCGCATGGCGCGCAGCGGCGCGAGAACGGCGACCCCTATGTCACCCATCCGCTCGCGGTCGCCGATATCCTGGCCGGCTACCGGCTCGACACGGCGAGCATCGTCACGGCACTCCTGCACGACGTGGTCGAGGACACCTCCGTCAAGCTGCCGGAGATCGAGCGGCATTTCGGACCCGAGATCGCCGGCCTCGTCGACGGGGTGACCAAGCTCTCCCGGCTCGCGCTCTCCTCGGAGGAGACGCGGGAGGCGGAGAATTTCCGCAAGCTCGTGCTGGCGATGAGCAAGGACATCCGCGTCCTCCTGGTGAAGCTCGCCGACCGCCTGCACAACATGCGCACGCTCGGCTTCGTCCAGGACCGCGCGCGGCGAAGCCGTATCGCCAGCGAAACGATGGAGATCTATGCCCCGCTCGCCGAGCGGATCGGCATGGACGCGATGAAGACCGAGCTGCAGACGCTCGCCTTCCCCGAGCTGCAGCCGGAGGCGTACCACAGCGTTCAGGCGCGGCTCAACCTGCTGCGCGGCCAGGGCGAGGACGTGATCGAGGAGGTCCGCGCCGAGCTCGCCCGCGTCTGCTCCGAGGCCGGGGTCGAGGTGCTCGAGGTCACGGGGCGCGAGAAATCTCCCTTCTCGATCTGGGAGAAGATGCGCAAGCGCAATGTCGAGCTCGACAAGCTCTCGGACATCATGGCCTTCCGCATCGTCGTGCCGACGCGGGAGGCGTGCTACGCCGCACTTGGCGCGGTGCACGCCGCCTATCCGGTGATCGCCGGGCGCTTCAAGGATTATATTTCGACACCGAAATCAAACGGCTATCAGAGCCTGCACACCTGTGTCACGCTGCGCGAGCCGCGCAACCAGAAGATCGAGGTCCAGATCCGCACCCGCGAGATGCACGAGGTGGCGGAAGCCGGGGTCGCGGCGCATTGGCTCTACAAGGAGGGGCGGGCGCAGACCGAGGACGTGCAGCGCTTCCGCTGGGTCCAGGACCTGCTCGAGATCCTGGAGAATTCGAGCGCGCCCGATGAGTTCCTCGAGAACACCAAGCTCGAGCTCTATGAGGACCAGGTCTTCTGCTTCACCCCCAAGGGGCGGCTGATCCAGCTCCCGCGCGGCGCGACACCGGTCGATTTCGCCTATGCCGTGCACAGCCAGGTCGGCGATTCCTGCGTCGGCGCCAAGGTGAACGGCCAGCTCAAGCCGCTCCGCCACGAGCTGCAGAACGGCGATCAGGTCGAGATCATGACGGCGCGCGGGGGCACGCCCTCGCCGCAATGGTACCGCTTCGTCGTCACCGGCAAGGCGCGCGCGCGCATCCGCCGCTTCATCCACCAGCAGGAGCGCCAGCGCTACATCGACGAGGGCCGCGCCGCGCTCGCCAAGGCCTTCCGCCAGAACGGGCTCGACGGCCAGGAGAAGGTGCTGGAAGGAACGCTCAAGACCCTCAAGCAGGCCGGTCTCGACGGGCTCTATATCGCGGTCGGCAACGGCAGCATCGCCGCGCGCGATGTCGTGCACGCCGCCTATCCGGAGATGCGCCCCGACGCGCGCGCGCCGCGCATGCTGCTCGACCTGCCCGCGCGCAGCGCCGCCCGCCCGCGCGCGGCGGAGTCCGAGATGCCGATCCGCGGCCTCATCAGCGGCATGGTTGTCCACTACGCGGGCTGCTGCCATCCGCTGCCCGGGGACCCGATCGTCGGCATCGTCACCACCGGCAAGGGGGTGACGATCCATACCCGCGACTGCCAGACGCTCGAGACCTTCGCCGCGACCCCGCAGCGCTTCCGCGAGGTGGAGTGGGATCCCGAGGTGCTCGCGAGAGACCGCGGCGTCTCGGGCCATACCGGGCGGATCAACGTCATCGCCGCGAACGATGCCGGCATGCTCGCGACGCTTACGAACACGGTGGCCAAGCATGAGGGAGCGGTGGCGAATCTCCGCATCGTCAATCGTCAGCACGAGTTTTCCGAAGTGCTGCTGGACGTGGAGGTGCGCGATCTCGGCCATCTCTCGAACGTCATCGCCGGGCTGCGCAGCGCGCCGGGCGTGTCCGAGGTTTCCCGTGCACGGCGCTGAGATCATCGCGTGATTCTCGGCATCGGCTCGGACATCTGCGACATCCGCCGCATCGAGGCGGTGCTCGCCCGCTATGGCGAGCGCTTCCTCGAGCGCGTCTTCACCCAAGCGGAGCGCGCGCGCGCGGCGCGCCGCACCGCAAGCCTTCAGGCGCCGACCTTCGCCCGCCGTTTCGCCGCCAAGGAAGCGGCGGCGAAAGCGCTCGGCACCGGATTCCGCCGCGGCGTCTTCATGTCCGACCTTGGCGTGGTCAACCTGCCCGGCGGCCAGCCTACGCTCGCGATGAGCGGTGGCGCCGCGGCCCGCCTCGCCGCCATCACCCCGCCCGGCATGCAAGCGGTGGTGGCGCTCTCGATCACCGACGAATACCCCTACGCCTTCGCCCAGGTGGTGATCTCGGCGGTGGCGCTCGCCCCTGCCGAAGCTATGGCCGCGCCCTCAGCAGGAGCAGGGCATTGAAAAAGGCCAGAGGCTCTGCCTCTGGACTCCGGCAAGGGGCTCTGCCCCTTGCAACCTCGGCTTAAGGCCTTGAGGCCCCAGACCCCCATCCGCCTTGGGCGTAATCATCGGCGCAGCGCGAAAGGGGTCTGGGGCCCGCGGCCCCAGCGGGGTGCAGGGGCGGAGCCCCTGGACTTCGCTTGACAGCGATAGGGTGGGCGGGCTTGATCCGCGCCAACCCCGGACCCGGTAGAGCCGCAGGCAATGGCCTCGATCAAGGCGAAGACGAAGACCAAGGGCAAATCCAGTGGATTGCTCGACAATGTCAAGACGCTCGTCTATGCGGGTCTGATCGCGATCGGCATTCGCACCTTCCTGCTCGAGCCGTTCAACATCCCCTCGGGCAGCATGATCCCGACCTTGCTGGTCGGCGATTATCTCTTCGTCGAGAAATACAGCTACGGCTATTCGCGCTATTCGTTCCCCTTCTCCCCGCCGCTCTTTTCCGGGCGCATTCTGGGCTCGGTGCCGAAGCGCGGAGATGTCGTGGTGTTCGCGCTGCCGCGCGATCCCTCGATCGACTACATCAAGCGCATCATCGGCCTGCCCGGAGACCGCATCCAGGTCATCCACAGCCGCCTCTTCATCAACGGCCACGAATGCCCGCGCACGGCCGACGGCACCTATACCGAGACGGACGAAGGCCCGCCGATCGAGATGCGCCGCTACATCGAGACGCTGCCGAATGGCGTCACGCATTCGATTCTTCAGGCTTCGGACGACGGGCCGCTCGACAACACCGGCGTCTATACGGTGCCACCCGGCTTCGTCTTCGCGATGGGCGACAACCGCGACAACAGCGAGGACAGCCGCGTCCTCAGCGCCGTGGGCTATATCCCGATCGAGAATCTCATCGGCAAGGCGGAGTTCATCTTCTTCTCGGTCAATGCCCAATACCCGTGGTGGGAGTTCTGGGAATGGCCGTTCGAGATCCGCTGGGGCCGGCTGTTCCACATCATCGACTGATCATCGGCGGCCTGGGGCGGTGCCGGGGACGGTGAACGAACGGTCGCGGCCGGCCGGCTCGGCGTGCGAGGAGGAAGCGGAGCGCCTTCTCGGCCATCGCTTCAGCCGGCCCGAGCTGCTCACGGAAGCTCTGACCCACCGCTCCGCCGCGCATGGCAAAGGCTCGAACGAGCGGCTCGAGTTCGTGGGCGACCGCGTGCTCGGCCTGCTCGTCGCCGAATGGCTCGCGGAGCGCTTCCCGAGCGAGCGCGAGGGCGCGCTCGGCCGCCGGCTCGCCGCTCTCGTCTCCCAGCCCGTGCTCGCCGGCCTCGCCGAGACCGCCGCGCTCGCCCAGCTGATCAATGTCGCCCCCAACGAGGCCAAGGCCGGGGTCAAGCGCCGCGCGACCGTGCTCGCGGACGCGCTGGAGGCGGTGATCGGCGCGCTTTTCCTCGATGCCGGGCTCGGCCCGGCCCGCGCCTTCGTCCGCCGCGCCTACGAGCCGGTGCTCGCCGCCCAGCCGGCCCCCCCCAAGGACCCCAAGACGGCGCTGCAGGAATGGGCGCAGGCGCGCGGGCTCGACCTGCCGCGCTACGTCCTCGCCGAGCGCCACGGCCCGCCGCACGCGCCCGCCTTCTCGATCACCGTCACCCTCGCCGGCCGCACCGGAACCGGCAGCGCCGGCACCAAGCGCGAGGCGGAGAGGCTCGCCGCGGCCGAGCTCCTCTCGGCTCTCTCGTGAGCATCTCCCGCTCGGGCCTGGTCGCCCTGATCGGCGCGCCCAACGCCGGCAAATCGACCCTGTTCAACCGCCTGCTCGGAACCCGGCTCTCGATCGCGACCCCCAAGGCGCAGACCACGCGGCTCCGGGTCCGCGGCATCGTGCTCAGAGAGACCGCCGCCGGCGAGGCGGCCGAGATCGTGCTCATGGACCTGCCCGGCATCTTCACCCCCCGCCGCCGGCTCGACCGTGCGATGCTCGCCGCCGCCTGGAAGGGTGCGGCGGAGGCGGACATCGCCCTTCTCGTCGCCGATGCCCGCGCGGGGCTGGCCCTCGCCCGCCCCATCGCCGAGCGCCTCGCCGCCACCACGCGCGAGCCCTGGCTCGTCCTCAACAAGATCGACCTCGTGGCCCGGCCCAAGCTCCTCCCGCTCGCCGCCGCGCTCAACGGAGCCGCGCCCTTCCGCCGCACCTTCATGCTGAGCGCGGCATCGGGCGACGGCGCGGAAGATCTCCTCGAGGCCCTCGCCCCTGCCATGCCGGAGGGCCCCCACCTCTATCCACCCGAGCAGGTGAGCGACCTTCCCGAGCGCGCGCTGGCCGCCGAGCTCGTCCGCGAGCAGGTCTTCCTCCAGACCCACGACGAAATCCCTTACGACGTGACCGTGGAGACCGAATCCTGGCAGGAGCAGCCGGACGGCGCGGTGCGCATCGCAGCCATCGTCACCGTCGCCCGCTCCGGCCAGAAGGCGATCCTCATTGGTGCGGGCGGGGCGCGCATCCGTGCCATCGGCGCCCGCGCGCGCGTGCTCATCGCCGAGGCGCTGGACCGGCCGGTGCATCTTGCGCTCCGCGTCGAGCTCGGCGCCGGGTGGGACGAGGACCGGCGCCGCCTCGCCACGCTGGGGCTCGAAGACCCGGGCTGACCCGATGGAATGGTCGGCCCCCGTCATCGTTCTCGAGACCCGCCCCTTCGGCGAGGCCGACCTGCTCGCGACCGTCTTCGGTGCCGAGCAGGGCATCTGGCGCGGCCTTGCGCGCGGCGGCGCCGGCCGCCGCGGCGCCGCGCTCTGGCAGCGCGGCAACCTTCTCTCGGCGCGCTGGACCGCCCGGCTTGCCGACCAGCTCGGCAGCCTCGGGGGCGAAATCATCCACCCCGCCGCCGCGCTCGCGATGGCGGACAGCTTCCAGCTCGCCATCCTCAACGCCGCCGCCGCGGTCGCCGAGGGCGCGCTTCCGGAGCGCGAGCCCGAGCCCGCGGTCTTCGCCGGCCTGCTCGACCTCATCACCCGCCTGCCCCAGGGCGCCGCCCTGCTCCCCGACCTCGTACGGTGGGAGGCCGGGCTCCTCGCCGCCCTCGGCTACGGGCTCGATCTCTCGCGCTGCGCCGTCCGCGGCACCGCGGGCGACCTCGCTTATGTCTCGCCCCGCACCGGCCGCGCCGTGAGCCGCGCCGCCGCCGCTCCGTGGGAACACCGCCTCCTGTCGCTGCCGCCCTTTCTCCTTGGCGAGTCTTCCCCCGACCCGGCCGACTGGCGGGACGGGCTCGCGCTCACCGGCCATTTCCTGGCCCGCGCCGTCTTCGGGCTGCGCCACAAGCCGCTTCCGCCGGCCCGGCTGCTTCTCTATGACCGCGTCGCTGCCATGGCCGCGGATGCGGAGTCGCAATGCCCGATAGAGTGACGGAGCGGATCGAGGAAACCCCCTTCGGCGAGGCGCTCTCGGAGCGCTACCTCGCTTACGCGCTCTCCACCATCACGGCGCGCAGCCTGCCCGACGTGCGGGACGGGCTGAAGCCTGTCCATCGGCGCCTTCTCTACGCGATGCACGAGCTCCGCCTCGATCCCACCGCCGGCTTCAAGAAATGCGCCCGCGTCGTCGGCGACGTGATCGGCAAGTTCCATCCCCACGGCGACGTTGCCGTGTACGACGCGCTCGTCCGCCTCGCCCAGGACTTCGCCGCCCGCTATCCGCTGGTCGAGGGCCAGGGCAATTTCGGCAATATCGACGGCGATAACGCCGCCGCCATGCGCTACACGGAGGCGCGGCTCACCGCCATCGCCGAGCTTCTGCTGCGCGGCATCGAAGAGGACGCGGTCGATTTTCGCCCCACCTACGACGGCGAGGACCGCGAGCCCATCGTCCTCCCCGCCGCCTTCCCCAACCTCCTTGCCAACGGCGCCTCGGGCATCGCGGTGGGCATGGCGAGCGCCATCCCGCCCCACAACGCGGCCGAGATCTGCGCCGCCGCCATCCACCTCATCCAGCACCCCAAAGCCTCCAGCGAGGACCTCCTCGCCTTCGTCAAAGGCCCGGACTTCCCGACCGGCGGCGTGCTCGCCGAAGATCCCGTCGCCATCGCCGCCGCCTACGAAACCGGCCGCGGCAGCTTCCGCCTTCGCGCCGCCTGGTCGGTCGAGCGCGGCCGCCACGGCACCTGGCAGATCGTCGTCACCGAAATCCCCTACCAGGTGCCCAAGGCCCGCCTCGTCGAGCAGATCGCCGCCCTCCTCGCCGAGCGCAAGCTTCCCCTGCTCGCGGACGTGCGCGACGAAAGCGCCGAAACCGTCCGCCTCGTCCTCGAGCCGCGGGCGCGCACGATCGAGCCCGAAATGCTGATGGAGACGCTTTTCCGCGCGACCGCCCTGGAAAGCCGCCTTTCCCTCAACATGAACGTGCTCGACGGCGGCCGCACGCCGCGCGTGATGAGCCTCAAGGAGGTCATCCGCGCCTGGCTCGACCACCGCCACGAGGTGCTGGTCCGCCGCTCCCGCCACCGGCTCGCGGCGATCGAGCGGCGGCTCGAAATCCTCGCCGGCTATCTCGCCATCTTCCTCGACCTCGACGCGGTGATCCGCATCATCCGCGAGGAGGACCACCCCACCCCACGCCTGATGGAGCGCTTCTCCCTCACCGAGGTCCAGGCCGAAGCCATCCTGAACATGCGCCTGCGCAGCCTCCGCCGGCTCGAGGAGATGCAGATCCGCGAGGAGCACGCCAAGCTCACCCGCGAGAAACGCGAGATCACCACCCTCCTCAAGGACGAATCCCGCCGCTGGACGCGCCTCGCCGCGGAAATCGAGGAGGTCCGCGCGCGCTTCGCGACCAGCCCCCGCCGCACCGCCATTTCCTCCGCCCCCGCCGAGATCGCGGTGACCACCGAAGCCCTCGTCGAGCGCGAGGCAATCACCGTGATCCTCTCCGAGAAAGGCTGGATTCGCGCGGTCAAGGGCAGCGTCGCCGAACCGGGCGAGCTCCGGTTCAAGGAAGGCGACCGGCTCAAGCGCCTCGTTCCCTGCGAAACGACCGATCGGCTCTGCCTCTTCGCCACCAACGGGCGCGCCTATACGCTCAAGGCCGCGGACGTGCCGCGCGGCCGGGGCGACGGCCAGCCCGTCCGCCTGCTCGCCGAGCTCGGCAACGCCGACGACGTGGTCGCCCTCTTCCTCGCCCGCGAAGGCACCCGCTTCCTGCTTGCCAGCCGCTCGGGCCGCGGCTTCATCGCCCGCGCCGAGGACCTGCTCGCCGAGAAACGCACCGGCCGGCAGGTGCTCAACCTCCGCCCGAACGACGAAGCCGGCTTCGCCGCCCCGGTCGAAGGCGACCACGTCGCCGCCCTCGGTACCAACCGACGCCTGCTCGTCTTTCCGCTCGAGGAAGTGCCCGAGCTCGCCCGCGGCAGCGGCGTCATCCTCCAGCGCTACCGCGACGGCGAGCTCGCCACCCTCAAAACCTTCCCCTTGAGCGAAGGCCTCACCTGGCGCACCGGCACCCGCCACCGCACGGATACCGACCTCTCGCCCTGGCTCGGCAGCCGCGGCCAAACGGGCCACGCCGCCAGGCCCGGCACCCTCGAATAAGGCCAGGGGACGCTGTCCCCTGGGACCCCTGCCAGGGCCTTGAGGCCCTGGACCCCATCCGTTTGGCGGTCGCAGAGAGCGGTTTGGGTGCTGAGCGGATCGCTCAGCACCCAAACCGCTCTCTGCGACCGCCAACGAAAGGGTTCCAAGGGCTCAGCCCTTGGCGGGGATCCGGGGCTCCCATCGCGCCTGCGCGATGGGGACCCGACAAGGGGCAGAGCCCCCTTGGTCTTAATCCGCGGCGTCCGCGAGGGATTTGCCGGCGGCGAGGGTTTCCATCGCGTGGTCGACGTGCTTGCGGAACACGTATTCGGCCGGCCTTTGGTTCGCGAGCGGGATTTCCGCCGCCATCGGGCCTTCGGTGCGTGGTCCGCGCAGCGAGACCTTGAGTGTTTTCAGCGGGTGGGCGACGGCGTCCATCACGGCGGTTGCTTCGTAGCCGGAGTGGACCATGCAGTCGGCGCATTTTTCGTAGTTGCCGGTGCCGTAGCGGTCCCAGTCCGTGGTTTCCATCAGCTCGCGGTAGGTGCGGGCGTAGCCTTCGCCGAGCAGGTAGCAGGGGCGTTGCCAGCCGAAGACGTTGCGTGTCGGCTTGCCCCAGGGCGTGCAGACATAGCTCTGGTTGCCGGCGAGGAAGTCGAGGAACAGGGCGGACTGGTTGAATTTCCAGCCTTTGCCCTTGCCGCGGCGGAAGATGTCGCGGAAGAGCTGCTTCGATTTCTGCCGGTTGAGGAAGTGCTGCTGGTCCGGCGCCCGCTCATAGGCGTAGCCGGGCGAGATCATCACCCCGTCGAGGCCGATCGTCTTCACGTGGTCGAGGAAGGCCGCGACGCGGGCGGGATCGGCGCCGTCGAAGAGGGTGGTGTTGATGCAGACACGGAAGCCTTTGGCCTTGGCGGCCTTGATCGCCGCTACCGCGCGGTCGAACACGCCCTTCTGGCTGACGGAGTGGTCGTGCATCTCCTCATCGCCGTCGAGATGCACGTCGAAGGCGAAGTTCTTGTGCGGCCGGTAGCCCTCGAGCCGCTTCTCGAGCAGGAGCGCGTTGGTGCAGAGATAGACGAACTTGCCGCGCGCCAGGATGCCCTTGACGATCTCGGGCATTTCCTT
>JASHRV010000198.1 GCA_030037175.1 Acetobacteraceae bacterium
TTGCGCCATTCTTCGAGGCGCTGCATCGCGACGAAGAAGGAAGGAACGAACAGCACGGCGAGGCAGGTCGAGGCGAGCATTCCGCTCGCCACGGTGATGCCGATCGACTTGCGGGAATTGGCGCCTGCGCCGCTCGCGAACACCAGCGGCAGCACGCCGAGGATGAAGGCGATCGAGGTCATCAGGATCGGGCGGAAGCGGACATGCACCGCTTCGATCGCCGCCTCCAGGATCGTCTTACCGTGCAGCAGACGCTGCTCGCGCGCGACCTCGACAATGAGAATCGCGTTCTTCGCGGAGAGCGCGATCAAAAGGATGAGCCCGATCTGGACATAGAGGTTGCTCGAGACGCCGAGCGGCGTGAGCGCGATCACCGGGCCGAGCAGCGAGAGCGGCACGGCAAGAATAACGGAGATCGGCGCGATCCAGCTTTCGTACTGACCCGCGAGCACGAGATAGACGAGCAGGATGCCGAGCCCGAAGACGTAGAAGATCTGGTTGCCGACGATCTTCTCCTGATAGGACATCGCGGTCCAGTCATAGCCGGTCCCCGGCGGCAGCACGTGGGCGGCGAGGTCCTCCATCACGGCAAGCGACTGGCCGGAGCTGTATCCCTGCTTGGGCGCCCCGACGACCGTTGCCGCCGGATAGAGATTGTAGAGCGTGATCAGGCTCGGCCCGACCGTCGGCGCCGTGCTCAGCACCGCGCCGAGCGGCACCATCTGGCCCTGGTCGTTCTTCACGTAGAGATTCTCGATATCGCTCCGCGTCGCACGGAACCGGCTGTCCGCCTGGGTATAGACCTGGAACACGCGGCCGAACTTGATGAACTGCCCGACATAGCTCGAGCCGAGATAGGTGCTGAGGGTCGAGAAGACCTGGCCCACCGAGACGTGCAGCCGTTCGGCCTTGACCCGATCGACATTCACCTGAAGGGCGGGCGCGTCGGCGCGGAAGGACGTGGTGAGCCCTTGCAGGCTGCTCTGCGCCAAGCCGTCGGCGATGATCGTGCGGGTCAGCGTCTGCAGCTTGTCGAAATCATCGCTGCCGTCGCGCAGCTCCACCATCATCGTGAAGCCGCCGGCATTGCCGATGCCCTGGATGGCCGGCGGCACCAGCACGAAGCCCACGCCGGCCGGCAGCGTCCGCAACGCATCGGTGAGATGGAAATAGATCGAGCGCAGATCCTCCTTCGGCCCGCGCTCGCCCCAGGGCTTGAAGATCACGTAGGCGACCCCGCCATTGGCGAGCGTCGCGTTGTTGTCGAGCACCGAGACGCCGGTGATATCGATCACGTGCGCGACCCCCGGCGTCGCGGCGGCGATCTTCTCCACCGCCTGCATGGCCGCGTTGGTCCGCTCGAGCGAGGCGCCGTTCGGCAGCTGCACGCCCACCAGCACATAGCCCTGGTCCTCGGTCGGCAGGAACCCGGTCGGGATCCGGCCCAAGCCCACGAACCCCACCGCCATCAGAATGAACGCGATCGGCAACGTCACCGCGATATGCCGCGTCATGAAGCCGATCAGCTTCAGGTAGGGACGCTCGAAGGCGTTGTAGACCACGTTGAAGCCGCGGAAGAAGAAGTTGCGCTGCTCGGGCGGCACGGTGGGCCGGAGCCAGAGCGCGCACTGCGTCGGCTTCAGCGTCGCCGCGTTGATCGCGCTGATGAGCGCCGTCGCCGCGATCACGAGCGCGAACTGCGCGTACATCTGCCCCGTGAGCCCGGGCAGGAAGGCGGCCGGCACGAACACCGACATCAGGACGAGCGTGATGCCGATGATCGGTCCGAACAGCTCCTTCATCGCCTGGATCGCCGCCGGTTTCGGCATCATCCCACGGTCGATGTGATGCGCCGCCCCCTCGACGACGACGATCGCGTCATCGACGACGATGCCGATCGCAAGCACGATCGCGAACAGCGTCGAGAGGTTGATGGTGAAGCCGAGCGCGGCCATCGCCGCGAAGGCGCCGATGATCGTCACCGGAACGGTGGTCGCCGGCACCAGGCTCGCCCGCCAGTCCTGGAGGAACACGACGATGACGATGAGCACCAGGATCCCGGCCTCGATCAGCGTCTTGTAGACCTCGTCGATCGAGGCCGAGACGAAGAGCGTGGTGTCGAACGGGATGTTCCACTCGAGCCCCTGCGGGAAGCTCGTGGCCATCTGCTTCATCGCCGTCCGGACCTCCTTGGCCACGGTCAGCGCATTCGCCCCCGGCGTGAGATAGATGCCGATGCCGGTCGCGGGTTGCCCGTCGAGCGTGAAGGTCTGACTGTAGGTCTGCGCGCCGAGCTCGACATGGCCGATATCGCTGATGTGAACGATCTGCCCGCCGGCGCCCTGGCCCGACTTGACGATGATGTTGGCGAACTGCGAGGGATCCGCGAGCCGCCCCTGCACGTTCACCGTGTATTGATAGTTCTGGCCGGCCGGCGCCGGCGGCGCCCCGATCTGCCCGGCCGTGACTTCGGTGTTCTGGTTCTCGAGCGCCTGCATCACGTCGTGCGGCGTGAGCTGGTAGGCCTTGAGCTTGTTCGGGTCGAGCCAGACGCGCATCGCATACTGCCCGGCGCCGAACACGTTCACATTGCCGACCCCCGGCAGCCGCGAAAGCTCGTTGACGAGATTGATGGTCGCGTAGTTGCTGAGATAGAGGCTGCTGAACTGCCCCTTGTCGCCGACCAGCGTGATGATCTGCAGGATCGCGGTCGAGCGCTTCTGCACCGTGACACCCTGCGCCTGCACCGCGGTCGGCAGGGAGGCGAGCACGCTCGCCACCTTGTTCTGCACCAGCACC
This sequence comes from Acetobacteraceae bacterium, assembly GCA_030037175.1. GTDB lineage: Bacteria > Pseudomonadota > Alphaproteobacteria > Acetobacterales > Acetobacteraceae > JAKAWQ01. The sequence continues at coordinate 2,800 of JASHRV010000198.1, forward strand.
TGCGCGAAATCGAGGTTGGTGCCGATCTGGAACGTGACCGTCAGCGTATAGGTGCCGTCGGACGCGCTTGTCGACTGCATGTAGATCATGCCCTCGACGCCGTTCACCGCCTGCTCGATCGGCAGCGCCACGTTCTGCATCACCGTGAGCGCGCTCGCCCCCGGATAGGTCGTCGTCACCTGCACGGTCGGCGGCACGACATTGGGGTACTGCGCGACCGGCAGGCCGAAGAGCGCGACCCCGCCGAGCAGCACGAACAGGATCGCCAGCACATTCGCCAGCACCGGGCGGTCAATGAAGAACTCGGAGATCATCCGCGCGCGGCCGGGCTTACTGGCCGGGGTCGACGCTGGCGACGGCCTCGACCGTCGTCGTCCTCGGCGCCACGACCTGCCCCGGGATCGCCCGCTCGATGCCGGTGACGATGACCTTGTCGGTCGGCTCGAGCCCGCTCGTCACGACCCGGAGCTGGCCCTGCTGCTGCCCGAGCACCACGCGCCGCTGCTCGACCTTGTTGCCCGCGCCGAGCACGAGCACGTAGGTGCCCTGCTGGTCCGTCGCCCACGCGATGTCCGGGATCAGGAGCGCATTGTCGAGCTTTCCTTCCGGAACCCGCACCCGGCAGAAATAGCCTGGCAGCAGGAAATGATCCTTGTTCGCGAACTCGGCCCGCGCCAGCAGCGTGCCGGTCGAGGGATCGACGTCCGGCGAGACATAGTTGAGCACGCCCTGGTGCGGATACCCCGTCTCGGTGGCCAGCCCGATATCGACCGGCACCTTGCTGAGCTCCGCCTGCGTCAACCTGCTCTTCAGATGCATTTGCGCGCGGATCCTGAGCACGTCCTGCTCGGCGACGTTGAAGGTGACGTAGATCGGCGCGATCTGGACGATGGTGGCGAGCGTCGTCGGCCCGGCCTGCCCGACCAGCGCGCCGACCGATTGCTGGTGTTTCGTCACGACCCCGTCGAACGGGGCGTTGACCCGCGTATAGCTCAGGTTGATCGAGGCGATGGCGAGGCTCGCCTCGTCGTTCTGCACCTGTGCCGCGTCCGAATCGCGCTTGGCGGTCCACTCGTCGAGGTTGGATTGCGAGGCGAAGTTCTGCGAGGCGAGCTGGGAGTAGCGCTCATATTGGGCCTGCGCATAGGCGAGGTCGGCCTGTTCGGACGCAAGCTGCGCCCGCGCCTGTTGCAATTGCGCCTGGTAGGGCGCCTGCTCGATGACGAATAGATTGGTGCCCTGGGTGACGTATTGCCCGTCCGTGTAGTTGATCTGGCTCAGGAACCCCGACACGCGCGCGACGAGGTTCACCTCGTTGATGGAGACCGTGTTGCCGGTGAGCTCGAGATAGAGGATGACGTTCCTCTCGATCGGCGTCGCAACGCCGACCGCGGCCGGCGGCGGCGCGACATACCGGTTCTGCTGCTTGCAGCCGGCAAGCGTGAGAGACGCGGCCAGCATCGGCAGCAGAAGCCCGGCCCATCGTAAGCGGCGAACGGTCCACTCCAGCGGCACTCTTTCCCCCTTATCGGGCACTCGCCGGACGGCCCCGGCCCTCCGGGTCAGGCAGGCAGGCAGATGACCCCCGCGCACCCCTCGCAGTCTATCCGAGGGCAGTCTGCCCAAGGGTAGTTTAACCGAGGAACGTTACCGATTTGCGCGCGAAGGTTGTAAGCGTCTGAATATGCCGGGAATGGCTGATGTCGCAAGTCAAACGAGCGGGCGCGGAAACCTCCAGGACCCTATTCTTGCCCAAATCTGCCCCATCTCTCGCCTTTTTCGCTTCGCAGCATAACCCAAGGCTGGATGCCTCCCCAGCTCAGGTGTGCGGCCTCGCTTGAAACCGAGGCGCGCACGCCGTGCCTCTGGCCCGCGCCGGGCCGCCCCCGACTCGGCGCGGGCCTTTCTCGCTCACCTTGCGAATTCGGTCCCTCGGGACCCCTCTTCCCCCGCTCCGCCGGCTAACGCGTTGCGCCCGTAACACAATTCCGGTGCCCGAACCGCATCACGTTTTCGCGCATGCCCTTTGGGCGCACACCCTCTAGCCAACCCGCACGTACGGCAGCCCTCGCGCGAGCCAGCACCCCACCGTCGCGCCGGCCGCCCGTCCCGCCGCATTGCGCGCAAAGGTGAGCGTCCAATCCCCGGGCGGGGTATGGTCCAGCGCGCGCGGGCACGGCAGCGCCCAGAGATCGGGCCCGATCGGATCGAGCATCTCCATCCGCCCCTGGCCGAGAAAGCCCGAGAAACCGCCATAGAGCGTCCCGCCCGCATCGGCCACGGTGAGCTCGGCATCGAGCTCCGCGCAACGATACCGCCCCGCAATGTCCCGCGCCGCCACGCCCTCGCACCGAACCAGCCGGGAGCTCTGGTTCTCATGCGGCCGGTCCATCCACAAGCCGTCCCCGGCAAGCCTGAGCCGCACGCCCGCAGCCTTCGCCGTCCCGTCCTCCTGCAGATCGAGCCGTTCCGGGCTGTGGCCGTAGCGCAGCCGCACCCGTCCCTCCGCCGCCGCCTCGATGCGCACCGAAAGCCCGGTCTCCGGCTCGGTATAGGCGCCGAGCCAGTCCGGCATCGGCCGCCGCGCCGCCGCGGGCCGCTCTTCGCCCAGCGCGGCGGCCAGCAGATCGAGCGCCGCCTCGTGCGCGTCCGAGAGATGGTTGAACATCACGACCACCGAAACCCGCTCGGAGGCCGCATAAAGCCGGTGGCTCCGCCAGCCGCGCAGCGCGCCCCCATGCCCGGTCACCGCATGCCCGAGCTCGTCCGCCCGGCCGAGCCCGAACCCGTACGCCGCCGGCGCGCCATCGGCGAAGCTCACCGGCGCGGAAAGCCGGCTGTAGAGCGCGCCCGCATCATCGCGCGTCGCGTCGATGTGCCGCTCCCAGGCGATCATGTCGTCGAGGCTCGCCCCAAGCCCCGCATCGCCGGTCCAGAGAACGTTGTTCTCCGCCTCGCGGAACCCGCCCGCCGCCATGCCCTCATAGCCGGCCGTGCCGTCGGGCATCGCGCGCGTTTCGGCAACGAGCAGCGCGCCCTCCATCCCGACCCGCGCGAAAATCCTCTCCCGCAGCAGCTCGGCGAAGCTTTTCCCCGTCCGTTCCTGCAGAATATCGGAGAGAATGCGGAAATTCTGATTGACGTACGAATAGCGCGTGCCGGGCGCGAACTGCAGCGTCCGCGCCCCGGCAATCACCCGCCGCGCCTCGCTTTCCCCGAACGGAGCCTCGACGGGCGAGCCGTGCAGCATCGCCACCGCCCAATAGTCCCTGAGGCCCGACTGGTTGTGGCAGAGATGCACCGCGCCCGGCGCCGTCTCCTCCAGGTTCGCCAGCCGCGCCCGCACATCCCCGTCCAGCACGGAGGGATCGGGGAAAGCATCGAGCACCAGCCCGCAGGTGAACTGCTTGGTGATCGAGCACATGCGAAACAGCGTCCGCGGCGTGAAGGGGATCCGCCGTTCGGCATTCGCCCACCCCCACGCATGACGCGCCAGCACCTCGCCCTTGCGCAACACCGCCACGGCCCCTCCGGGCCCGGGATAGGCGCGCATCAGCGATTCGAGAGATTTTTCGAGCCGCGCGGAGAGCGATGTCGTCATGCCCGCAACCCTCGCATCCCGCCCGGGGCTGGTAAAGCGGGCCTTCGAGACTCTTCCGTGCGATCAATCGCAAAGAGCGTTCTCTTTTGAAAAAGAGACCCAGAAAACTTTTTTCCGTTCTCCGGGCCCGGCGAGCAGGGCAGGCCTCGCGTCGCGTTACGATCGTCATGCAATGAGCCCCGGCCGACATCACCGCGTAATCCGGTTCCGTCAACTCGTTGAGCTCCCCGCAGCCAGCCAGCATGGCGTTCGACGAAGGATGACGAGCCGTGAGCGAGACAGTGTGGCCCATGAAGACGCGCGAAATACAGAATCATCACTTCGATTCGACGGTGTGGAACGAGTTTCGGTTTCGCGACAGTGACATCATCATCGCGACCTACGGGAAGTCCGGCACGACCTGGCTCCAGCAGATCGTCTCTCAGCTGCTGTTCGACGGCGCCGAGGACATCGCAATCCACGATATGTCGCCATGGCTCGACCTCAGGACACCGCCGGCGGATGTCAAGCTCGCAGCACTCGAGGCGCAGACCCACAGGCGCTTCGTCAAGACCCATCTTCCGGTCGATGCGCTCGTCTATTCCCCGCGCGCGAAATATCTCTATGTCGGCCGCGACGGACGCGACGTCGTCTGGAGCTTGTACAATCACCACGTGAATGGGAACGAGCTCTTTTATCAGCTCATCAATGACTCGCCCGGCCGAATCGGACCCCCGCTCACAAGGCCGCGCGGATCTGTCAGAGACTATTTTTGCGAGTGGTTGGAACGGGACGGATATCCGTTCTGGTCCTTCTGGGACAATGTCCTGAGCTGGTGGAACATTCGCGAGCTGCCCAACCTGCTGCTGCTGCATTACGGGCGGCTGAAGGCGGACCTGCCCGGCGAGATTCGAAGGATCGCGGCTTTCCTTGATATCGCCGTCGATGAAGCCCGATTGCCGGCGATCGTCGAGCATTGCGGGTTTGGCTACATGAAGACGAATGCGGAGCGCGTCGCGCCGCGGGGAGGTGTGCATTTCGAAGGCGGGGCACGGACATTCATCAACGAAGGGACGAACGGACGATGGCGGGGGGTGTTACGCCCCGACGACTCTGCCCGCTATGAGGCTATGGCGCAACGAAGACTGGGTCCGGCCTGCGCCGGTTGGCTCGCGAGTGGGCACGCGTGACGCCAGCGCAGGGCGGGGTGCCGGACCCGGACCGCAATGCGCTCGGCGTCGACGGGCTGACCGCCCGCTCGGCGTTCGGCGCCATTCAGGTCAGGATCGCAGGACTGTGCGCGCTCGTGGCATTGCTCGACGGTTTCGACCTGCAGGTCATGGGGCTCGTTGCGCCCGCGATCGCCGGGACGCTGCATCTGGGTGCGCCGGCGATTGCGTCCGTCCTGGGTGCCGGCCCCTTTGGCATGCTGCTCGGAGCGATCGGGCTCGGCATGCTTGCGGACCGGATCGGGCGAAAGCGGGTTTTGATCGCGAGCACCCTGGTCTTCGGTGCCTTTACGTTTGCAACCGGCTTCGCCCGCTCGTTGCACGCAATCGTTCTGTTGCGGCTTTTGACCGGGCTTGGACTGGGGGGCGCGGCACCGAGCTTTATCAGCCTCTGTTCCGAATGCTCGCCGACGGCATGGCGGTCCGCGGTGCTTGGCGTGATGTGGGCCGGGTTCCCGCTTGGCGGCGTTGCGGGCGGCTTTCTCGCGTCGACGGTGATCGAAGGCCCGGGCTGGCGATGGATGTTCTATGTCGGAGGGGCCGCCCCTCTCGCGCTGGCGCCTCTGCTCATGGGGTGGTTGCCGGAGTCGCCTCCTTATCTGGTCGCCGCGAAGGCCGGCGCGAGACGCATGTCAGGCGCCGTGTCCCTGCTCGATCGCGATGCAGTCGATGTGCCGGGGATCGGACTCGTTGCCGACGAGGAGCTCATCGGCCGAAGCGATGTGAGGGTCCTGTTCCGCTCACGGAGAGCGTGCGGCACGGTGCTTCTCTGGATCGGATACTTCATGACGTTCTTGATGCTCGTCGCCAACGTGACATGGGCGCCGACACTGCTGCACGATGCTGCGGGCAGCGTCCGCGACGCTGCGCTGGCGCTCGCGGCGTTCAATTTCGGATCCGTCGGCGGAACATCGCTTGCGGGGTTCTTCCTCCGCTCCTTCGATCGGCGGAGGGTCCTGCCCGCAACATTCATCGGCGCGGCCTTCGCCTTTGGCGCGGTTGGATATGTCGCGCCTGCGGCCGTCGCGGTCGCGATCTTCGAGAGCTTGGGCGGCTTCTTCCTTGGCGTCGGCAGCTCCGGCCTCATCGCGCTTGCCGCGGCATTTTATCCGACGATGGTTCGCTCGACAGGTGTGGGGTGGGCGATGGGCTTTGGTCGGTTCGGCTCGTTTGCGGGGCCGCTCGTGCTTGGCGGATTGGTCGGTCTCGGATGGTCCGTCCACGCAACCTTCCTGGCGCTTGCCGTTCCTGCCCTCTGCGCCGCTATGTCGGCCTTGGCGATGGGTCGGGCGGGAGCTGCGGCGGATGGCCCCTTCGTCGGCTAGGCCGCAACCCTGCTGCTGGGGAGGATTGAACTCACGACCTCTCCCTTACCAAGGGAGTGCTCTACCACTGAGCTACAGCAGCGCCGGGTCGGCGGGGTATAGCCTCGGCGCCTGCGCCAGGGCAAGCAAGCCGGGCTTGAACGCACCGCCGCCGCGGCCGATCGTGCCTCCCATGGCCGACCCTCCGCCGAAGCCCGTCCCGAACCGGGCCGCACCCTCCGCCAAGGCCGCCCGCCTCGCCCGAGAGTCGGCGGCGCTGCGCGAAAATCTCCGCCGCCGCAAGGCCCAGGCCCGCGCGCGCACCGCCGCCGCGCCGCCGGCTTGCCCCGCAAAACCTTGAGACCGCTCTGGCCCCGACGCGGCCCCGTGCGCTAGAGCAGGATGCGCTCGCTATCACTCACGCACCCTGCTCTCGCTCTTTGTTTTGTCGCGTGATTCAGACCTCCGGTTGCTCCACCTTCGGTCATCACGCTCTAAGGCGTCCTATGAACCTTTCCGGACCCGCTCGCGCGATGAGCGATGAAGATCGTTCTCTTTTGAAAAAGAGAACCAGAAAACTTTTATCCGTTGTCCGGACCACCGCTCCACCTCGGGCCTCCGGCCGTGGTTCGGAGTACCCGGCCGCCACCCGCCCCCGGAGAACGGAAAAAAGTCTTTTTGCTTCTTTTTCTTCAGAAAAAGAAGAGCCTTCCTTTTCTCTTTCCCTCTCCAGGGAGACACGCGCCGCATGCCGGTGATGCCCGACCGCTGGATTCGCCGCATGGCCGAGGAGCGCGGCATGATCGAGCCTTTCGTCGAGCGCCAGCAGCGTGCCGGCGTCATCAGCTACGGCCTCTCCTCCTATGGCTACGATGCCCGCGTCGCCGACGACTTCAAGCTCTTCACCAACGTCGATTCCCCGATCGTCGATCCGAAATCCTTCAATCCCGCGAGCTTCGTCGATCGCCGCGGCGGAACCTGCGTCATCCCGCCCAACAGCTTCGCCCTCGGCCACACGATCGAGTATTTCCGCGTCCCGCGCGAGATTCTCGTGATCTGCCTCGGCAAATCCACCTATGCACGCTGCGGCATCATCGTGAACGTCACCCCGCTCGAGCCGGAATGGGAAGGCCAGGTCACGATCGAGATCAGCAACACCACCCCGCTGCCCGCGAAAATCTACGCCGGCGAGGGCATCTGCCAGTTCCTCTTCCTCAAGGCCGAGGAGGTGTGCGAGACGAGCTACGCCGACCGGGCCGGGAAATACATGCGCCAGCGCGGCGTTGCGCTGCCGCGCCTCTGAGGCGCGGACGAACGGGACGAACAGGAGGCAACACCAGCTATGGATCGCATACGCATCCGCGGCGGCCGGCCGCTCTCCGGCGAGATCGCGATCAGCGGCGCCAAGAACGCCGCCCTGCCGCTGATGGCCGCGGGCCTGCTCACGGAGGAGAGGCTCATCCTCGCCAACGTGCCGCGCCTCGAGGACATCCGCACGATGACGACGCTCCTCGCCCAGCACGGCCTCGAAGTCGCGCCCCTCGATCCCGAGCGCCGCCGCCTCGCGATCGGCGGTCTCATCCGCAACACCGAAGCCCCCTACGACATCATGCGCAAGATGCGCGCCTCCATCCTCGTGCTCGGCCCGCTCCTCGCCCGCGCCGGCGAGGCCCGCGTCTCGCTCCCCGGCGGCTGCGCCATCGGCACCCGCCCGGTCGATCTCCACCTCAAGGGCCTCGAGCAGATGGGCGCGGAGATCCGCCTCGAAGGCGGCTACATCGCCGCCCGCGTCGCCGGCCGCCTCCGCGGCGCCAGCATCGTCTTCCCCTCCGTCTCGGTCGGCGCCACGGAAAACCTCCTCATGGCCGCCTCCCTCGCGGACGGCGTGACGGAGCTCTCCAACGCCGCTCGCGAGCCCGAGATCGAGGATCTCGCCCGCTGCCTCAACGCCATGGGCGCCCGCATCGGCGGCATCGGCACCGGCCATCTCACCATCGAGGGCGTGGCCCGCCTCTCCGGCGCCGAGCACAGCATCATGCCGGACCGGATCGAGGCCGGCACCTATGCCTGCGCCGCCGCCGTCACCGGGGGCGAGATCGTGCTCCGCAACGCCCGCCCCGACCATCTCGGCGCGGTCGTGCGCACGCTCGGCTGCTCCGGCGTCGATGTCAGCGAAACGCCGGAGGGCATGCGCGTCGCCCGCCGCAACGCGCTCGCCGGCGCGGACGTGATGACCGAGCCCTATCCCGGCTTCCCGACCGACCTCCAGGCCCAGTTCATGGCCGTCATGGCGGTCGCCGAGGGCGCCTCGATGATCACCGAGACGATCTTCGAGAACCGTTTCATGCACGTGCCCGAGCTCAACCGCATGGGTGCGCGCATCAATGTCCACGGCTCCTCGGCGATCGTGCGCGGCGTGCCCGAGCTGTCCGGCGCGCCGGTGATGGCGAGCGATCTGCGCGCCTCGGTCTCGCTCATCGTCGCCGGGCTTGCCGCGCACGGCGAAACCACCGTCAACCGCGTCTATCATCTCGACCGCGGCTATGACCGGATCGAGCAGAAGCTCGCCGCCTGCGGCGCCGACATCGAGCGCATCCCGGGCTGAGAGCGCCGCAACCTCTTCCTCCCCAACCCCGCCGATGCTACAGGCCGCCGCGGCCGCAGCTGGAGAGGTCATGACCGCCGTCGCTTCATCCATCCGCCCGGGCGATCCGCCCGCCGGCGCGCCGGCGGCACCGCTCATCCTCGCCCTGCCCAAGGGCCGCATCCTCGACGAATGCGCGCCCCTCCTCGCCCATGCCGGCATCGTTCCCGCCCCGGACTACGCCGACGAGGAAAGCCGCCGGCTGCGCTTCCCCACCGACGACCCGCGCCTCGACGTCGTCCGCGTCCGCCCCTTCGATGTCGCGACCTTCGTCGCCCTCGGCGCCGCCGCACTCGGCATCTGCGGCGCGGACGTGCTGATGGAGTTCGACTATTCCGAGATCTACGCCCCGCTCGATCTCGGCATCGGGCGCTGCCGCATGGTCGTGGCCGAGCCCAGGGACGAAGCCGCCGCGGAGGATCTCCGCCGCCTCTCCCGCGTGCGCGTCGGCACCAAATACCCCAACACCGCCCGCCGCCACTTCGCCGCCCGCGGCATCCAGGCGGACGTGGTCATGCTCAACGGCTCGGTCGAGCTCGCCCCCGGCCTCGGCGTCGCCTCGCGCATCGTCGATCTCGTCCAGACCGGCGCCACCCTCGCCGCCAACGGCCTCGTCGTCACGGAGGTGATCGCGCCCATCAGCAGCCGCCTCATCGTCAATCGCAGCGCGCTCAAGACCGGCGACGAATTCCTCTTCTCCCTGATCGCGCGCTTCCGCGCCGCCCTGGAGGGCAGCACCCCGCATGGCTGAGCGCCTCGCCACCGCCGAGCCGGGCTTCGAGGCCGCCTTCGCCGCCCTGCTCGAAGCCTCCCGGGGCGAGGCCCTCTCCGTCGAAGCCGCCGTCGCCGCCATCATCGCCTCCGTCCGCGCCGAGGGCGACGCCGCCCTCGCCGCACTCACCCTCCGCTTCGAGCAGGTCTCCCTCGCCCCCTCCGAGCTCCGCATTTCCCCGCCCGACCTCCTCGCCGCCGCCGCCGAGGTCCCCGAATCGGAGAACGCCGCGCTCCGCCTCGCCGCCTCGCGCATCGAGGCCTTCCACCGCCGCCAGCTCCCGCCCGACCTCGCGTTCACGGACGAGGCCGGCGTGCGCATGGGGCTCCGCTGGCGCCCGCTCGACGCCGTCGGCATCTACGTCCCCGGCGGCAAGGCCGCCTATCCCTCCACCGTCCTGATGAACGCGATCCCGGCCCGCGTCGCCGGCGTTTCCCGCATCGTCATGTGCGTGCCCTGCCCCGGCGGGCGGATCCCGCCCCTCGTCGCCGCCGCCGCCCGCTTCGCCGGCGCCACCGAGGTCTTCCGCGTCGGCGGCGCCCAGGCCATCGCCGCGCTCGCCTACGGCACCGAGGCCATCGCCCCGGTCGATCGCATCGTCGGCCCCGGCAACGCCTATGTCGCGGAGGCCAAGCGCCAGGTCTTCGGCCGCGTCGGCATCGATTCCATCGCCGGCCCCTCGGAGGTCGTCATCCTCGCCGACCCCGCCAACGATCCCCGCCTCGTCGCCATCGACCTCCTCGCCCAGGCCGAGCACGACGAGGCCGCCCAGGCCATCCTCATCACCGATTCCTCCCCGTTCGCCGACGCCGTCGAAAACTCCGTCGCCGAGGCCCTGGAAACCCTCCCCCGCGCCAATATCGCCGGCGCCTCCTGGCAGACCCACGGCGCGGTCATCGTCGTCCGGGACTGGGAGGAGGCCGCCGCCCTCGTCAACCGCCTCGCCCCCGAGCATGTCGAGCTCATGCTGCCCGAGCCCGAGCGCGTCTTCGCCCGCATCCGCCATGCCGGCGCGGTCTTCCTCGGCCGCTTCACGCCCGAGGCCCTCGGCGATTACGTCGCCGGCCCCAACCACGTCCTGCCCACCAGCCGCACCGCCCGCTTCTCCTCCGGCCTCTCGGTGCTCGATTTCCTCAAGCGCACCAGCTTCGTCGCGGCCGACCACGCCGCCCTCGCCCGCATCGGCCCCGCCGCCGTCACCCTTGCCGAGGCCGAAGGCCTCTCGGCCCATGCGCGGAGCGTTTCCCTGCGTCTCGCTTGACCTCGCCGGGGGCCACGCTCATGTTCCGCACCGATTTGCGGCCGCCCAGGCACGGCCCGGCAACGGCGCCCAGCAACGGAGCATTGATGTCGAAGGAGGACATGATCGAGTTCAGCGGCACGGTCACCGAGTTGCTGCCGAATGCCATGTTCCGGGTGAAGCTCGACAACGAGCATGTGATTCTCGCCCATACCAGCGGCAAGATGCGCAAGAACCGCATCCGCGTCCTGGCCGGGGACCGCGTGAATGTCGAGATGACCCCCTACGATCTGAGCAAAGGGCGCATCACCTTCCGCTTCAAATGATCACGTGAGCCGGCGGCTGGTCCTGGCCTCGGCCAGCCCGCGGCGCCTGGCCCTCCTGGCGCAGATCGGCATCGTCCCGGACGCGGTGATCGCCCCGGAGATCGACGAAACCCCCCGCAAAGGCGAACCGCCCCGGGCGCTGGCGCTCCGCCTCGCCCGCGCCAAGGCCGCCGCCCCGCTCCCCACGCCCACCCCCTCCTTCCTCCTCGCGGCCGACACCATCGTCGCCGCCGGCACCCGCATCATCGGCAAGACCGCCGACCCGGACGAAGCCCGCCGCGCCCTCACCCTCCTCTCCGGCCGCCGCCACCGCGTCATCACCGCCGTCATCCTCGCCGCCCCGGACGGCCGGACCGCCGCGCGCATCTGCGAAACCACCGTCGCCTTCGCCCGCCTCGACCGGGCCCAGCTCGACTCCTACCTCGCCACCAACGAATGGCAGGGCAAGGCCGGCGCCTACGCGATCCAGGGCAAAGCCGCCGCCTTCATCCGCCACATCTCCGGCAGCCACTCCAACGTCGTCGGCCTGCCCCTCTTCGAAACCGCGCAGCTCCTCCGGGGCTTCGGCTGGCGCATCCCGTGAGCGCGCGGATCATCGTCTCGGCAAGCCCGGGCGAAATCCGCGCCGCCGCCCTCGACGCCGCCGGCCGCCTCGCCGACTTCGCCCTCTTCCGCCCCGCCGCGCCCGACTCCATCGGCGATCTCCATCGCGGCCGCCTCACCCGCAAGGCCCCCGCCCTCGGCGGCGCCTTCATAGCCCTCGGCAACGGCCCGGACGGCTTCCTGCCGGACACCGAAGGCGCCTCCGGCCTCGCCGAGGGCACATACCTCACCGTCCGCATCACCCGCGCCACGCAGGGCGGCAAGGGCCCGCGCCTTTCCGCCCGCCTCGACGAACCCATCCCCCCCACCCCCGGCCCGCCCGCCCTGCTCCGCCGCGGCCCCGACCCGATCCTCCGCCTCGCACGCCTCTGGCCCGAGGCCCCGCTCGAGATCGACGATCCCGCCACCCGCGCCGCGCTCACCGCCACGCTCCCCGCCGCGCTCCCGGGCCGCACCC
>JASHRV010000199.1 GCA_030037175.1 Acetobacteraceae bacterium
ACCCATCATTGCGATATCGTCGAGACCGGCAACGACAGCTGGCGATTCAAAAACCGCGACAACGACCAGGCGGCCGGCGCTCTCGCCTCCCTAACGCCAGCAACCTTCGACAACCCCACCACTACCGCAAAACCGCTCCGCTCAAGGGGGTCAAAATTGCACGCCGATCAGGGGTCAACTTTGCAAGCCGGTTGACAATTGAGGGGGTGGTGGGTGCAATCGCTCATCCCATATACGAGCCCGTCCGCCTGCTTGAAGGCTCATTGCATTGCTACTGGCGCCTAGAGCCAACCCCGCGCAGCAGGGCGCTAGCGGCCCGGCCGCACGGCAACTAATCGAATTAGAGCGAAAAAGAACCGCCCCGCTTGTGAGAACGGAGGGCGGGGCGGCTAGGGTGGGACTTTCGGCATCAACGGTTCCCCTTAGGGAGGTCCCAGGGGAGCGGTATCCTATGCACGGTTGTCGCTCACGGTCACGTGATAATCGCTGACGCGCCCGGGACAGCAAAGGAAGGCGGCCGCCCCGTCCCTGAGGACCCGGCGGGAGGGGGCGGCGAGGTTGGATCTGGATTGCCCCACTAGGGCTTGGTAACGCTACGAGGATGCGGTGATGGCAGTCACGTAAAAATGGTGCTCCGGAACACTTTGATAAAAAAGGATGATTTTCCCCTCTCGGCCTCAAGACAGAGCTGATGCGGCAGAGAACCGCCCCGTCGGGAGGCACCCAACGACGGGGCGGCAGACTGTAAGCGATAGGCGTCCTCTCAGACCTGTACAACCATAGACGAAAATTCCCTAAGTTGTCTCGTAACTAACAGTCGCAGAGCTGCTTCACGTGGATGGTGGGCGCAGGTCCGGGCAGGGGCGTGACGTTGTGGCTTGGCAAGATCCACGGAGCACGCGAGGGAAGGGGCGCCTTGGGTAGCAATTGTTCTTGATTCGTTTCCAAGCTCGAGCTACGCTTCCGCCATCGCCGTCGAACACCTTGAGAGCCTGGCCGGAACCTCAACTCAACAAAGTCCGCCAGAAAACCGATGCAATTGCGTAAAGCCAGATGCGAAAGTGGGGCCTTAGCTAAGGCGACGGGACTTACAGCCTCGCTACTCGGGTGGCGCTGGTTACGGAGGTGTTCTTCGAGGGTGACTTGAACTTTGCGTGGCCCGAGAGGGCCACGGACGACATCTGAGAAGAGCTGGAGCAGTCCGCGGAGCCTAGCCGCGAGAGGGCGGCCTGATAAGGCATCGCATGAGCCCCACGAATCTCGCCTGATAGCCAGCAGGGCATGGGCGGAAGAATAGCGTTGCCTATCTGCCCGAAGGCGACGCTGCCGAGCATGTCGGTGGGTGGATCGAGGGCGTAGCGGCCGCAGGTGCTGGCTATCTTGGGAGCCGGAGCTAAGAATTGGCCATTTTCCACATCACCCTGCATCCGGCGCGAGAGTCCCTTTCCTCGGCCCCGGCTCCCGCCTCTGAGCCCGTTCGACACCGAGGCAGAAAGCGCCGAGGCGGCACACGACATTGCCCGCTCCCGGATCGCCGAGGAATGGTGGGAGTTTTATGAAGCCGAGCGGGGCGAGGCGGAGGCGTCCCAGATGGTGGAGAGGCTGCAATCGCAATGGCTGCTTATCGTGCGCCACCTCGATCGTCCGTCCGTTGATCTTCGACCCGCGATTCTTGAGACAACCAACATAGTGCAAAGCGGCCGGGTGGTCGGCGTGCACTATGAATATGGCCGCGACACCGGGAGGCAGGAATACGATGTCCTCTTAGATGGGGTGATCTCGGGCCGCCTGGTGCAGAGCATCGAGGATAAGCTCGGGAGCTGGCGCATTTGGACGCTGATTGCCTCGAGAGGCCCACTGGTGTCTTTAGATGGCCGGGAATGGAGCGATGTCTTCGTGGCCGGTAGCTTCACCTGGCCGCATGAAGCGCTCGCTAGCGTCCGGGAAGAGCTGGAGAGGCCTGGCGCCCGCCACCGCCCCGAGATCGATGCCGTGTACATCGAAGTATCTCCGCGGCCATGGACGAGATCGAAATATCGCGCGCGGCGAAGGTGCGGCTCGACCAATACGGGCCCTTTGCAGTCGACCGGGGCCGGCGGCGCCAACTCGACGTGCTCGGCGAACACGGCATCCTCGGGCATGCGATCTGGGGCAAGATACTCGCGGCAGTCGATGGATTGCAGCGCACGGAGCGGCGGGACGGGGAAGCGGCGCAGTGACGGCGCCAGAACCTGATATGCGGGCTATCCTCACGAGGCTCGATCGCGAGCAAGCGGAAATCGAGAGGCGCTTGCCCGAAACGCGCAAGTTCACCGCTGAGCAACAGAAACGCCTGGACCGCGCGTTCGCGTGAGCGTCGAACCCTTGCTATTGACCACGGGCCCAGGCTGACCCTACCGTTGGTCGGACCAGGGCCCTGTGAGCAGTGCTGCGGACGGAGACGGCGAATGCGAGAACGACATGACGGGCGACCAAGGATCCGCCAACAACGCGGGCGCCTCTGTCTGCAGTGATCGAAATGCCCGCTGTCCTCGAAGCCCGTGCTATCAGCAGGCGCTATGGCGCAACAGTCGCCCTGAACGACGTGTCCTTTTCGCTCAATGTTGGCGAAGTTTGCGGATTGCTGGGTGAAAATGGAGCCGGCAAGTCGACCTTAGTTAAGGTGCTCAGTGGCGTGGTCCCGCCTGACTCGGGGGAAATCCGACTAGCTGGCGCACCTTACCGACCCCGCGACATTAACGAGGCGCGCCGGCAAGGGGTGGCGACCGCTTTCCAGGAATTGAGCCTCGTGCCGACGATGTCGGTGGCACTGAACCTCTTTTTGCCGCGCCCTGCCGTCCGTTTCGCTGTCTTGGTGGCGCGCCGCCGACTCGAGCGAGAAGCCAAGACCCTGCTCGCCGAATACGGAATCACGGAGATCGATCCGGCGGCACCGGTCGCTGACCTGCCGCTCGGCCAGCGCCAGCGCCTCGAGATCGTGCGCGCCATGTTCCGCCGGCCGCGCCTTCTTTTGCTGGATGAGCCGACGGCGGCGCTCTCCGATCGCGACTGGCTGTTCGCTCTGATTGCCCGGGTTCTGGCAGAGGGTACTTCGGTGCTTTATATCAGCCACAAGCTTGACGAGATCCGCCGGCTTTGCTCGCGCTGCATTATTCTGCGCAATGGAAGCAAGGTGCTCGACCGCGCGGTAGCGGACATGAGCGACGACGAGATTTTTCGAAACATGGCCGGACGATCGGCGGTAGAACGATTCCTCGCTACGCCCTCTTCGGTGCGGATGGAGGTGCCGCCGGCGATGCGTGCGGCCAACCTCATTGGCGAGGGTGTGGACGACATCAGCTTTTCCCTTCAGCCGGGTGAGATTCTCGGTGTGGCTGGCCTCGAAGGGCATGGCCAATCGCGGTTGTTCAAGTCTCTGGTTGGGCTGCAGCCACTGCGTAGTGGGCGCATTGAGGTGAGCGGCACGCAGCGCGCGCTGCGCTCGCCCCGTGCAGCACGGGCGGCCGGCATCATCTTGGTGCCGGAGGAACGCAAGAGCGAAGGAATATTCAAGGACTTGACGACCATCGCCAATATCTCCTTACCGGCGATCGAGCGTGCCAGCCCGGGGTATCTGCTCAGTCGGCGGCGCGAACGGATGCTGGTGAGGCGCGTCACGGCGGAAGTCGATTTGCCCGAACAATACCTGCCTCTCGGCGTCACTGCCCTCTCGGGCGGCAACCAGCAAAAGGCGGTGCTGGGGCGCGCGCTGATGGCTGGAGCGCGTTGCCTATTGTTGTTCGATCCCACCCGCGGTGTCGACGTTGGCGCCAAACAGAGCATTTACCGGGTGATGCGGGACTTTGTGGAGGGGGGTGGGGCGATCCTATTTTACTCCACCGAACTCGATGAGCTCGTGCATCTGTGCGATCGTTGCCTCGTGCTCTATCGCAACCGCGTCGTCGGTGATGTGCATAGGGCGGCTCTGACGCAGGAGCAGATATTGTCGCTTGCCGCAGGTCACGACCCAGGTGCCACAAGAACCACTTTGGTGAAGGCGTGAGGATCGCAGAACGTTTGCGGCGCCTCCAGATTTCGGCTGGCGCTGCCGTTGCCGTATTGCTCTACGTTCTGATGTATCTCGTCTACGCCGCGAATGAGTCAGGAGTGCTCTCGCAGTTCGGCATCACGAACCTGTTGAACGACACTGTGGTGCTTGCGGTCGCGGCGGCCGGTCTTACGCTCACGGTATTGACCGCAGAATTCGACCTTTCCGGCATTGGCGTTATCGCGATTGCGAATGTGGTGGTCGCGACGACGAGCGCGGGGCCGGCTGGCTGGTTGGTTTCGTTGTTCGGGGTTCTAGCAATCGGCGCTGCGGTCGGGCTGCTGAACGGATGGCTGGTCGGCGTGCTGCGAATGCAGTCGCTCGCGGTCACCATCGGGACGATGATCGCCTGTGAGGGTGTCGCATTGTTAATTTTAGCAGCACCCGGTGGTCAGGTGGCAGATTCCATCGCGAATGGTCTGACCGGCGACCTATTAGGCCTGCCGGTGGCGGCGCTGATCATTCTGGGTGTGTTGTTGCTATGGTTTCTCCTCGCGGTCACTCGCCTCGGCATTGCGCTCTATGCCGTCGGCACCGACGAGACTGCGGCGCGCCTGTCGGGATTGGCCGTGCGCCGGACGAAGCTCCTCGCCTTCGTGCTGGCTGGTATGGCATACGGCTTAGCCGGCTATATGCTCAGCGCGCAGACAGGGAGCGGCGATCCGCGTGCGAGTGATGGCTTTCTGCTATTTATGTATGCCTCAGTGGCAATCGGCGGCACCTCGCTCATGGGTGGACGCGGCGGTGTGTTCGGCAGCGTGATTGGCGCCGGCATCCTCACCGTGATGCAGAAGATGCTGTTCGCGCTCGGCGCGGCCTCATTCTACACGGACGTATTCAGCGGCCTCATCATGTTGGTCGCAATCTTGATTGGCACCCTGCCAAGGGTAATGCCGCGGCTGCGACGAAGCGTGGCGTGAATGGCGCCCCGTGTAACAGCCGCTACCACAGAACCCTCGTCCGAGGGGCAGTCGACGCCGCCGATCCACCGCCGGATCAACCCGGAGCTGGTGCCTGGGCTCATGGTTCTAGTCTGTGCGATCGTTCTGATCGCTGCCAGCAAGTTAATGAACCCGGGCGCGGGCTTCACTCAGGAACTCGCCGCCGTCCTTGGGACCTCGATCTTCCTTGTGGTGGCCTCGTTCGGCCAAGGTCTGACGATACTGCTGGGTGGCATCGATCTCTCAATCGGGGTGGTCATCGGCATCGCCGCAATGATGATTTCGGTGCTTACTGACGGCCGCGACGCAACGCTGCCGTGGGCGGTGCCAGTAACGCTCGCGGTCGGCGCTGCTATAGGCGTTGTCAACGGCGTTGGCATCGCGCTCGCCAAGGTGCCGCCATTCATCATGACCCTTGCCTCCGGCATAACCTTCTACGGCGCCGGCCTCGGCTTCACCTCGGGCCTGGCACAGGAGCCGGTGGCGCCGGCGCTGGAACGTCTGATGAACGGTCATTGGTTCGGTGTGCCGATCCCGATATTCTTGATCATTGCCTTCGTGATCGCCGCAACCGTCTTCCAGAATGGCACCTCGGTCGGTCGGAAGCTTTACGCGATCGGCAGCAGCCCTGGTGCGGCGCGCGTGCTCGGGCTACCGATCGGCGGCCTCACGGTGCTCGCCTACACGCTGAGTGGCCTGTGTGCGGCGATCGCGGGGCTGTTCCTGGCTGGCTATTCCTCTGCGGCAACACTCGATATGGGCGGCCCGCTTCTGTTGCCGACGATCGCAGCGGTGGTGATTGGTGGCGCCTCGGTAATGGGCGGGCGAGGTATCTATCTCGGTACTTTTGCCGGTGCTCTGTTCCTGAGCGCATTGGAGACGATCATCACGGTGCTCAGCTTGTCGCAGGGTCTACGCGACATCATTGAGGGTGCCATCATCGTCGGAGCCCTGCTTGCACAGGGCGAACGTTGGAACTGGTTTCGGCGGTAATTGACGCGACAGAGAAGGGGAGACAGCTGTGAAGAAACGTGGCTTCAAAAGACTGCTGCAGAGGCTGATATTCGGTGCGGCCAGCCTGGGGGCTGCGGCCGCAATGGCGCTGTCGGTGCCTGCCGAGGCTGCACCCTACAAGGTGTTCCTTGATCTCAGTTACAGCGGCAATGTCTGGCAGACCGAAGCCGCCAATGGCATCAAGGCGCTGGCCGAGACGCCGCCTTACGACAAGGAGGTCACGTTCAAGACGGTGATCTCCGGCACCGACGTGCAACACCAGATTTCCGACCTGCAAAGTATGATCGCGGCCGGAGCCAACGCAATTTTGTTCTACCCGGTGTCGGGCACAGGACTGAATCGGGTGATCGAACAGGGTTGTCGTCGACACGTGCTGATGGTTGCGTACGACAGCAGTGTCACCGCGCCGTGCGCATACAACGTGAATAGCCTAGGAGGTCGCTACGGCGCGAATTCAGCGCAGTGGATGGTCAACCAGATGGGCGGCAAAGGTGAGTTGGTGATTAATCACGGGGTTGCCGGTACTGCACTGACGAACCTGATGGACCGACAGGCGCTGGATGTATTTCACAAATATCCGGGCATCAGGATCGTGGCGCAGTTCTACGGCAACTGGAACGATGCGCTCTCGCAGGAAGGGATTTCGAGAATTCTTGCAGCGCACCCGAACATAGATGCGATCTGGACGGTCGATGGCACCTGGGGGTCGTTCCAGGCCGTGATGCAGCATCGACCGAGCCGGTTGGTAGTGATTGCCGGCCAGTCGAACAACGGCTATCGCTTGGCTATCGGCGACCCGGCCCTGCAGGAAAAGGGGCTCAAGGGACTGTCGGCGAGCTTTGGACCAGCTGACGGGCCGTATGCGTTCAAGGTGATGATGGAGATCCTGACCGGGGAGCTGAAGCCGACCGAGCACAACATCGCCTATCCGCTGCCTTGGGTGCCCTACGACAAAGTCAAGCTTTGCACGGGCCTGTCGTTCGTGAACGGCTGCAATGTTTTCCCGCCGGGCAAGGTCCCACCGCTGTTCATCGACACCGCGCTCAACGGCGAGTTGCTGCCGGAGCTGAATCTGACGGCTGTCGAGAACGGCACACCAGTGCCGGGCGCAACCATCCAGAAGCTGCCGCCGGTGCAGTATTCCGACAATCTTCCGGGAGTGAACTGCGAGGAGTGCAAGGCACCAAGCGATTGGCTTCAGCCGAATCGGGTTACGCCGATTCCGGCGCCGAAGTAGGTCGGACTACCGCTTTCTAGGCGAATTTCTGGGGGAAGTACCAAAATGTCGAAAGAGATCCTTTGCTCGTTTGGTGTGGACATCGACGCGGTTGCCGGATGGCTCGGTTCCTACGGCGGCGAGGACTCACCGTCCGACATTCAGCGGGGCGTGTTCGCGGGTGAAGTGGGTACGCCGCGACTGCTCAGGCTGTTTGACAAGTTCAAGATCAAGGCTAGCTGGTTCATTCCTGGCCACTCGATCGAGACGTTCCCCGAGCAGACTAAAATGATTGCCGCGGCCGGACATGAAATCGGCGCGCACGGCTATTCGCACGAAAACCCGGTTGCCATGACACGTCGGCAAGAGGAGGACGTCCTCAAGAAATCGATCGAGTTGATCGAACAGTTCTCTGGCAAGAAGCCGCGCGGCTACGTGGCACCCTGGTGGGAAATGTCCGCCGCCACCGCCGAATTGCTGCTCCAAAACGGCTTCCGCTACGATCATAGCCAAGCCTACCGGGACTTCCTACCGTTCTACGCGAGGGTCGGCGATGCATGGACCAAGATCGACTACTCGAAGAACGCCGCCGACTGGATGCGTCCACTGGAGCACGGCCGGGAGGTTAATCTGGTGGAGATTGGCGCCAACTGGTACGTCGATGATCTGCCGCCGATGATGTTCATCAAGAAATCACCCAACAGCCATGGCTTCGTCAATCCGCGCCATCTCGAAGAGATGTGGCGGGACGAATTCGATTGGGTCTATCGCGAGATGGACTACGGGGTGTTTCCGATCACCATCCACCCGGATGTGAGTGGACGGCCGCAAGTACTTCTCATGCTCGAGCGGCTGATCGGGCATATCAATGCCCATGACGGCGTGCGCTGGTTGACAATGGAGGAGATCTCCGAAGACTTTCGTCGTCGCTACCCATTCCCGGCTCTCTGATCTCTCAATGAATGCTTCCCTTTCTGTCCTGCCATTAGGAAGGGAAGCGACTCCGTCCCGAGGCTAGAATATGTGCGTGCTGTGCGCGCAAATGGTGAACGAAATCCACTGGTCTGAGCGGCAGCTCAATCCGGAATGGATCACCCGGGGAGCCGGTGAGACGGCACGGCGGCGGAGCCGGCGTGCCCGTATCCGGCTATGCAGTGTGGTACTCGGCCATTACGGCTTGGAGGTCGTCGATGATTGGAGCGCGACCAACTACCTGCTCGGCGATCGCAAGGGGAACCAGCGGGTTCTCACGAGCTTGGCCGAGCTTTGGCCGGCTGCGAGTCGCATGGCTGGTGCGACGCTCGATCCACTGGACGACCGATTGCTCGACCGGCTACTGGAAACAGCGGGGAAATAAGGATGGGCGCGAGAGGTCGCCGCCTGGTTACTGTCCTGAGCGGCTTTCTCGGCAGCGGCAAGACCACATTGCTGCGCGAATATCTGCGCCGCTATCCAGGCGATGATATCGTCGTGATCATCAACGAGTGGGGAACTGTCGGACTTGACCATCACCTGATCCGTGCGGTCAAAGAGCAACCGATCTTGCTGCGGGGTGGCTGCGTCTGCTGCGTCCGCCTTGACGATTTGGTCCGCACGCTCCGCGAAGTGCTGGATCTGGAACAGAGCGGAAAGCTGCCTGCCGTGCGACAGGTGGTGATCGAAACCAGCGGGCTCGCGGACCCTGTGCCGGTGCTGTTCACCCTCACGACGGATCCAATTTTGAAACACCACTTCACCGCCACCTCGGTGGTGGTGACGCTCGACGCCGTGAACGCGGTCGCACAAATCGCTCAACAGCCGGAGATTCATAAGCAGATCATCGCTGCCGATTGCGTTGTGATCACCAAATCTGACCTTGTTTCAGACGAGGACGTTTCTGGATTGCGTGTAAGTGTACGGCAGTTCAATCCGACGGCACGCATCCTGGTTTCCTGTCTTGGTGATGCTTGCGATGCGCTTGAATTGACGGTTGAGGGGGAAAACGTGCAACCGCTCGCGATCGATCAATTGCCGCCGATACCGCACCAGGAAGTGCAGACAGCTACGCTTGGCTTCAGCGATACGCTGGACTGGCCGGCTTTCTCGGTCTGGTTGAGTATGCTGCTCGAGGCGCGGGGACCAGATATACTGCGCATCAAGGGAATGCTCGACATCGGCGAGGCCGGTCCGCTCGTTCTGAACACGGCACAGCACATCGTGCATCCGCCCGAGCATCTCTCCATATGGCCGCAAGGGAGCCGCAAACCCTATCTGGTCTTCATCACACGCGGCACGGACCCCGCGCGTATCGCCCGCTCGCTCGAGGCATTCCAGCGTGCAGGCGGGCGCGGCGGACTTCGGGTGAGGTGCGTGGACCACGATTGCGGAGAGCGTGCATGAATTCTCTCCGCCCACGAATTGCAGTTTTCTCTACGGGCGGGACCATCGCCTCCGTCCGCGGCGATGGCGGCGCCGCACAGCCTGGCCTCACAGCCGAAGATTTGCTGCAGGCTGTGCCGGAGCTCGGATCAGTCGGTGAAATGAGGGCTGTGCGATTCCGCCAAGTTGCGTCGTCCGAGCTGTCGCTGGCGGACACGATTTCGCTTGCTGACGAAATCGGCCATGCG
>JASHRV010000200.1 GCA_030037175.1 Acetobacteraceae bacterium
AGAAAGAACCAAAGAACTTTTACCCTCTCGTTCGGAGTCCCAAGCCGGCGCCGGGTCCGGAAAACGGGGAAAAGTCTTTTTGCTTCTTTTTCTTCAGAAAAAGAAGGCTTGGTCCTTCCGATACTTCATCAAAATGCATAACACCCTCTAGGCCGTGGAAGCGGCCCTCCATCGCGCAATCAACGCGGCGCTTGCGCCGCTCGCGGCGATCCTTGTCACCGTCGTCATCTTCGCGCTCTTCCTCCTCGCCGCCGGCGCCGATCCGCTCGCCGCCTACAACGCCATCTGGATCGGCGCCTGGGGCTCGTGGTTCTCCTGGCAGAACACGCTCGTTCGGGCGGCCCCGCTCCTGCTCACCGGCCTTTGCATGGCGCTGCCCGCGCAGATCGGCCTCGTCGTCATCGGTGCCGAGGGCGCCTTCGTGCTGGGCGGCCTCGCCGCCGTCGCCGCCGGCCTGCCGCTCGCCGCCCTCGGCGTGAACTGGCTCCTCGTTCAGCTCGTCATGGCGCTTGCCGGCATCGCAGCCGGCGGCGCGCTGATCGCCTTCTGCGGCGCGCTGCGCCAGTTCCGCGGCGTCAACGAGACGATTTCCTCCCTGCTCCTCGCCTATATCGCGATCGCCGTGATGAACCAGCTCGTCGAAGGGCCGATGCGCGACCCGGCGAGCCTCAATCGCCCCTCCACGCGCACGCTTCCCGATGCGGTGATGCTCGGCAACATTCCCGGCACCTCGGTCCATGTCGGGCTGCTCTTCGGCATCGCCGCCTGCATCGCCGCCTGGTTCGTCGTCTTCCACACCCGCTTCGGCTTCGCCGCGCGCATCGTCGGCGGCAATGCGCGGGCGGGCCGCGTCGCCGGGCTGCCGGTCGGCGAGCTCGTCATCGGCTTCTGCTTCCTCGGCGGCGCCGCCGCCGGGCTCGGCGGCATGGTGGAGGTCGCGGCGGTGCAGGGCGCGGCCAGCTCCGATCTCGCGACCGGCGCCGGCTATACCGGAATCCTCGCCGCCTTCCTCGCCCGGCAGAACCCGCTCGCGCTGATCCCGGTCTCGCTCCTGCTCGGCGGGCTCGATGCCGCGGACGGATTGCTGCAGCAGCGGCTCAATCTGCCCGATGCCACGATGCTCGTGCTGCGCGGCGTTCTTTTCATGACGCTGCTCGCCTCCGAAGCCTTGCAGGGCCGGATCAGCCTGCCGCGCCTCGTTCGCCCGCGGCTCGACACCGTGCCGGCGGGGGAATGATGCAGACCGCCGTGGCGCTCGGCTGGTGGGGCGTGCCGCTTGCGATCTTCGCCGGCGCGATCCGCGTTTCCACCCCGTTCCTCTTCGTGAGCCTCGGCGAGGTGGTGACGGAGAAATCCGGCCGCATCAATCTCGGCCTCGAAGGCGTGCTGGTGATGGGCGCGATGAGCGGCTATGCGACGAGCTATCTCACCGGCTCGCCCTGGCTCGGCGTGTTCGCCGCGGGCCTCGTCGGCGCCGCGCTCGGCATGCTGCACGCCTCGGTCTGCGCGCTGCCCAAGGTGAACGATATCGCGGTCGGCATCGCGCTCATGCTGCTCGGCACCGGGCTCGCCTTCTATCTCGGCAAGCCCTTCGTCGCTCCGAAGGCGCCCAACCTGCCCGCGATCGCGCTCGGCGGCTGGAGCGCGATCCCCCAGGTCCGCGCCGCGCTCTCGATCAACGCGCTCTTCTTCATCGGTCTTCTCGCCGCGCCCGCGCTCAAATGGATGCTCGCCAATACCGGCCTCGGCCTGATGATCCGCATGGTGGGCGACAATGCCGAGGCCGCCCGCGCGATGGGCTACGACGTCGATCGCGTCCGCCTCCTCGCCACCGCCTTCGGCGGCTTCATGGCGGGCATCGGCGGCAGCTTCCTCTCGCTCTATTATCCCGGCAGCTGGAACGAAGGTCTTTCCTCGGGGCAGGGGATCACGGCCGTGGCATTGGTGATCTTCGCCCGCTGGAACCCGTGGACCTGTCTCTTCGCCTCTCTCCTCTTCGGCGGCGCCGGCGCGCTCGGCCCGGCTCTGCAATCGGTCGGCATCACCGAAGGCTATTATCTCTTCAACGCGGCGCCCTACATCCTCACCCTTCTCATCATGATCATCACCTGCGCGCCCCACCGCACGCTTGCGGGCGCGCCGGGCGAGCTCTCGATCACCAAATGACGACGCTCGGTTCCGATCCCTATCCCTGGCCGTTCGACGGCGATCTCAGGCCGGCCAACACCGCGCTCATCGTCATCGACATGCAGACCGATTTCTGCGGGCCGGGCGGCTATGTCGACAAGATGGGCTACGACATCGGCCTGACCCGCGCCCCGATCGCGCCGATCGCAAGCGTGCTCGCGGCGATGCGCGGAGCAGGCTTCACCATCTTCCACACCCGTGAGGGCCATCGCCCCGATCTCGCCGATCTTCCCGCGAACAAGCGCTGGCGCTCGCGCCGCATCGGCGCCGGCATCGGCGATCCCGGGCCATGCGGGCGGATCCTGGTGCGCGGCGAGCCGGGCTGGGAGATCATTCCCGAGCTCGCCCCGGCGCCGGGCGAGCCGGTGATCGACAAGCCGGGCAAGGGCAGCTTCTGCGCCACCGACCTCGAGCTGATGCTGCGCGTGCGCGGCATCCGCAACCTCGTGCTGGCCGGCATCACCACGGATGTCTGCGTGCACACGACGATGCGGGAGGCGAACGATCGCGGCTTCGAGTGCCTGCTGCTGGAGGATTGCTGCGCGGCGACCGACCGCGCGAACCACGAGCACGCGATCCGCATGATCAAGATGCAGGGCGGCGTCTTCGGCGCGGTCGCGTCCTCCGAAGCCTTGCTCGCGGTCCTCCCGTGAGCGCCCCCTCTCTCGAGGTGCGGGGCATGAGCAAGCATTTCGGCGCGCTCGCGGCGCTCGACAATGTCTCGCTCCGCGTCGCCGCGGGCTCGGTGCATGCGCTGCTCGGCGAGAACGGCGCGGGCAAGTCCACCCTCGTCAAATGCATCATGGGCTTCTATCACGCCGATTCCGGAAAAATCCTTCTGAATGGCGAGGAAATGACCATCCGCAGCCCGCGCGACGCGCGCCCGCGCGGCATCGGCATGGTCTATCAGCACTTCACCCTCGTCCCTTCGATGACGGTTCTCGAGAATCTCACCATGGGCAAGGGGTTCCGTCTCGGCCGGATCGACTGGTCGGCGGAGCGGCGCGCGCTCGAGGCCTTCCTCTCGACGATGCCGTTCCGCGTGCCGATCGACCGTCCGGTTTCCTCGCTCGCTGCGGGGGAGAAGCAGAAGGCCGAGATCCTGAAGCAATTGTGGTTCGAGACGCGCTTCCTCATCCTCGACGAGCCAACCTCGGTGCTGACGCCGCAGGAGGCGGACGAGATGCTCTCCCATCTCGGGGGCATGGTCGCCGCGGGGCTTCTCACCGTGCTCATCATCACCCACAAGTTCCGCGAGGTGCGGTCCTTTGCCGACGAGGTCTCCGTGCTGCGGCGCGGGCGCTTCGTGGGTGGTGGGCACGTGGCCGGTCTCTCGGTGGACGAGATGGCGCGGATGATGGTGGGCGAGAGCGACATCGCCGGAACGACCGAGCGCGCCGCTTCCGGGGCCGGCGATGCGCTGCTCGAGCTCGACCGCGTCTCCGCCCGCGACGACACCGGCGCGCCCGCCCTCCGCTCGGTCTCGCTTGCCGTGCGCGGCGGCGAGATCGTCGGCATCGCCGGCGTCTCCGGCAACGGCCAGACCACGCTGGTCGAGGTGCTGGCCGGCCAGCGCCACCACGAGGGCGAGGTGCGCGTCCAGGGCGCCGCCTACCGCGCGACGCGGCGGGAGATGCTGGGGCGGAAGCTGGCGCTCCTGCCCGAGGAACCGCTGCGCAACGCCTGTGTCGGGCGGATGACCGTCGCCGAGAACATGGCCTTCCGGAGCTTCGACCGGCACCCGATCTGCGCCGGGCTCCGGGTGCGCAAGCGTGTTCTCCGCCGCCAGGCCGAGGAGCTGATGGCGCGCTACAAGGTTCGCGGCGCGGGTCCGGAGGCGCCGATCTCGGCGCTCTCGGGGGGCAATGTGCAGCGTGCGGTGCTGGCGCGGGAGCTTTCGTCCCCCACGGACGTTCTCGTGGTCGCCAACCCGGTCTTCGGCCTCGATTTCGCGGCGGTCGCGGACATCCACGCCCAGATCCTCGCGGCGCGCAATCGCGGCACCGCGGTCTTGATGGTGAGCGAGGATCTCGACGAGCTGCTCGAGCTCGCGGACCGCATCCTGGTCATGTCGGGCGGTGCGGTGGTGCACGAGACGCCGCGGGAGGAAGCGGACCGCACGCTGATCGGCCGCTATATGGCCGGCCATGACGCCCGCCGTGACGCCGGGCATGAGTCGATGCGGCAATACAACCTATAGTTGCGGATTTGGACCCCGAACCCGGCCCTGTAATGTCCAATCCGTCCAACTTTGCACGTTCAGCGTGTGCCGCCGAGCGCTCCGATCACGCTCTCGGAGGGGGCGAGCCAGCCGAAAATTCCCCCCTGCGCGGCGATCATCGCGAGCGCCGCCTCGTGCAGCTTCGGAAGGTAGGAGGCGACGCAATCGGTGACCACCAGGCATTCGTACCCCCGGTCATTGGCTTCGCGGATCGTGGTGTGCACGCAGACCTCGGTCGTCACGCCCGCGACGAGAAGGCTCTCGATGCCCCGGTGCTTGAGGATCGCGTCGAGGTCGGTCGCGAAGAAGGCGCCCTTGCCGGGCTTGTCGATCACGGGCTCGCCCGGTGCAGGCGCCAGCTCGGCGATGATCTCGTGGCCGGGCTCGCCGCGCACCAGGATCCGCCCCATCGGCCCCAGATCGCCGATCCCTTGCGCGAGATTGCCGCGCCTTCGTTTCGCCGGCGGCAGGTCGGCGAGATCGGGGCGGTGGCCCTCGCGCGTATGCATCACGAAGAGATCGGCCTTGCGCGCGGCGGCAAGCAGGGCGCGCGTCGGCGCGATCGCGCTGCGGAGCAGAGCGACATCATTGCCGAGGGCCGCGCCGAAGCCGCCCGGCTCGAGGAAGTCGCGTTGCATGTCGATGACGAGCAGCGCCGTTCGCTCCGGGCTGAAACGGAATGCGTAAGGCTCGGCTGAGATTTCCCGCATGATGACCTCCGGAGCCGCCGCCCGCGTCAATGCAAGCGACATGCCGAATCCGCGCGAGGCGGTTGAGGCGGCGATCGGAGCGAACCGGCGTCATGACGATCCGAGCATCTGGATCAGCCTGCGCACCGATACGGATCTGCGAGAGGAGGCCGCGAGGCTCGCCGCGGAGGGTCCACGCGGCCGACCGCTCTGGGGCTCCGTCTTCGCGGTCAAGGACAATATCGACGTTGCTGGCCTGCCGACGACCGCCTCCTGCCCAGCGTACGCCTACCGCCCCGAAAAGACCGCGCCCTGCGTCGCCCGTCTCGTCGCGGCAGGCGCCATTCTCATGGGCAAGACCAATCTCGATCAGTTCGCGACCGGCCTCGTCGGCACGCGGAGCCCCTATGGCGTGCCGCGCAATGTCTTCTCCCCCGCGCACGTGCCCGGCGGCTCGTCGTCGGGCTCGGGCGTCGCGGTCGCGGCGGGGATCGTCCGCTTCGCCCTCGGTACCGATACTGCGGGTTCAGGCCGCGTGCCTGCTGCCTTCGGCCAGATCGTTGGGTTCAAGCCGACGCAAGGCATCATTCCCACGGATTGCATTGTGCCCGCCTGCCGCTCGCTCGATGTCGTTTCGGTTTTCGCACCAAGCGTGGACGAGGCGCTTGTGCTGGCGCGCATTGCCGCCGACCCTGAGGCTTGCCTCATGCGTGCAGCGCTGCCGCCCGTCTGGCGACTTGGGGTTGCGGATATCGCCGGCCTCTGCACGGATGCGGTTGCCGATGCTTATGCGAGGGCGTGCGCATTGGCACCGGCGAAACAAGAGGTGGATATCGCGCCGCTGCTCGAGATCGGGCGGCTTTTGTACGAGGGGCCGTGGGTCGCTGAGCGTACGGAGGCATTTCGAGCGTTGCTCGAATCTGCGCCCGATTTGATCCACCCGACAACGCGCGCGATCCTCCGCGAGGGATATAAGCGGAGCGTGCTCGATGCCTTTCGCGCCTTCCATCTTCTCGCTGAGGTGCGCGCGCATCTTGTTCAACTTTTCACCGAAATCGATGCGTTCCTGCTGCCGACGACGCCGTTCTGCCCGACCCTCGCCGAGGACGAAGCCGATCCTTTTGGTCCGAATGCACGGCTCGGCACCTTCACAAATTTCGTCAATCTCTGCGGCCTCGCCGCGATCGCGGTTCCCGCCGGCATCGGTGCTGACGGGCTGCCAATCGGGGTAACAGTGATTGGGCCGGCGCGCTCGGAGCCGCGTCTCGTGCCGATCGCAGACCTTCTGCACCGGCAGCTTTGCGGCAGTTTCGGCATGGCCCGTATGCCCCTCGCTCCGTCCGCGCCGCCGGACGCCCTCGCGTCCGAGGAGGTCACCCTCTTCTGCGTCGGCGCCCACATGGCAGGGCTCGCCTGCAATTCCGGGCTCCTCCGCCTAGGCGCGCGCTTCCTTGCCGACGCCCGGACGAAGCCGCGCTACCGTCTTTTCGATCTCGGCGCCCGCCCCGGCCTGCTCCGCGACGATGGCGGCGCCGCAATTGCCGGCGAACTGTGGGCGCTCCCCAAGGCTGCGCTTGGCACATTGCTCGCGACACTCGCCCCGCCGCTCGGGCTTGGGACGGTTCAGCTCGAATCCGGGCTCGCCATCGGCTTTTTGGTTGAGAGCGCCGGGCTCCGCAACGCGCCGGAGATCACCCGCTTCGGCGGCTGGCGCGCTTATCTCGCAGGCAAGTAAAACCCCCTTTGCGAGATCGCGGCAGCGTGACGCCGATTTCGATGCCGGCGCCACAGCTGCGCGCGGGCACGCTGTCGCCGCTCGCGCTCTGCGAGCGGATCGCTGGATCGCATCCGCCGGTATGACAACCAACTCGAATGCTACGTGCACGTCTCGGATAACGTGCAGATCTTGATGGCAGCTTCAGCCGATTCGAACAGGAAAATCCCGTTTCGTCTTGACCATCACCGCGAGCCATATCCGTCGCTTTTGCCGAGAGATACTGACTTGGTATTTATTTTGTTAGGATATTTTCCGTGGGGAGTTAACTGTGCCCAAAGAGGCGGTTTTCACGATGAAGCTAGGGCCCAAATTACGGGACGAGTTCATGGCTGCCGCCCAGGTCGCCGATCGGCCCGCTTCACAAGTCGTGCGCGAACTGATGCGCGAGTTTGTGCAGTGGCAGCGAGACGAGCTCGCATACAGTGAATTCCTACGCCGCAAGGTCGAGACTGCCCGCGCCTCCATGCGAGCTGGCCGGGGCCGGCCCAACAAAGAGGTTGAAGCCGAGGCCAAGGCCGGCATCGCTGAAATGCTGCGCGAGGCTGGCGAGACAAACGTGTGAGGGTCATCTGGACCCCGGAAGCGGATTTCGACCGAGCCGACATCATCGCCTACATTCGGGCCGATAACCCTGGCGCTGCAGCCCGTGTGCAGGAGTTATTCAACCGGGCCGCAGAACGCCTTGCCGACCATCCTGAGCTCGGACGGCCAGGCAAGACCCCGGTACCCGCGAGCTGCTCCCCCACGAGAGCTATCGCCTGGTCTACGAGATCGCGGCCAGGACCGTCTGGCTTCTGGCATTGGTCCATACCGCCCGGCAGTGGCCGCCAGCCGTCGACTGGCCGCAATGACTGTCAGCCCTTGCCTGGGGGCGGCCATTCACATACCCGGGGGCTGACATCGGTCGGGCAGGCGTTGGAAATTTAGTTCCTAAAAGGGGGCCTTGCATGCCGGACCACCGTCGAGAAGCGCCACCACGTCCGTCATTGCAGGCCCCACGGCCGTAGCGTTGCCGAAGGATGCCGACTGATGGGTCTGCCGGGCTCGCGATAGCTGCGCTGAAGGCCGCGATCAACAACCATTCTCCGCCACGTGGCTGCGTGCACCCCTGACCGAGGATCGACACGCTCAGCAGACAGTCAAGACCGCCGCTTGATCCTGTCCACTGCCAGAGGCGCGCTCCATTCGAGGGTCAAATTTGCACGCCGAAGAGCAGACGGCTTAACCCGATCTCTTCGCGATGCGGGCGATGAGCTCGTCCAGCCGCGAAAGGAAAAGCTTCAGGATCGGGGATCCGTTCGTCTCGTTGTAGCCAACGACGAGGTCGATCGCCGGCGCATCTCCTTGGAGTGGGCGGCTGATGACGGACCAGGGAAGAAAATTCTTCGCATATGCCGGCAGCAGCGCCACTCCCCGCGTTGATGCGACCAGCGATACCGCCATCGCCAGATTGTCGACCTCGTGCGCCGGCACGATGTTGATGCCGGACCGTTCGAGATAATCATCGATGACCGCGCGCAGCGTAGGCGCGGTTCCTGACACGGTTATGAACGTCTCGCCCACGAGATCCCGAATGGGGATGGCGCTTTTCTTCGCGAGCCGGTGATCGCTCGGCAGCACGACCACCAGCGCCTCCCTGGCGACCGGCCGAAAGACCAGCCCTTCCGAATGCGGCTCCGGCCGAAGAAAGGCCGCGTCCAGCCGGCCCATCATCAGAGCATCGGCGAGATCCGGAGAATACTGGCTGGAGACGGTGACCTCGATATTGGGCAGCTCGTCGCGCAGGATGCGCATTGCCTCCGGCAGCCAATCCATTTCCTGCCCTGTCAAAAATCCGAGAGCGAAGGAGGGCTTGGAGGGCTGCGCCGCTCGGCGCGCCGCTTCACCCGCGGCCTCCACCTGTGCAAGCGCCAGACGCGCATGATCGAGAAAAGCCCGTCCCGCCTCGGTGAGCGCGATGCCGCGGGCACTCCGGGTGAAAAGCTGCGCCCGGACCTCGTACTCCAAATCGCGGATCTGCCGGCTCAGGGAAGGCTGGGCCGTGTGCAGCCGCTTCTCGGCCGCAACCGTCAGGCTTCCTTCCTCGGCGACGGCGACGAAATAGCGGAGATGCCTGAGTTCCATGCTCCATCCCATGCCTGTGAGGCATGCCGGAGAGCCTACAAAGTCTTTTTCGAGGGCGCGAGCAGGTCCTAGGTCTCGGTGTGCCGGCACTGTCCTTAACCCGAAACCGAACAGGAACCCCGATCATGCCCACCCTCTCGGGAAAGACCGCCCTCGTGACTGGCGCCTCGCGCGGCATCGGCCGCGCCACCGCCCTCGCCCTCGCCAAGGCCGGCGCGCAGGTCATTGTTCACTATAGCCGCGGGGCAAAGGAGGCCGAGGCCGTCGTCGCGGAAATCCGCAAGGAGGGCGGGCGTGCCGACGCGGTCGCCGCCGACCTCGCCACCCCGGACGGACCGCAGGCGCTGGCCGAGAAGACCCGGCGCATTGTCGGCGACCGGCTCGATATCCTCATCGCCAACGCCGGCGTGTCCAAGGCCGCTACGATCGAGAACACCACGATTGAGGATTTCGACACCCTCTTCGCCGTGAACGTGCGCGCCCCGTTCTTCCTGGTGCAGCAGCTCCTGCCGATCCTACAAAACGGCAGCAGCATCGTCCTCGTCTCCTCGCTCGCCGCGCACGCCGCTGTCGGCACGCTCCCGGCCTACTCGGCCACCAAAGGCGCGGTCGATACGCTCGTGAAGCATTTCGCCGCCGCGCTCGGTACACGCGGCATCCGGGTCAACGCCATCGCGCCTGGTGTGATCGATACCGACATGTCAAGCTTCGCTAGAACCGAAGACGGCCGCTCCTTCACGCTCGGAATGCAGGCCCTGCAACGCCTGGGCCAGCCGAGCGACATCGGACCCGTCGCAGCCTTCCTCGCCTCCGATGAGGCACGCTGGATCACAGGCGATACCCTGCGGGTGGACGGCGGCTCGAAGCTTTGAGGCAAGGCCAAGGGCTCTGCCCGCTGCACCTCCGCTGAGGCCGGCACCGCCCGACGCCAAAAAGTTGGGGGTCCAGGGCCGCAGGCCCTGGCGGGGTGCAGGGGCGGAGCCCCTGCGCTTAGCGGGCGGTGGCGGACTCCCCTGCCTTGAGGCGGGCGACGGCGGCATGAGCGATCGGGTCGAGGCCTGCGCCACCGGCTTCGAGATGGGCAAGGATTTGGCTTCTCATGCGCGGGTCCCAGAAGCGGCGGATATGGTCCTCGGTGCCCGCGATGGCCTGCTCCTCCGGTTTCGAGGCGAAGAAGCGTGCGATCTGGTTTGCCATGTAGCTGAGTTTTTCGGGCGACATTATTTTTCTACTTGGGTTTTTCTACTTGGCGGGTACGGGCTCGGCGATCTGGCGGGTGCGTTCGTTGAGCGCGCGGTAGGTGTGCTGCCATTCGGTCGGACCGTTGGCGGGCGAGACCTGGACGGCGGTGACTTTGTATTCGGGGCAGTTGGTTGCCCAGTCCGAGAATTCCGTGGTCACGACGTTGGTTTGCGTATCCGGGTGGTGGAAGGTTGTGTAGACGACGCCGGGGGCGACGCGTTCGGTGATGAGGGCGCGCAGCGCGGTGGCGCCGGCGCGGCTTTCGAGCCGGATCCACTCGCCGTCGCGGATGCCGCGCTCCTCCGCGTCGTGGGGATGGATCTCGAGCCGGTCCTCCTCGTGCCAGAGGCTGTTGGCGGTGCGGCGCGTCTGAGCGCCGACATTGTATTGCGAGAGGATGCGGCCGGTGGTGAGGAGAAGCGGGAAGCGCGGGCCGACTTTCTCGTCCGTGGGGACGTATTCGGTGAGGATGAACTGGCCCTTGCCGCGGACGAAGTGCCCCATGTGCATGACCGGCGTGCCGGCGGGAGCGGCTTCGTTGCAGGGCCATTGGACGGAGCCGAGGCGATCGAGCTTTTCGAAGCTGACGCCTGCGAACGTGGGCGTGGTGGCCGCGATCTCGTCCATGATTTCCGATGCGTGGTTGTAGTGCATCGGATAGCCGAGCGCGTCCGAGAGGAGCTGCGTGACCTCCCAGTCGGCATAGCCGGCGGTGGGCGCGATCACACGGCGGACGAGCTGGATGCGCCGCTCCGCGTTGGTGAAAGTGCCGTCCTTCTCGAGGAAGGAGGAGCCGGGCAGGAAGACGTGCGCGAACTGTGCCGTCTCGTTGAGAAAGAGATCCTGCACGACGATGCATTCCATTGCCGCGAGGCCGGACGTGACGTGGCGCGTGTCAGGGTCGGACTGAACGATGTCCTCGCCCTGGACGTAGAGGCCCTTGAAGCTGCCTTCGAGCGCCGCGTCGAACATGTTGGGGATGCGGAGACCCGGCTCAGGGTCGAGCGTAACGCCCCAGCGTTCCTCGAAGAGTTTCCGCGCAGCCGGCTCGGAAATATGGCGATAGCCTGAGAGCTCATGGGGAAAGCTTCCCATGTCGCAGGAGCCCTGGACATTGTTCTGCCCGCGCAGCGGGTTCACCCCGACGCCGGGGCGGCCGATATTGCCGGTGGCCATGGCCAGGTTCGCGAGGCACATCACCGCGGTGCTGCCCTGGCTATGCTCCGTCACGCCCAGACCGTAGTAGATCGCGCCATTGCGCGCACCCGCATAAAGCCGTGCCGCGGCACGAATCTCCTCCGCAGGCACGCCACTGACCTTCTCTACCTCCTCTGGGCTGTTGCGCGGTTCCGCCACGAACGCAGCCCAATCCGCGAAAGCGTCCATGTCGCACCGCTCGCGCACGAAGTCCTGCGCCACCAGACCCTC
>JASHRV010000201.1 GCA_030037175.1 Acetobacteraceae bacterium
TCGGCCAGCAGCCGGCACCAGACCCGCACCGGCAGGGCGTGATTCTTGCGCGCCTCCAGGGTCGAGACGAAGAGGACGTAGCTCCCCGGCCGGGGCAATCCGGGCGGGCGCCCCCCTGGACGCCCCCCTGGGCGCCCCCCTGGGCGCGTAGATGGCAGCCCCTGGGTGGTGGCCGCCGGCGGCCCGGCGCCGAACCCGGTTCCGAACCCGGTGCCCACCGGGATCGGGCTGACCGGCCCGGGGAGCGCGATCCCCTCCCGGAGCGCCCAGCCTTCGACCTCCTGCGCGGTGAAGCGGGAGATCGACATCAGGATGTCGCAGAGCGGCAGGGTTGCCCCGAGCCAGGCACGGAAGCTTTCGACCAGCTCGCGCGCGCACCATTCCGGGCGGACCGCGGGGATCAGGTCGTGGACGAGGAGGGCCACCCGCATTCCGTGCGCCGCTTTGAGGGCCCGGAGCAGGCCGGCGAAATCGGGGTGGACCCAGGGCGCGCCGAGAACGAGGAATATGTCCCCGCGACGGACGGCGAGCTCCGGTCCCGGGGGCGGCGGCAAGGCGGCGGGCGGCGAAGGCCGGCGGCGCGCGGTGCGGCGCGCGGTCCGGATCACCGCCGTGAAATCGCGGAGCGCGCCCTTCTGGAGGAACCATGCCCGGAGCAGCGGGTCCCTGAGCTCCGGCGCCATCCGGAAGGCGACGCGCCCGAGCCGGTGCCGGACGGCCAGGAGCCCCGTGCCGGAGGGCGGCGAGGGGCCCCCGGGTTTGGTGTGCGGTTTGTCTTGCGGCGGATGGGTGAGCCGCGCGAAGAGGCCTTCCACCTCCTCCCAGGCGACTTCCCGCAAGAGCGGGGCCTCTGCCCGCCCGGCATGACGAACGAAACGGAGCCGGCCCGTGGCGGCGAGACTTGCCTGGAGGCTCCGCTGAATCTCGAAGGCCTGGCGCTGGATTCCGCTCGGCCGGGGATTGGCGCGCGCATAATCGAACAAATCCTCGACATCCGCCCAGATGGAAGGACCGGAGGCCGGCGAGGCGCCGAGCGCGTTCATTCCGGCCCTTGCGCCGGTTGCCGTGGGGCCGAGTGCTGTGGGGAGGAGGTCCACCCTGTCTCCTTCGTTCCGGCCGCGTTCCGCCGGCCCGCGCGCGCGTCGCGGTCCGAGCCATGGTGGCGGCGTTCAGTCATCGGGAATCGCAAAATCCGGGTCCGCTCGCGAAAACGGTACGACACCGATAGCCTGCCCCGGTTTCCGGCGCCACCTTTCCCGCAAGGATTGCGCGAAGGATTGCGCGCCGGAGCCTGGGCAAGATCGTGGGCCCCATTGGGGGTCAGCGGCCAGATGCCCGCACGGGTCGGGCATTTTCATGGCGATTCCGGGGGCGTCCGGGTCGCAAAGGATACGCGGCGCCAGAAATGCCGGAGGCGGCGCGGCCGAGCGGGCTTTGGTTCGGGCGCGGGCGCGGGCGCGGGGGAAAAACCTGTTGCGGCGAGACGCTCCGGCGCGAGCGCGGCCTCGGGACGCGGGCGGAGGACGAGATCGTCCACGCAGCGCCGCTCCATCAGGTTCTGGAAGACGAACTCGCGCGCATCGGGGAAGGTTTCGCCGTTCGCGCCGGTGACCGCGAAGGCTTCCCAGAGGAAGGCGGCGAAGGCGAGCGGATTGCGGCCCTGGAGCAGCAGGGTCCAGGAATTGAACTCGAGGAAGACCGGCGGGCGCCAGCGCCGGATGAGCGCGGCGGCGCCGGCGAGCACGTTCGGCTCATAGCCCTCGACATCGATCTTGATGAGGTCGATGCGCGTTTCGGGGAGATTGGCGGCGCACCAGGAATCGAGCGTGATCACGGGGACGGCGGGGCCGGCGGCGGCGACGAGGGACCAGGGGCCGTCCGCGATCATCGTCGTTGTGCCTGGGGCCTCGCCCACGGCGGCGCGGACGACCGTGCAGCGATCGGCGAGGTTGTTTTCGCGGAGATTGCGTTCGAGGAGGCTCGCGTTCTGGGCGATGGGCTCGAAGGCGGCGATGCGGGCGGCGGGGCGGATCGCGGCGAGGATGAGCGCGGTGAGGCCGATATTCGCCCCGACATCGAGGATGGCGGGCGCGGGCGGGAGGGTTTGCGCGAGGCGGGCGAGCGGGTCGGCGGCGAGGTCGGCCCCTTCGATCGGGTCGAGATAGGAATCGTGCGCGCCGCGGAGGGTGAGACGGCGCTCGCCCACGCGGAAGGAGACGAGGCGTTCAGCCATTCCAGCTGAGCCCGGAGAGGATGGCCCGCGCGGTTGCCGGCCAGGGGGTGGGGCAGAATTCGCGCCGCACTCGTTCTTCCCAGGCGGCGAGGCCGGCCGGGTCCGCGATGGTGCGCTGGATGACGCGGAACGCGTCGTGGAGATTGTCGGGGTCGAAATAGCGGGCGAGCGCGCCGCCGGCTTCGCGGAGGGACGGGCGGTCCGCGGCGAGGCAGGGCTTGCCGAAGGCGAGGCTCTCGCTCACCGGCAGGCCCCAGCCCTCCGCGAAGGAGGGAAGAAGCGTGAAGAGCGCGCCGCGATAGAGGGCGGCGATTTCGGCATCCGTCGGGTCCTCGATCAGGCGGATTTTGCCGCCGAGCCAGTCGGCATTGACGAGCTGCTGGATGAGATCGCCGGTCATCCAGCCGATGCGGCCGGCGAAGACGAGCGTGGGGACGGATGCGGCGGGCAGATCGGCGAGCAGGCGCTGCCAGACGCGGAGGAGGAGGGCGTGATTCTTGCGGGGCTCGAGGGTGGAGACGACAAGGGCGTAGCTGTTGGGCGCGGGGAAATTTGCGGGCGGAGGCGTTTCGGGGGGCTTCGTTTCGGAGGGCGGGGCGCCGAAGCCGGTGCCGAGCGGGATGGGACGGACGGGCGCGGCGAGGGCGACGCCGAGGCGGGCGGCCTCCGCCTCGATGTCGCGGGCGGTTGCGGCGCAGGTGGCGAAGATGGTGTCCGCGAGGGGCAGGACGGAGGCGAACCAGAGGCGGAACGTTTCGATGACGATGCGCGCGCACCATTCCGGGTGCTGAAGCGGCATGACATCGTGCATCAGCACCGCGAGGCGAATGCCGTGGTGCCGGCGGAGATTTTCGATGAAGGCGGCGTAGTCGGCGCGGTACCAGGGCGAGCCGAGCACGAGGAACACGTCGCCAGGAGCGGCACCAGGGGCGGCAAGGATCGGGAAGGACGCGGCGTTTTCGCGGGCGGGCGTGGTGGCGGTGGGCGCGGTGGCGGTGGGCGCGGTGGCGGTGGGCGCGGTGGGACGGGTGCTGCGGCGCGCGCCAGGGGGAGCAAGCGCGGCGGCGAGCGCGCGGAAGGCAAGGAGCGCGTCGCGCTCCGCGCGGGCAAAGCCGAGCACGGCTTC
Source organism: Acetobacteraceae bacterium (assembly GCA_030037175.1). Taxonomy (GTDB): domain Bacteria; phylum Pseudomonadota; class Alphaproteobacteria; order Acetobacterales; family Acetobacteraceae; genus JAKAWQ01. The sequence goes on from JASHRV010000201.1 coordinate 3,360, forward strand.
GCGGATTTCGCGCGGGGCGCGGCGAAGCGCGCGATGGAGCGCACGGCGCGGCGCGGAGGTCGGCGGCAGCGCGGGGGCGAGGACGGAGGAGCCGCTGGTGGGCCGCGGCGTGCGGCTCAGGCGCTCGAACAAAGCGGCGACATCGGCGAAGGGCACGATCTCGATCGGCGCGCGCTCCGAGCCGTAACGGGTGAAGCGGACGCGCGCGGGCTCGGCTTGCAGCGCGCGGCCGATTTCGAAGGCGACGCGCTGAATGCCGCTCGGGCGGCGCGCATGCGTCGCGTATTCGAAGAGATCATCGACCTCGATCCAGAGCGTGTTGGGCATCAGGCAGGCAATGTTAGATCAATAGGCAGGTTGCAGGGGCTTTGCCCCCGCGCCCCCAGCAAGGAGCTCTGCTCCTTGCATCCTCGGCAAAGGCGGAGCCTTTGCAATCCATTACTTTAGTAAAACGGATGGGGTCTGGGGCCTCAGGGCCCCAGCGGAGGTCCAGGAGGCAGAGCCTCCTGGTCAACGAAGGGGGACCGAAAGGCCTTTCGCCACGGCGGGGCGGGCGGTCATGCGGCCGTACCAGCCGCCGACATTCGGGAAGTCGGAAAAATCGACCTTGTGGCGTTCGTGGCGCCAGGCCCAGCCGAGGATGGCGAAGTCGGCGATGGAGATGGTTTCGCCTGCGAAATAGGGCACTTCGCCGAGGCGGCGTTCCATCACCGCGTAGAGGCGGCGGGTTTCCTTCATGTAGCGTTCGAGGCCGTAGCGGCGGTCGGCCTCGTTCTCGACCTGGAGGAAATGGTGCACCTGGCCGGGGAAAGGGCCGAAGCCGCCCATCTGGAACATCAGCCATTCCAGCACCGGAACCTGGGCGCTGAGATCGGAGGGCCAGAATTTTCCCGTCTTGGCGCCGAGATAGATGAGGATCGCGCCCGATTCGAAAACGCTGATCGGCTTGCCGCCGGGGCCGTCGGGATCGATGATCGCGGGGATCTTGTTGTTCGGGCTGATCTTGAGGAACGAAGGCTCGAACTGCTGATTTTTCGTGATGTCGACGACCTTGACGGTGTACGGCAGGCCCATCTCCTCGAGGGCCACGCTGATCTTGCGGCCGTTCGGCGTATCGAAGGTGAAGAATTCGATCGGCATCCGGATCCCCTCAGGATAGTTTTTTCTTCAGAACCTCGTTGACGAGCGCGGGATTGCCCTTGCCCGCCATCGCCTTCATCACCTGGCCGACGAAGAAGCCGAAGAGCTTTTCCTTGCCGGCCTTGTATTCGGCGACTTTTGAGGATTCGCGGGCCAGCACCTCGGCGACGGCGGTTTCGATGGCGCCGGTGTCCGTGACCTGGCGCAGCCCGAGGCGCTCGACGACCGCGCGCGGCCCCTCCCCGCTCCGCTCCATCTCCTCGATCACGTCTTTCGCGATGCGGCCATTGATCGTTCCGTCCTCGATCATGTCGAGGAGGGCGGCGCTGGCGGCGACGGTGAAGAGGGTGGCGGAGGAAAAGCTTTCGCCCATGCGGTTGAGCGCGGCGGAGAGATCGCCGAGCATGAAGTTGGCGACGGTTTTCGGCCGGCGGTTTTTCGCAAGCGATTCGAAATAGTCGGCGGTGCCGGATTCGGCGACGAGGAGCGAGGATTCGTAGAGGGCGAGCCCGTATTCGGTCATGAAGCGGGTTTTCTTCGCGTCCGGAAGCTCGGGCAGCTCCGCGCTCAGAGAATCGATCCAGGATTTTTCGAGCACGAGCGGGACGAGGTCGGGATCGGGGAAGTAGCGGTAGTCGTGCGCTTCCTCCTTGCTTCTCATGCTGCGCGTGACGCCGCGGCCGGGATCAAAGAGGCGGGTTTCCTGCTCGACCGTGCCGCCCTCTTCCCAGATCTGCACCTGGCGCTTGGCCTCCGCCTCCACCGCCTGCATGACGAAGCGGACTGAGTTGACGTTCTTGACCTCGCAGCGCGTGCGGAGCGGCTCGCCGGGGCGGCGGACGGAGACGTTCACGTCCGCGCGGAGCGAGCCTTCCTCCATGTTGCCGTCGCAGGTGCCGAGATAGCGCAGGATGGTGCGGAGCTTGCGCAGGTAGGCGCCGGCTTCATCGGGGCTTCTGATGTCCGGCTCGCTCACGATCTCCATCAGCGGCACGCCGGCGCGGTTGAGGTCGATATAGGATTTGCTGGGATGCTGGTCGTGGAGGGATTTCCCGGCATCCTGCTCCAGATGCAGGCGCGTGATGCCGATTTCCTTGGTGGTGCCGTCGGGAAGCTCGATCGCGAGGCTGCCGCTGCCGACGATGGGATGCGCGTACTGGCTGATCTGATAGCCGGCGGGAAGATCGGCGTAGAAATAGTTCTTGCGGTCGAAGCGGCTCCAGAGATGGATTTCGGCGGCGAGGCCGAGGCCGGTGCGCACGGCCTGGGCGACGCATTCGCGGTTGATCACCGGCAGCATGCCGGGGAAGGCCGCGTCCACGAGGCTCACCTGGGAATTGGGCGGGGCGCCGAATTTCGTGGCCGCGCCGCTGAAGAGTTTCGAATTGCTGATGACCTGGGCGTGGACCTCCATCCCGACGACGACTTCCCAGGGGCCTTCGCGGCCTTGGATGGAGTAGGTCATGGGGCGGGGCTCCCGGCGCGGATGGCGGGCAGGGATGTGAAGCCGGCCGCGCGCTCGAGCGCCGCGGCGACGGTGAAGACTACCTCCTCGCCGAAGGGCGGGCCGATGACTTGCAGGCCGAGCGGGAGGCCGTCCGCGTCGAGGCCGGCGGGGACGGACATCGCCGGCACGCCGGCGAGATCCGCGGGGACGGTGAAGACGTCGTTCAGATACATCATCACCGGGTCTTCGGTTTTCTCGCCCTCGGCGAAGGCGGCCGAGGGCGCGGTGGGGGCAAGGAGCGCGTCCACGCCGGCGAAGGCGTTGGCGAAATCCTGGAAGATCAGCGCGCGGACTTTTTGCGCCTTGAGGTAGTAGGCGTCGTAATAGCCGTGCGAGAGAACGTACGTGCCCATGAGGATGCGCCGTTTCACTTCCGCACCGAATCCCTCGCCCCGCGTGCGCTCGTAGAGATCGATGAGGTCCTCGCCGTCGCGGCGGAGCCCGAAGCGCACGCCGTCATAGCGGGCGAGGTTCGAGGAGGCCTCGGCCGGGGCGATGATGTAGTAGGTGGGAAGGCCGAATTCCGTGTGCGGGAGCGAGACTTCGGTGATCTCGGCGCCGGCTTCGCGGAGCCAGGATTCGCCGGCGCGCCACATCTCCTCGATCCCGGCGGCCATGCCGGGGACGCGGTATTCGCGCGGCACGCCGATGCGGAGCCCCTTGAGGGAGCGGCGGCAGGCGGCCGCGTAGTCGGGCACCGGGCGGTCGACGGAGGTGGAATCGCGCGGGTCGTGGCCGGCCATGGAGCGGAGGAGGAGCGCGCAATCCTCGACGCCGCGGCCGAAGGGGCCGGGATGGTCGAGCGAGGAGGCGAAGGCGACGACGCCCCAGCGGCTGCAGCGGCCATAGGTGGGCTTGATGCCGGTGATGCCGCAGAAGGATGCGGGCTGGCGGATGGAGCCGCCCGTGTCCGTGCCGGTGGCGCCGAGGGCGAGGCGGGCGGCGACCGCGGCGGCCGAGCCGCCGGAGGAGCCGCCGGGAACCAGGCGGGCTTCGGGATTCTGGCGGCGCTTCCAGGGGTTTTCGGTCGAGCCGTAGGCCGAGCTCGTGGTGGAGGAGCCCATCGCGAACTCGTCGAGATTGGTCTTGCCGAGGAAGATCGCGCCGTCGCGCAGGAGATTTGCCGTGACCGCGCTTTCGTAGGGCGGAACGAAGGGCCCGAGGATGCGGCTGCCGGCGGTGGTGCGGACGCCGCGCGTGCAGAAAATGTCCTTGATGGCGAGCGGGATGCCGGCGAGCGGACCCCCCTCCCCGCGCGCGAGTGCTTCGTCCGCTTCGTCGGCGGCGGCGAGCGCCTGCTCCGCGGTGACGGTGATGAAGGCGTTGAGGCGCGGGTTGAGCGCCTCGATCGCGGCGATGTGGGCGAGCGCGAGCTCGCGGGCGGAGAATTCGCGCCGCCCGAGACCGTGCCGGGCGGCGGCGATGCCGAGATCGGTCAGCGTCATTCCACGACCTTGGGGACGGCGTAGAAATCCCCGATGCGCTCGGGCGCGTTGCCGAGCACGGTCTCGGCGTCTCCGCCGTCGGTCACGATGTCCCCGCGCATCTTGAGCGCCATCGCGACCGCGCCGGTCATCGGCTCGACGTTCGAGACATCGACGCGGCCAAGCTGCTCGACCCAGGCGAGGATGCCGCCGAGCTCCTGCTCGAGCCGTTGCACTTCCGATTCTTCCAGGCGAAGCCGGGCGAGGCGCGCGATGCGCCGGACGGTCTCGGGAGCGAGCGTCATGGAGCGGAGATCGTCATTTGCAAAAGGAGCCTTGCAGGGCGCGGAAGGGCGGGACCATAACCACCGCGATGCAGCTCTTCAACCTGGCGGAGCTGTTCGCCCGGCTTGCCCCGGCGGCCCGCCTGCTTGGGATCGATCCCGGAACCCGGCGGATCGGGCTTGCGCTCTCGGATGTTTCGCTGCTGCTCGCGAGCCCTTACGGCAGCCTGGAGCGGCGCAGGCTGTCCGAGAACGCGGCCGAGATCGCGGCGCTCGCGGCGAAGGAAGGCGCGGGCGGGCTGGTGGTCGGCTGGCCGCTCTCGCTCGACGGAAGCGAAGGACGCGCGGCGCAGTCGGCGCGGGACTGGGCGGCGGCGCTCGCGGAGGCGACGGGGTTGCCGGCGACGCTGTGGGACGAACGGTTCTCGACCGTCGCGGCGCTCAGGATGCTGACCGAGGAGGCGGATCTTTCGCGCAGGCGCCGGGCGGAGGTGACGGACCGCGTGGCGGCGGCGCTGATGCTGCAGAACGCGCTGGATGCGCACCGGGCGGCTTGAGCGAGGGGGCTTTGCCCCCCTCGGCCCCCACTGGGGCCTTGAGGCCCCAGACCCCCATCCGCTTACTAAAAGTAATGGATTGCAAAGGCTCCGCCTTTGCTGGGAGTCCAGAGGGCAAAGCCCTCTGGTGGGGGTCCAGGGGGCTAGCCCCCTGCCGAAGCCTCTGAGCTGACTTTACCTCGCTCTTCCCTTGCTAGTGCTGGCCTTGCGCGGCGGATGCCTCCCGTTGGACGCGTTCGACCAGACGGGCGTGGGCTTCGGCGAGGTGGTCGAAGCTGCGGGTGAAGGTGCCGAGGCCCATGGTTTGGGAGCGGAGCTCGATGATGAGATCCTGGAGCTCGGCGGCGGGGACGAGGGCCTCGGTTTCGTCCCAGCCCGGCCAGCCTTCGCGTTCGTGGTAGCCGAGGATGCGGCCTCGGCGGCCGGAGAGCACGCGCTGGACGTTGGCGGTGTAGAGGTTGGGCGCGCTCACCGTGACCTTGTCGATGGGTTCGAGGAGGACGGGGTCGGCCTTGGCGAGCCCTTCGCTCATGCCGATGCGGGTGGCGGTCTTGAAGGCCATGTCGGAGCTGTCCACCGAGTGGAAGCCGCCGTCCACGAGGGTGACGCCGACATCGACCACGGGGAAGCCGAACGGGCCTTTCTTGGTTGCCTCCTCGGCGGCTTCGGCGACGGCGGGGATGTATTGGCGGGGGACGGCGCCGCCGACGATGCGGTCGATGAACTGGAAGCCTTCGCCCGGGGCGCGGGGGCTGATGTCGAGCTTGACGTCCGCGAACTGCCCGTGGCCGCCGGTCTGGCGCTTGAGGCGGGCGTGCTGGTGGACGGGCCTGCGGATGGTCTCGCGGAAATGGACCTGGGGCTTGGCGGTGGTGATGCGCAGGCCGGAGCCGCGGGCGAGGCGTTCGAGCGCGGCGTTGAGGTGGATCTCGCCCTGGCCGGCGAGGACGGTTTCGCCGGTTTCGGGCTCGTGGGTGAGGCGGAGCGAGGGGTCTTCCTCGAGCAGCCTGGCGAGCGCGCCGGAGAGCTTGACCTCGTCCTTGCGGTCGGCGGCCGCGATGGCGAGCGCGTAGACGGGGGGCGGCGGTGCGGGGAACGGGAGGGGTTCGTCGGCGCCCGAGGGGACGCCAATCGTGGCGCCGGTGGCGACCTGGTCGAGCCGGCCGAGGGCGACAAGCTCGCCGGCGGTGGCTTCGGCGACCTTCTGGGCCTCGGGGCCGGGGAAGCGGAGGATGCCGCCGATGCGGCCCTGCTCGAAGCTTGCGCCGTCGCGGACGGTGCCGCGCCAGATGCGGGCGTAGGAGAGCTTTCCGGCGTGGCCGGCGTAGCTGGTCTTGAAGATCTGGAGGATGGGCGGGCCGTCGGGCTCGATGGCGAGGCGGGAGGCGGCGGTTTCGCCGGGCTCGGGCGTGTCGTGGCGGAGCGCCTTCCAGAGCCGGGCGACGCCGTGGTTGCGTTCGGCGCCGCCGAGCAGGACGCCGGCGATCGCGCCGGCGGCGATGTCCTTCTGGAGCCGGCCATAGACCTCGGCGGGGCTGGGCTCGATCCCGTCCAGCACCTTTTCGAGCAGGGCGTCGTCGTGGTCGGCAAGGGTTTCGAGCAGGGCTTCGTGGGCCTCCTTCTCGGACGCGGCGGCGGCGGAGGGGATGCGGATGAGCTCGGAGACCTCGCCGGGGCGGTAGCGGTAGGCGCGCTCCGAGGCGAGGTCGACATAGCCGGTGATTCCTGGGCCGGTGACGGTTTCGGTCTCGCGGATCGGGACCTGGCGGAGAACGAGCGGGCGGGTGGCCTCGGCCTGGAGCGCGGCGAGGCATTCCGCGAGCGGGGCGGAGAGCGTGTCGATCTTGTTGAGGAAGACGAGGAAGGGGATGCCCTCGTTCTCGAGCAGGCGGAAGATCGGGCGGAGCGCGGGGGCGCGGGCGGGCACGGGCTCGGCGACGACGACGGCGATGTCGGCGACGGCGAGCGCGGCGCGGGTTTCGAAGGCGAACTCGACCGAGCCGGGACAGTCGAGCAGCGACCAGGAATCGCCGAGATAGGCGGCGTGGGCGAGCCGGGCCTCGGTGGTGGTCTGGCGGGTGCGGCTCTCGCCGGGGCGGCGGAGCGGCGTGCCGGCGGCGGCCATCAGCGCCTCGAAGAGGGTGGTCTTGCCGGCGCCGAGCGGCCCGATCAGGGCCGCGACGCG
>JASHRV010000202.1 GCA_030037175.1 Acetobacteraceae bacterium
CGCGGGGCGGACACGGCGAGCGCCGATGCCGCACTCCTGGCCCGCTATCTCGAGGAGCTTTCTGCGCGCGGACTTTCGGCGCGCACCGCCGCGCGCCGGCTTTCTTGCCTGAGGCAGTTTCATCGCTTCCTGCTCGCCGAGGGGATGCGCAGCGACGATCCGACCCGCTTCCTCGATTCGCCGCGCCTGCCCGGGCATTTGCCGAAATTCCTCTCCGAGGCGGAGGTCGAGGCTCTGCTTGCCGCTGCCGGCGCCCGCCCCGGCCCGGCGGGCCTGCTCGTCAAGGCGGCGCTCGAGATCCTCTATGCGAGCGGGCTGCGCGTCACCGAACTGCTCTCCCTGCCGGCCGCCGCCTTCCGCGCCGGATCGCCGGTGCTGCTCGTGCGGGGGAAAGGCGGCAAGGAGCGCATGGTCCCGCTTTCCGCCGCCGCCCGTGCCGCGACCGAAGCTTGGCTCGCGAGCCGGCCGCAGAATGCGGGGCGCTTTCTCTTCGCCGGGCGCGATCCGCGCCGGCCGATGACGCGGCAAGGCTTCGCGCTGCTGCTCAAGCACGTGGCGCGGGCGGCGGGGCTCGATCCGGCGCGCGTTTCCCCGCACGTGCTCCGCCATTCCTTCGCCTCGCACCTGCTCGCCCGCGGCGCCGATCTGCGCAGCCTGCAGGTGCTGCTCGGCCATGCCGACATCGCCACCACCGAGATCTACACGCACGTGCTGGCCGAGCGCCTTTCGCGCCTGCTCGCCGAGCATCATCCGCTCGCGCGCGCATGACGGCCGTTCATCAGTATCTCGATTTCGAGAAGCCGATCGCCGAGCTCGAAGGCAAGATTGAAGAATTGCGCCGGCTCTCCGACCCCGAGGGCATCAACATCGCGGAGGAGGTGGGGCGGCTTTCCGAAAAGGTCGAGCGGCTGCTGCGCACGACCTACGCCAAGCTCACGCCCTGGCAGAAGGCGCAGGTGGCGCGGCACCCGGAGCGGCCGAAGGCGCTCGCCTATATCGAGGCGCTGATCACCGATTTCACGCCGCTCGCGGGCGACCGCGCCTTCGCCGACGACGCGGCGGTGATCGGCGGGCTCGGCCGCTTCCAGGGACGCGCGGTGATGGCGATCGGCACCGAGAAGGGCTCCGATACCGAAAGCCGCCTCAAGCACAATTTCGGCATGGCGCGGCCGGAAGGCTATCGCAAGGCCCAGCGGCTGGTGGGGCTGGCCAGCCGGTTCGGGATGCCGGTGCTGAGCTTCGTCGACACCGCCGGCGCCTTTCCCGGCGTCGAGGCCGAGTCGCGCGGGCAGGCGGAGGCGATCGCCCGCTCGATCGAGACCTTGCTTGAGGCGCCGGTTCCGATCATCGCCACCATCATCGGCGAGGGCGGCTCGGGCGGGGCGATCGCGCTTGCGGCCGGGGATAGGGTGCTGATGCTGGAGCACGCGATCTATTCGGTGATCTCGCCGGAGGGCTGCGCCTCGATCCTCTGGCGCGACGCGGCGGCGGCGCCGGCGGCGGCGGAGGCGCTGAAGCTCACCGCCGAGGACCTCAAGCGGATGGCGCTGATCGATGCCGTGATCGCCGAGCCGCTCGGGGGCGCGCATCGCGATCCGGCGGCGACGATCGCCGCTGTCGGGCAGGCGATCGAGGCCGAGCTCACGCCGCTGCTGGAAATCGAGGCGGCGGTGCTGAAAGCGCGGCGGGGAGAAAAATACCTCCAGATGGGGCGCGACCTGGCCTGAACGGAATTGGACGAACTGGACGTACAGAGGCCGGTTCAGAGAAGATTATTGTGGGATATCAATAGGATAGAGTCACGGCGCCGGGCTTAGGCCCGGATTCCCGAGCGATTCCAGCGGCTTAGATTCGGCCGTGGCAGTGCTTGAACTTCTTGCCCGAGCCGCAGGGGCAGGGCGCGTTGCGCGGCGTGCCCGCCCAGGTCGCCGGATCGCGCGGATCGACCGCCACCGCGCGGACCGGCTGGACCGCGATCCGCTCCGCGCCGCGCTGAAGACCCGGACCGGGGCCGGCGTCCACGCCGGCAAGCTCGAGCTCGGCCCCGGCGGTCGCCGAAACCGGCTCCGGATGGCTCTCGATCATCGCCTGCCGGCGGGGCTGGAAATCGGGCTGGGGCGGGGCCTCGGGCGTGATCTCGACCCGCGAGAGGAGCATCGTCACCCGCTCCTTGAGCTCGTCCAGCATCGCGTTGAAGAGGGAAAAACCCTCCGCCTTGTATTCGTTGAGCGGATCGCGCTGGCCATAGGCGCGAAGCCCGATGCCCTGGCGGAGATGATCGAGCGCCAGCAGATGCTCCTTCCAGACCTGATCGAGGGTCTGGATCAGGAGCGATTTCTCGATCAGCCGCATCAAGGCCGGGCCGTAATTCGCCGCCTTGGCCGCCATCATCTCGTCCGCCGCCTTCTCGGTCCGGGCGCGGATCTCGTTCTCCGCGATGCCCTCCTCGTTGCCCCAGGCCTCGGTCGGCAGATCGAGGGCGAAGATGCGGCGGAGATCCTCGCCGAGCTCCTTGGTCTCCCACTGCTCGGCGAAGGCCTTCTCCGGGATGCGATGGGAGATGAGGTTCGCGATGACCTCCGCGCGCATCTCGGCCACCGTCTCCGAGACGTCGTCCGCCTTCATGAACTCGCGGCGCTGGGCATAGACCTCCTTGCGCTGGTCGTTCATCACGTCGTCGTACTTGAGGACGTTCTTGCGGGTGTCGAAGTTGCGCGCCTCGACCTTTTTCTGCGCCCGCTCCAACGCCTTGTTGATCCAGGGATGGACGATCGCCTCGCCCTCCTTGAGGCCGAGCTTCTGCAGCATCCCGCCCATCCGGTCGGAGCCGAAGATGCGCATGAGATCGTCTTCGAGGGAGAGGAAGAAACGCGAGCGGCCGGGATCGCCCTGCCGGCCCGAACGGCCGCGGAGCTGATTGTCGATGCGCCGGCTCTCATGGCGCTCGGTGCCGATGACGAAGAGCCCGCCCGCCTTCTTCACCGCCTCGTTGCCCACCGCCACACGCTCGCGGATCGCCGCGGCGCGCACCTCGCGCTCGGCCGGGTCCTCGACCCCCTCCAGCTCCTGCCTCAGCAGCATCTGGACATTGCCGCCGAGCTGGATGTCCGTGCCGCGGCCGGCCATGTTGGTCGCGATCGTGACCGCCCCGGGCGCGCCGGCCTGGGCGATGATGACCGCCTCCTGCTCGTGGAAGCGCGCGTTCAGGACCTGGTGGGGAACCCGCTTCTTCTTCAGGATCCCGCTCAGATGCTCGCTTTTCTCGATGCTGACCGTGCCGACGAGGGTCGGCTGGCCGCGGGCGCGGCATTCCTCGATCAGCGCCACGACCGCGTGATATTTCTCCTCCGCCGTGCGGTAGACCTCGTCATCCTCGTCGGCGCGGATCACCGGCACGTTGGTCGGGATCTCGACCACGTCGAGCTTGTAGATCTCGGCGAACTCGTCCGCCTCCGTCATCGCCGTGCCGGTCATGCCGGCGAGCTTCGGATAGAGGCGGAAATAATTCTGGAAGGTGATCGAGGCGAGCGTCTGGTTCTCGGCCTGGACGGTGACGAACTCCTTGGCCTCGAGCGCCTGATGCAGCCCCTCCGAATAGCGGCGGCCCTCCATCATGCGGCCGGTGAACTCGTCGATGATGACGACCTTGTCCTGGCGGACGATGTAATCGACATCGCGGGTGAAGAGGGCGTGGGCGCGCAGGCTCTGCGTGACGTGGTGCAGGACCGAGATGTTGGCGGAATCGTAGAGCCCGCCCTCGGAGAGGATGCCGGCATCGAACAGCATCTGCTCGACCCGCTCCGAGCCCTCCTCCGTCATCGTGACGGTGCGGAACTTCTCGTCCTTGTCGTAGGTCTCGGGGTCCTTGACCAGCTCCGCCACCACCGCGTTGACGCGGCGATAGAGGTCCGAGGAATCCTCGGCGGGGCCGGAGATGATGAGCGGGGTGCGCGCCTCGTCGATGAGGATGGAATCCACCTCGTCGACGATGCCGTAGGAGAAATCCCGCTGGACCATGTCCTCCAGCCGGAACTTCATGTTGTCGCGCAGATAGTCGAAGCCGAACTCGTTGTTCGTTCCGTAGGTGACGTCCGCCGCGTAGGCCGCGCGGCGCTGCACATCCTCGAGCCCGTGGACGATGACGCCCACCTGCATGCCGAGGAAGCGATAGATCTGGCCCATCCATTCGGCGTCGCGGCGGGCGAGGTAGTCGTTGACGGTGACGACATGCACGCCCTTGCCGGCGAGCGCGTTGAGATAGACGGGCAGGGTGGCGACGAGCGTCTTGCCTTCGCCCGTCTTCATCTCGGCGATCTTGCCCTCGTGCAGGACCATGCCGCCGATGAGCTGAACGTCGAAATGCCTGAGGCCGAGCGTGCGGCGCGAGGCCTCGCGCACGACGGCGAAAGCCTCGGGCAGGACCTCGTCGAGCGTGGCGCCGGCGGCGAGCCGCTCGCGGAATTCGACCGTCTTGGCGGCCAGCTCCTCGTCCGAAAGGGCGGCGATCTTCGGCTCGAGCGCGTTGATCTCGGGCACCCGGCGGCGATAGCCACGAAGCGCGCGATCGTTGGCGGTGCCGAAGACCTTGCGGGCAAGGGAGCCGAGCATGAGTTGCCTTCACGGATGGCGGGAACATGCGCCGCCTCAGGCGGCTGACGAGACCCGGTCCGGGTTGAGATAGGGCTCGGCCGGTTCGGGGTCAACGCATCCCCCGGGTGGCTTTGCGTTGCGCGGGACCGGGAAGCATCGGAGAAGTATTGAAGTGGAAAAACTTCTTTTTCTGAAGAAAAAGACTTTTTTCCGTTTTCCGGACCCGGCGCCGGCCCGGGACTCCGAACGAAGATGGATAATAACGGATAAAAGTTTTCTGGTTCTCTTTTTCAAAAGAGAACAATCTTTGCGACCGCCTCGCGAGCGGGGCCGGAGGCGAGGATGGACCGACTGGACATCATGCAGCTCTTCGTCCGCATCGCCGAGACGGGCAGCTTCTCCAAGGCCGCACGCGCGGCGGGTGTCGGGCAGCCGACCGCGAGCAAGCAGATCGCAGCGCTCGAGGAGCGCCTCGGGGCGCGGCTTCTGCAACGCACCTCCCGCGGGCTGAGCCTCACCGACGCCGGGCAGACCTATTACGAGGCCGCCGTCCGCCTCCTCGGCGAGATCGACACCGCCGAGTCATCCGTCGGGCGGGGCCAGGCCTCGCCCACCGGCATGGTGCGCGTCGCGCTCTCCGCCGGGTTCGGCCGCATGTACGTCGTGCCGCGCCTGCCCGGGTTCTTCGACCGCTACCCCGACCTCTCCATCCAGCTCGATGTCTCCGAACGCCACGTCAACCTGATCGAGGACGGGATCGATGTCGCGATCCGTATCGGCTTCCTCTCCGATTCCAGCCTGGTGGCGCGGCGGATCGGCAGCATGGACGTGGCGACGGTCGCTTCCCCGGCCTACCTGGAGGCGTTCGGCGAGCCGAAGACGCCGGCCGATCTGGAGCACCATCAGGCCGTAACGTTCGTGTTCCAGGGCGCGCCCAGGCCATGGGATTTCAAGGGACCGTCCGGCGGCATCACCATCCACCCCAAAGGACGCGTCCGGACGAACGACGCCGAGCATATCCGCGCGGCCGTGCGCGCCGGGCTCGGCATCGCCCACGTCGCCGGCTGGCTCTTCGCCCCCGACATCGCCTCCGGCGCGGTTCGCGCCGTGCTGAGCGGCTACGCGCCGAACCCCTACCCGATCCACGCGGTCTATCCGAGCGGCAGGATCATCCCAGCCAAGGTCAAGGTGTTCGTCGCGTTCCTGGCGCACGTCTTCGCCGAGGAGCCGAGCCTGCGCATCCGTTGAGCCGGCGCTCTTCGTATTCCCCCAGGGCATAGATTTTATGCCCTCGGCCCCACTCCTATTCCGGACTGCGATATCCGAACTCGGTCCCGCAGCGAAACCGAAGGGAGCGGGCAGTGTCGAAACTGGATGGAAAAATCGCCGTCATCACCGGCGGCAGCAGCGGAATCGGCCTGGCGACAGCCAAGGCCTTCGTCGACGAAGGGGCCTATGTCTTCATCACCGGCCGCCGCCAGGCCGAGCTGGACAAGGCCAAGGCGGCGATCGGACGCAACGTCTCGACCGTGCAGGGCGACGTGGCGAAGCTCGAGGACCTCGACCGGCTCTTCGGCCAGGTGAAGGCCGAGAAGGGCGGCCTCGATATCCTCGTCGCCAGCGCGGGCTTCGTGGAAATGGCGCCGCTGGCGGCCGTGACCCCGGAGCACTTCGACAAGACCTTCGCCATCAACGCACGCGGCGCCTTCTTCACCGTGCAGAAGGCGGTTCCGCTGATGCGCGACGGCGGCGCGATCGTGCTGGTGTCCTCGGGCGTGCACCTGAAGGGCATCCCAGCCTACCAGACCTACGGCGCCACCAAGGCAGCACTGCGCTTCTGGGCCAGAAGCATGGCAGCGGAACTGAAGGACCGGGCGATCCGGGTGAATACGCTCTCGCCCGGCGCGATCGACACACCGATCATCGACGGGCAGTTCAAGACCAAGGAAGACGCCGAGGCCGGCAAGGAAATGTTCAGGAAAATGACGCCGCTCGGCCGGATCGGCCGGCCGGAGGAAATGGCCAAGGCCATCCTGTTCCTCGGCTCCGACGACAGCAGCTACGTGACGGGCGCCGACCTCGTCGCCGACGGCGGCCTCACCCAGGTCTGACCAGGCCAGGGGCTCCGGCAGGGGGCTCTGCCCCCTGCACCCCCGCCAGGGCCCCAAGGGTTCAAGCATGGGGGCCCTGGACCACCGATGCGCTGCGCG
>JASHRV010000203.1 GCA_030037175.1 Acetobacteraceae bacterium
AGCCCATGCGCGAAGTAGTATGCTTCGATCCGCGCCAGCCCGAGCGCGGTGCGGTCCTGCGAGAACGAGGCGACCGTTTCCGGGCTCGGCAGCAAGGTGCTGCACGAGCCCTCATAGATCGACCAGGCGCGCGCCGCCGGGAGATGGACGGTGGGATCGGGATCGGTGAGGCGCGCGAGATAGGCGCCGAGCAGATCGCCACGCTCCTCCTCCGGCAGGAAGCCCGCAAAATTGGCGTGGGCGTCCGGGAAAATCTGCGCGACCCCGCGCAGGAACCAGTCCACTTCCTCCGCGCGGCCGAGGAACACGCCGCGCAGCACGCAGGCGCTGACCCGCTCCGGATGGGCCTGGGCGTAGGCGAGCGCCAGGGTCGAGCCCCAGGAACCGCCGAAAAGCAGCCACCGCTCGATGCCGAGATGCCGGCGCAGCTTTTCTATGTCCTCGACGAGATCGGACGTGGTGTTGTGCAGCAGGCTGCCGAGCGGGCGCGAGCGGCCGGCGCCGCGCTGATCGAAGATGATGGTGCGCCAATAGCCGGGATCGAAGAACCGCCGATGCACCGCCCCGGCGCCGGCGCCGGGGCCGCCGTGGAGGAAGAGGGCCGGCTGTCCGCGTGGATTGCCGACCTGCTCCCAGTACATCACATGGCCGCCGGCGAGCGGCAGATATCCGGTTTCGAAAGGTCCAATTTCGGGGAACAGGTCACCGCGCGGCATGGCTGGCTTTTTCTACAATGCAGCCGCAGCGCGCGAAACAGGATCGGACGGCCGATCGGAGGGGCGGGTTTGACAGGGCGCGGGGGTGGTCTCTAAGTTCCCGGCCTTTCTGTTGCAGGTGCGAACAGGCGCCTCCTTCGGCCGGACGGGCACCGGCCGCATTTTTCCGGAAAACGGCGTGGCATGGCGATGAAGATTCTGGTCCCCGTCAAGCGGGTGGTCGATTACAACGTCAAGGTGCGGGTGAAGTCGGACGGCTCGGGGGTCGAGACCGCCGGGGTCAAGATGTCGATGAACCCGTTCGACGAGATCGCGGTCGAGGAGGCGGTCCGGCTGAAGGAAAAAGGCCTCGCCGCCGAGATCGTGGCGGTCTCGCTCGGGCCGGCGGCCGCCGCGGAGACGCTGCGCACCGCGCTCGCGATGGGCGCCGATCGCGGCATCCTGGTCGAGACCGATGTCGCGCTCGAGCCGCTGGCGGTCGCGAAGCTGCTCAAGGCGATCGCCGCGCGCGAATCCCCCGGCCTCATCATCCTCGGCAAGCAGGCGATCGACGACGACATGAATGCGACGGGCCAGATGCTCGCCGCGCTGCTCGGCTGGCCCCAGGGCACCTTTGCCTCGCGGGTGGTGATCGAAGGCGAGACCGCGACCGTCACGCGCGAGATCGATGGCGGGCTCGAGACCCTGGCACTTCGGCTCCCCGCCGTCGTCACCACCGATCTCCGGCTCAACGAGCCGCGCTATGCGAGCCTGCCCAACATCATGAAGGCGCGGCGCAAGCCGATCGAGACGCTGGCGCCGGCCGATCTCGGGGTCGATCCGGCGCCGCGCCTCACGCTCGTGCAGGTGGCCGAGCCGCCGCGCCGCCAGGCGGGCAAGAAGGTGGGCTCGGTCGCCGAGCTGGTCGCGAAGCTCCGAACCGAGGCGAAGGTGATCTGATGGCGGTTCTGGTCCTGATCGAGCACGAGGGCGCCGCGATCAAGCAGCCGTCGCGGAGCGCGGTCGCCGCGGCCGGGAAGCTCGGCGAAACGCACGCTCTTCTGGCCGGCGGGCACGCGAAGGAGGCCGCCCTGGCGGCGGCGAAGCTGCCAGGGGTGACGAAAGTGCTGTTGGCGGAAGACCCGGCGCTCGCCCATGGGCTCGCGGAGCCGCTGGCGGCGCTGCTCGCTTCCCTGGCACCCGGCTACACGCATCTCCTCGCCGCCGCCACCGCGGCGGGCAAGAACGTGATGCCGCGCCTCGCGGCGCTGCTCGACGTGCAGCCGATCAGCGACATCGCGGACGTGGTCGACGAGGACACCTTCATCCGCCCGATCTATGCCGGCAACGCGCTCGCCACCGTGCGCTCCTCGGATGCGAAAAAGATCCTCACGGTTCGCGCCGCGAGCTTCGAGCCGGTGCCGGCCGAAGGCGGCTCGGCGGTCATCGAGCCGGTCTCCATGCCCATCGCCAACGCCGCTTCCGATGACGCCGCCCTTGGGGCCTCCCGCTTCGTCTCGGCCGAGCTCTCGAAGAACGAGCGTCCGGAGCTCACCGCCGCGCGTGTTGTCATCTCGGGCGGGCGCGGAATGCAGAACGGAGAGAACTTCAGGCTTCTCGAGCCGATCGCCGACAAGCTCGGGGCGGCCATCGGCGCCTCGCGCGCCGCCGTCGATGCCGGCTTCGTGCCGAACGATTTTCAGGTCGGGCAGACCGGCAAGGTGGTCGCGCCCGATCTCTACATCGCCGTCGGCATCTCGGGGGCCATTCAGCATCTCGCCGGCATGAAGGACAGCAAGGTGATCGTCGCGATCAACAAGGATGGCGAGGCGCCGATCTTCCAGGTGGCCGATTACGGCCTGGTCGCCGATCTCTTCACCGCGTTGCCCGAACTTGCCAGCGAGCTGGAGAAGAGCCCATGAACCTCGAACGCGAGCCTGCTGCGGCCACGGCCGATATCGGCCTCGAGATGCCCGCCATCACCACCATGGGGGTGGTGGGCGCCGGCCAGATGGGCAACGGGATTGCCCATGTGGCGGCGCTGGCCGGGCTTTCGGTGACCATGATCGATGTGAACCCGGCGGCGCTCGAAAAGGCGATGACGACGATCGCCCGCAACATGGACCGCCAGGTCGCGCGCAAGATCATCACGCCCGAGGACAAGGAGGCGGCGCTCGCGCGCATCCGCACCGCGACCGACTATGCGGCCTTCGCGGAGTGCGACCTCGTCATCGAGGCCGCGACCGAGAAGGAAGAGATCAAGCGCGCCATCTTCAAAAGCCTCACGCCGCATCTCAAGCCCGGCTGCCTGATCGCCTCCAACACCTCCTCGATCTCGATCACCCGGCTCGCCGCAACGACCGACCGGCCGGAAAAATTCATCGGCATGCACTTCATGAATCCGGTGCCGGTGATGAAGCTCGTCGAGCTGATCCGCGGCATCGCAACCGACGAGCCGACCTTCCAGGCGATCCAGGCGCTGGCCACGCGGCTCGGCAAGACGACCGCCGTGGCGGAGGACTACCCGGCCTTCATCGTCAACCGCATCCTGGTGCCGATGATCAACGAGGCGGTCTATGCAATCTACGAGGGCGTGGGCTCGGTCTCCGCGATCGACACCGCGATGCGCCTCGGCGCCAACCACCCGATGGGCCCGCTCGAGCTCGCCGATCTGGTCGGGCTCGATACCTGCCTCTCCGTGATGCAGGTGCTGCACGAAGGGCTCGCGGACACGAAATACCGCCCCTGCCCGCTGCTCGTGAAGTATGTCGAGGCCGGCTGGCTCGGCCGCAAGACCGGCCGCGGCTTCTACGATTACTCGCAGACCCCGCCCCGCCCGACACGGTGAGAGAGATGCCGCCGCTTCCCGCCGCACGCCGCCCGCTTGCCTTTCCGCGCCCGCTCCTCCTCTTCGCCGGGCTCCTGCTCGGCAGCGTTGCGCTCGCCCTCTCGGCGAAGATCGAGGTGCCGTTCTGGCCGGTGCCGATGACGCTCGAGACGCTCGCGGTGCTCGGGCTCGCGGGTCTCTTCGGTGCCCGCCTTGCCGGCGCCGCCGTGCTGCTCTGGCTCGCCGAGGGGGCCGCGGGCCTGCCGGTCTTTGCCGGCGCCGTGGCCGGCCCCGCCTATCTTCTCGGCCCGACCGGCGGCTATCTCCTGGGCTTCCTTCTTGCCGCCCTTCTCGTCGGCCATCTCGCCGACCATCCCGCCCACCGGGGGCTGCGTGCCCGCCCGCTGCTCCTCTTCGCTTCCATGCTCGTGGGCGTCGCCGTCATCTATGCCTGCGGCGTCGCCTGGCTTGCCCATCTCATCGGCTGGCAGCGGGGCTTCGCGCTCGGCGCAGCGCCCTTCATCCCCGCCGATCTCACGAAAACCGCGCTCGCCGCCGCCCTCGTCACGGCCTCGCGACGGCTCGGCTTTTCCCGCGGGTGAGCCCCAGGGGTAAGCGAGGGTGAGCCCAAGGGATGAGCGACGTCGGCTTCTATCACCTGAGCCGCACCGGCCCTGACAAGGCGCTGCCGAAGCTGCTCGGCCGCACCCTCGCGGCCGGGGAGCGCGCGCTCGTGCTCTGCGCCAGCCCCGAGCGGGTCGAGGCGCTCGATGCCTCGCTCTGGCTCTCCGCCGATCCGGCCTGGCTGCCGCACGGCACCGCACGCACGAACGAGGCTGACCTGCAGCCGATCTGGCTCACCGCCGCCGCCTCGGAGGCCGCCGCCGCGCCGAACGGCGCCCATTTCCTCTTCCTGGTCGATGGCGCCGACTGCCCCGACCTCGCCCGCTTCACCCGCGTCTTCGATCTCTTCGACGGCGCCGATGACGCCGCCGTGGCCGCGGCGCGGGCGCGCTGGGCCGCCGCCAAGGAAGCGGGCCACACGCTCGCCTACTGGCAGCAGGGTCCGGGCGGCTGGGAGCGGAAGGCTTAGCGGCATAAAACGGATGGGGGTCTGGGGCCTCCCATGCTTGGACCCTTGGGCCCCAGCGAGGATGCAAGGGGCAGAGCCCCCGGCTGATGAAAATCGACTTTCGGGAGGGAGAGAGAAGATGCGCGGCGTGGTGTTCACCGGCGGGCGGGAGCTGGAGCTTCGCGAATACCCCGATCCCACGCCCGGTCCGGGCGAGGTGGTGCTCGAGATCAAGGCCTCCGGCATGTGCGGCAGCGATCTCAAGCCCTACCGTGCGCCGAAAGGCGGCTCGAGCGCCGCGCTCGGCCTTGGCGGCACCGGCGAGCCCGTCATCGCCGGCCACGAGCCGTGCGGCGTGGTCGCGGCCATCGGGTCCGAAGTCGACGACCGGCAGGCTCATCTCGGCCAGCGTGTGATGGTGCATCATTACCGCGGCTGCGGTGTCTGCCCGCATTGCCGCACGGGCTGGACGCAGATGTGCGACGCGGGCTCCATCGTTTATGGCATCACCGGCAACGGCGGCCATGCCCCCTACATGAAGGTGCCGGCGAGCACGCTGGTGCCGCTTCCGGGCGCGCTTTCCTTCGCCGTCGGCGCCGCCATCTCCTGCGGCACCGGCACGGCCTACGGCGCGCTCCGGCGGGTCGAACTCTCCGGCAACGACACCATCGCCATCTTCGGCCAGGGCCCGGTCGGGCTTTCCGCAACCCAGCTCGCCCGTGCCATGGGGGCACGGGTCATCGCCCTCGATCCCTCGCCGGAGCGGCTTGCCCGTGCGCGGGAATTCGGTGCCGATGCGCTGGTCGATCCCCGCTCCAACGATCCGGCCGGGGCCGTGCGCGATCTCACCGCCGGCCGCGGCGCCGACATCACGCTCGACTGCTCGGGCACCGCCGAGGGCCGCAGCGGCGCGGTCCGCGCCGCGTGCAAATGGGGCACGGCCTGCTTCGTGGGCGAGGGCGGCTTGGTGACGATCGATGTCAGCCCCGAGATGCTGCGCAAGCAGCTCACGATCGTCGGCTCCTGGACCTTCTCCACCGTCGGCCAGGCCGAATGCGCGCGCTTCGTCGCCGAGCGGGGGATCGCGGTCGACGACCTCTTCACCCATCGCTGGTCGCTCGACCAGGCGGATGAGGCCTATCGCCTGTTCGACACGCAGACGACGGGCAAGGGCGTGTTCCTGATGTGACATAGGGCCAGGGAATGCCCGGCCGGGGATTGCCCCAGGGGTTGCCCCAGGGGTTGCCCATGCCGGGCAACCCGTCTAAAGGCGCGCGCCGGTCCTCGCGGTCCGGGACGATCCCGCGAACTCCTTACGGAACCGAACATGACGGTGAGCCGCACCTTCTCGATCATCAAGCCCGATGCCACGCGCCGCAACCTCACTGGCGCGATCGACGCCATGCTCGAGGAAGCGGGCCTGCGCATCGTCGCCCAGAAGCGGCTTCGCCTCACCCGCGCGCAGGCCGAGGAATTCTACGCCGTGCACAAGGCGCGGCCCTTCTTCGCCGATCTCGTCGCGTTCATGACCTCCGGGCCCGTGGTGGTCCAGGTGCTCGAAGGCGAGGACGCGGTCGCGCGCAACCGCGCCGTGATGGGCGCGACCGATCCCGCCAAGGCCGAGCCCGGCACCATCCGCAAGCGCTTCGGCGAGAGCATCGAGGCGAATTCCGTGCACGGCTCGGATTCTCCCGAGACCGCCGCCGCCGAGATCGCCTTCTTCTTCACGCCCGCCGAAATCACCGGCTGAACCGCCTTCGCTTTTATGCGCGGCGCCATGCTCGGCGAACGTGACTGGGTGCCCGAAGCCTCCGGGCACCTCGTTCATGCGGTCGCCGCGCGCGTCGCCGCCTCGGATGCCGGCGCCATCGCGGCCGAGATCGCGGCGCTGATCGCCGAAAGCCGCGCCATCCACGAGCACGACTGCATCAATCTCAACCCCGCGACCAATGTGATGAATCCCGCAGCCGAGGCGGTGCTCGCCCAGGGCCTCGGCACGCGCGCATCGCTCGGCTATCCCGGCGACAAGTACGAGATGGGGCTCGAGGCGATCGAGAAGATCGAGATCATCGCCGCCGAGCTCGCTGCCGAAACATTCGGCGCCCGCTTCGCCGAGATCCGCGTGCCTTCGGGCGCCATCGCCAATCTTTACGTCTTCATGGCGACCGCGAAGCCGGGCGAGGCCATCATTGCACCGCCGCCCGAGATCGGCGGGCACGTGACGCATCATCACGCCGGCGCGGCCGGCTGTTACGGCATCGTCACCGTTCCGGCGCCCGTCGATCCGGCCGGCTATACCGTCGATGTCGCGGCGTTGCGCGCCGAGGCGCTGCGCGTGAAGCCGAAGCTCATCACCATCGGCGGGAGCCTCAATCTTTTCCCTCATCCGGTGCGGGAAATCCGTGCGATCGCCGACGAGGTCGGCGCCTTCGTCCTCTTCGACGCCGCGCACCTCTCCGGAATGATCGCGGGGCGCGCCTGGCAGCAACCGCTCGAGGAGGGGGCGCACATCATGACGATGAGCACCTACAAATCCTTGGGCGGTCCGCCTTCGGGCCTGATCCTCACCAATGAGCCCGAGCTCGCCCGGCGCATCGACGCCATCGCCTATCCCGGGCTCACCGCCAATTTCGATGTCGCGAAATCCGCTTCGCTCGCGATCGCGCTGCTCGACTGGAAGCGCCACGGCCAAGCCTACGCGGCCGCGATGGCGGAAACGGCGCGCGCTCTCGCCGCGTCGCTCCTTTCGTTGGGAATTCCGGTCTTCGCGGCCGCCCTCGGGATGACCCGCTCGCATCAGTTCGCCATCGAGGCGGCGCGCTGGGGCGGAGGCCAGGCGGCGGCGAAAATCCTACGCCGGGCCAACATCCTCTCCTGCGGGATCGGGCTTCCCATCGCACCCGTCGGCGGAGACGTGAACGGGCTCCGCCTCGGCACGCCGGAGATCGTGCGCTGGGGCATGGGCCCGGCGGATATGCCGGAGCTCGCGGGATATATCGCCCGGGCGCTGGAAAATCCGGCGGCGGCGGAAACGATCGCACCTGAGGTCAGCGCATTCCGCCGGCGCTTTTCGAGGCTTCACTTCGTCGGCTGACCAGGGGGCTTTGCCCCCTGGACCCCCACTGGGGCCTTGAGGCCCCAGACCCCCATCCGTTTTTTTGCCTTGGGCGCAATTATCGGCCACCCTCCCCACCAGCCCGGGAGCCGGCATCGACCGTGCGGCGGGAAACGTTGGGGGGTCCAGGGCCCCTGGCCCTGGCGGGGTGCAGGGGCGGAGCCCCTGCTAAGCCATTGCGCCCGTCTGCTTCTCGCGCTCGCGGATGAAGCGCTTGATCGCCGGCGCGACCTGCTCGCGGAAGCGCCGCCCGCTGAAGAGCCCGAAATGCCCTGCCCGCGGCTGCTCGCGGTGCTGGCGGAGCGGATCGTCCAGCCGGTGGCAGAGCGCGTGGGCCGCGCGCGTCTGCCCGAGCCCGGAGATATCGTCGCGCTCGCCCTCGATCGTGAAGAGCGCTGTCTCCTCGACCGCGCCCGGATCGACCGTCCTGCCCCGCCAGCGCATCAGACCGCGCGGCAGCAGGTGCTTCTGGAACACGGCCGAAACCGTCTCGAGGTAGAATTCCGCCGGCAGGTCCATCACCGCGAAATATTCCTCGTAGAAGCGCTGCTTGGCCGCGAGCGGCTCGTGCTCCTCGGCGATGCGGTGCAGGAACATCTGCCAGTGCGCCTCGAAATGCCGTCCCGGATTCATCGCCATGAAGCCCGAGAGCTGCAGGAATCCAGGATAGACGCGGCGCATGAAGCCGCGGTGGCCGAGCGGGACGGGGTGGATCAGGTTGTGCCGGAACCATTCGAGCGGCCGCGTCTCGGCGAACCGCGTCACCGCCGTCGGCCCGGCGCGCGTGTCGATCGGCCCGCCGATCAGGGTCATGCTCGGCGGCGGATCGCCATCCTCGCTCATCAGCGCCACCGCCGCGAGCACCGGCACCGCCGGCTGGCAGACGGCGATCACGTGCGTCGTCGCCGTTCCGAGGAGCCGGAGGAAATCCATCACGTGGGCGATGTAATCGTCGAGGCCGAAGCCGCCCTCGGACACCGGCACGTCGCGCGCGTTGCGCCATTCGGTGACGAAGACCTCGTGGTCCGGCAGGAACGCCGCCACGGTCTCGCGCAGCAGGGTCGCGTGATGGCCCGAGAGCGGCGCCACCAGCAGAACCGTCGCGTCCTCCGGCCTCTCGACGGCGCGGCGGAAATGCGTGAGCGCGCACCAGGTTCCCTGCCAGACGACCTGCTCCTCGACGGCGACGCGCTCGCCGTTGATCATCGTGCTCTCGAGGCCGAAGGCCGGGCGGTCGAACCGGCGCAGCGGATGCTCGAAGCTCGCCAGCGCCGCCGCGGCGAGCCGGCTTCCCGGCATGAGGGCGAGGAACTCGGGGGCGGTTTCGAAGAAGGAGCAGGCGCTGCCGGCGAAGACCCGGGCAGGCAGCAGCGCGAGCCGCTGCATCTCGTAAGCGTGGTAGAGCATCCTTCCCCCCTACGTGCGGGCGGAGGCTGCCCCGCCGACTCGGCCGGGATCATGACGGGACTCGCGCGTTCCGGCGAGTGCCTGCGATGCAATATTGCCAAAATAAGACAGCATAGCCGCGCCCACCTTCGCGCCCTGCACGGCGGATGGCATCATCCTTGCGTGTTGAAGGAGCTCCTCGACCTCTCGGGCCGCGTCGCGCTGATCTCGGGCGGATCGCGCGGCCTCGGGCTTCAGATCGCCGAGGCGCTCGGCGAGTTCGGCGCGACGGTCGCGCTCGTTGCGCGCCGCGAGGAAGAGCTCGCCGCCGCCGCGGAGGATCTTGCCGGCAAGGGCATGCGCGCCGTCCCGATCGCCGCGGACCTCTCCGATCCCGCCGCCGCCGGGGCGATCGCGGCCCAGGCGCTCGGCATCGCGGGGCGGATCGACATCCTCGTCAACAATGCCGGCGCCGCCTGGGGCGCGCCCGCCGAAAGCCATCCGCTGGAAGCCTGGCGCAAGGTGATCGACCTCAACCTCACCGGCGCCTTCCTGCTCACCCAGGCGGTCGGCCGGATGGCCATGCTGCC
>JASHRV010000204.1 GCA_030037175.1 Acetobacteraceae bacterium
CGAGACTCCGAACGACGATCGGAGGCCCGAGGTGGAACGGTGGTCCGGAGAACGGGAAAAAGTCTTTTTCTGAAGAAAAAGAAGTTTTTCTCCTCGTTTTCAATACGTCATCGGGGTGCGTGAGACCCTCTAGCCCTCACCCTCTTCGGGGGCGAGGTCCCACGCTTCCGCGAGGCGCGCCCGCTCGGCCTTGAGCCGTCCGGCGTGCGCGGCGGCGAGCGCGTCCAGCGCGAGCCTGAGCAGGAGCGGGGCGAACTCGTTGAGGAGCCAGCCGCCGGCGCCGGCGAGCCAGGCGGTTCCGAGAACCGCCGGGTCGCCGGTGAGCGCGATCGCCGGCGCCAGGCCGGCCCCATCGTGCCAGAGCGCCGAGAGCGGCGGCATCGCGGCCGCCAGCCCGCAGAGCAGCACCGCGCGCGCCATTGGCTTGCCGGGCGCCTGATCGAGCAGCAGGCAGGCGAGCCCCGGAGCGAGGAGAAGCCCGGCGAGGAGGGCCGGCCCGGGCGCGAGCGTGGCTGCGACGCCGCAGAGGAGCCCCTGCACCCAGGCGTAGGAACGCTCTTGCGGAGCCTTCCCCGGCTTGGCGGTGCGCATGGAAGCGGCGGCGCGGGCGGGGCGCGGCACGCGCCCTATCCCAGCGCCAGAACGGCGAGGGTGCCGGCGACGGCGACCAGGCCGATGCCGGCGGCGATCTCCTGGCCGAGCCGCCGCGCCGTCTCGGCGCGGGCGGGGCCGGCGGCGGCAATCGCGGCGAGCTCGGCATCGATCCGCTGCACCGCGAGCGCGGCCCGCCTCATCCCCTCGGCGTCCGCCGCCCGTCCCTCGGGGTCCTCGAGCACGCCGAGCATGGCGACGAGGTCGCCCTGTGCGATGAGCACGGCGAGCCGCTCGTGCAGGGCCGCCCGCCGCCGCCGCTCCCTCCAGGCCGAGAGCGCCGAGGCCAGACGCCCCCCGAGAACGCGGGCCAGCCCCGGCAACGGCCCCGGGCGCAGGCTCTCCTGCAGCCGGGCGAGCACGCGGAGCACCGTGAGCACCGGCGCCTCGGGCCCATGGGCGACCGAGGCGAGCTCCGCCTCGAGATTGGCGCCGGTATGCACCAGGATGAAGGCAGCCGTTTCCGCGTCCATCGGCAGCGGGGCCTCGGTCTCGGTCCGCTCGGCTGCCGCCGCATCGAGGGCGGGCAGCAGGGACCGGATGTCGATCAGCTTCCGCCCGCCGACGAGCGGGCTGCGGCAGGGCAGCATCGGGTTGAGCCCGTGGGTCAGCCGCGCGAGTCCGCCCGCCCAGCCCGGGTAGCGAAGCAGCATCCGATGGTGCCGGGCCTGGCGCTGCGCCAGCATCGCGTCGGCCCGGCCGGAGCGGCAGGCTGCCCAGGAAGCGACCGCTTCGGTCTCGACCAGATCGGCGAGCGCCGGGAGGGCGTTGCCCTCCGCCAGGAGCGGTCCGAGCCCGTCCGGCCAGAGCCACTCTCCGCGCCAGCAGAGCGGCGCCAGCGGGTCCAGGATCGCCACCGCCCTCATCGTGAGGAAGCTCTCCGCCCGCGCCTCGTCTTCCAGCGCCTCGCGCTCGTGGAGCGTCACCGCCTCCTCGATCCGGTGGGCGACCGCGATGTCGCCGAGCGAGCGCCGCAGCCAGCGGTCGATCGCGCCCAGGCGCAGCAGCCGCACGCCCTGCTGCGGCATCGCGCCCAGCAGGCGGGCGAGCGAGCGGGGCTCGAGCACCTCTTCCGCGCCGAGGACAAGCGGCTCGCTCGCGCGCCGCGGAGGGCGCACGGCGCTGGTGCCGATGCGCCCGAATGCCGCTTCCGCGAGCAAGGAAGGCGGCGGCCGATGCGCGGGGTCCTCGGCCAGCATCGCGCGCGCGAGGTCGCCGATGGTGGGCGGCAGCCGGTCCTCGCCGAGGATCGCGGCGAAGCTGCCGAAGGCGAGCTTGCGTTGCACGATCGCCGCGGCGTCGAGCGCGGCCAATGGCTCGCGTCCGAGAGCGAGCACGAGCAGCGCGACGCCGAGCGCGTACACGTCGTCCGCGATCGTCCCCTCGCCGCGCCCGCTCGGCGGGCAGATCCCGACATAGGGCGGCTCATGGAGCGCGGACTGGCGGCTGGCGGGCGGCGCGGCCCAGGCGGGCCCGAGCACCACCGGCTCGCCCGGACGGGCGCGGAAGAGATTGTCCGGCCGGATCCCCCGATGGGTGAGCCCCCGCTCCGCGAGCCGCGCCAGGACCGAAGCGGCGGGGCGCAGCACATCGACGACCAGCTCGCGCGCCGTCATCTGCGACCGCTCGGCCGCCAACGAGGGGCCGGGCGGTGCGGCGCAGATCACGAACCAGGCCGGATCGCGCCCTGCGGAATCGCGCCCTGGGGGGGCCACGGCGCCATGGGCGAGCGGGCCGAGCAGGCCCGGAACCGGGGCGCCCAGAAGCGCGCGGAGCGAAGCCGCGCGCGGCGCCATGCGAGCCGGCACCTCGATCGCCATGAACGCGCCGGGGTCGCTGGCCCGGCTCGCGCGGAAGGCGGCCGCGCCGTCCGTGACCGGCAGCCGCTCAGCCGGATCGATGGCGTAGAGCCCGGCGAGCAGCCCGGGCTCGCGCGATGCGTCGGCGGTTGTGCTCACGCCCCCATTGGGCGGGGACTAGGTTGATAAACCGCTTATCAAAGCGTGATCGCCGGAGGTGGAATCACCGGAGGCGTGAATCACGCGGGAAAAACAAAGCTAGAGCGGGATAAGTGAGCGAGAGCGAACGCATCCCGCTCTAGGCGTGATCGCCGGAGGTGGAATCACCGAAGGCGTGAATCACGCGGGAAAAACAAAGCTAGAGCGGGATACGTGAGCGAGAGCGAACGCATCTCGCTCTAGGCGTGATCGCCGGAGGTGGAATCACCGAAGGCGTGAATCACGCGGGAAAAACAAAACTAGAGCGGGATAAGTGAGCGAGAGCGAACGCATCCCGCTCTAGGCGTGATCGCCGGAGGTGGAATCACCGGAGGCGTGAATCACGCGGGAAAAACAAAGCTAGAGCGGGATAAGTGAGCGAGAGCGAACGCATCCCGCTCTAGGCGTGATCGCCGGAGGTGGTATCACCGGAGGCGTGAATCACGCGGGAAAAACAAAGCTAGAGCGGGATAAGTGAGCGAGAGCGAACGCATTCCGCTCTAGGCGTGATCGCCGGAGGTGGAATCGCCATCGCTGGTTCGGCAAAAAGGAAGAAAGGCCGTTCTTTCTTGAAAGAAAGAACCAAAGAACTTTTACCCTCTCGTTCGGAGTCCCAAGCCGGCGCCGGGTCCGGAAAACGGGGAAAAGTCTTTTTGCTTCTTTTTCTTCAGAAAAAGAAGGTTTTTCCTTTCGATGCTTCAT
>JASHRV010000205.1 GCA_030037175.1 Acetobacteraceae bacterium
GCGATCGCCGTCCTGGCCTTCGCCCCGGTCATGGCCTGGAACGCGTTCCATCACTGGGCGAGCTTCCTCAAGCAGGGCGGCCGGATCGGGGACTGGCAGCCCTGGGATGCGCTCCGCTTCGAAACCGAGCTGGTGCTGGGCCAGGCCGGCCTCTTCACGCCGCTCGTTTTCGTCTTCGCCGTGGCCGGGACCTGGCATCTCGCCCGCCACGCCTTGCAGAAGCGTGATCCGGAGGCCGCTCTCATCGGCCTTCTCACGCTGGTGCCCGCTGCCCTGTTCATCCAGCACGCGCTCGGCGATCGGGTGCAGGGGAACTGGCCGGCCATTCTCTACCCGACGGCCGCCATCGCGGCGGCGAGCCTTTGCGCCGATCGCTGGCGGCGCTGGCGCTGGCCGGCGCTGGGGCTCGGTTTCGCCCTGACCGCGCTCGTCTATCTCCAGGCGGTCGCAGCGCCGCTCCCCCTGCCGGCCAGGATCGACCCGACGCTGCGTCAACTCGGGGGCTGGGATGCGTTCGCGGCCAAGGTGGAGGCGATCGGGCGAAGCGAGGCAGCGCGCTTCGTCGCCACCGCAAATTACGGCGACGCATCGGAGCTCGCCTTTCTCCAGGCGATTCCGGTGATCGGGATCGGCCCGCGCTGGGCCTATTTCCGGCTGCCGAAGGCCGGCCCGAGCATCGCGGGGCAGGCCGGTCTCCTGCTCATCCGTGCCGGCGCCGGCCCGCCGGATCCTGGAGCCTGGGTCGTGCTGGCCAGGCTCGGAGAGATAGCCCGCGCACGCGCGGGTGTGGTGGCCGAGCGTTTTTCCCTCTACCGCGTCTGTGCCCGGGGGACGCTCCCCGGCGCGCTTCTGCCCGAAAAGTGAAATCCAAGGGAAGGATCGGGTCCCGGTTAGGCTCGTTTTAAGCAAGCCTTGCGACGCTTCCTTCCGGCAGAAGCGCGGCAGGCGGATCGGACGTGAGAGGCCAAAAGCAGGGCAACGGCAAGAAGGCCGAGATCGTCGTCCGCAGGGAAGAGACCACGGAGGACATCGCCCACGGCGGTTCCTGGAAGATTGCCTACGCGGACTTCGTGACCGCGATGATGGCCTTCTTCCTGCTGATGTGGCTCATCAATGCGACCACCGAGGCGCAGCGTAGGGGGCTCGCCGATTATTTCGCCCCATCGAACGTCTTCAGCTTGCATTATTCGGGCTCCGGAAAGCCGTTCGGCGGGCGAACGCCGTTCTCGGACGGGCGAATGGTCTCGGATAACGGGGCGGTGCAGGTCATCACCGGCACGGCCGAGCCGGAGCCGAATGCAAAGCCCGACCCGAACAGCCGCAACCCGGGCACAGTACCCCCGGAGCGGGCGCGGGTGCCCCCGATCCATCCCGGGCCTGCAACGATCGCGGCGATCGCGACGCCGGTTGCGGCGAACCCGATTCCGACCCCCGCAGGTCCCGCCGATCAGAAAAAAGGCGAAGCGGGGCCGGACATCGGCGCGCCGGCCTTGCCCCTCGCTTTCGACAGAACGGCAGCCGCACAGGAGCAGGCTTCCTTCGCCCGCGCGGCTGCGGAGGTCCGGGCCGCGATTCGGCAAGACCCTGCGCTCGCCGGTCTGGCAGATCAAATCGCGATCGACGTCACCGCGCAGGGCCTTCGGATCCAGATCATGGACACAAGGCACCGGCCGATGTTCGCTCTCGGCTCCGCCGCGCTGACCCGGCCCGCGCAAATGTTCGTGGCGCTCCTCGCGCCGATCCTTACCCGCCTCGCGGGACCGATCGAGATCTCCGGCTACACCGATGCCGCACCCTACCACGGCAATGGGACGTCCAACTGGGATCTCTCGGCCGAACGTGCCAACACCGCGCGCGCGCTCCTGGTCGCCGATGGGCTGCCCGAGGCGCGGATCGCTCGCGTCGCCGGTTATGCCGATCGGGACCTTCTGTTGCCGGCGGATCCGCTGGCAGCGGCGAACCGGCGCATTACGATCCTGGTGACGAGCGTGAAGAAGGCCGCGCCGCCGCGGGCGACGGTCGTTCCGCAATAGGCGGAAGGCGTGCTCGCTCTCGGCGGACTGGGCTTTCTGCTTGCCTGCGTCTTCGGCACGTTCGTCGCGGAAGGCGGCAGCATCGGCGCGGTCCTGGAGGCCCTGCCGTTCGAGTTCGTGACAATCGGCGGCGCCGCGGTCGCCACCTTCGTGATCGCCAACTCCATGCATGCGATCCGCCATACGCTCGGCGGCTTCCGCAAGGTGCTGCGCGGGGCGATCTTCGCCAAGAGCGACTATGTCGATCTCCTGAGCCTGCTCTTCTATTTCGTTCGCCTGGCCAACACCAAGGGGACGATGGCGCTCGAGACCCATATCGAGCGCCCGGAGGAGAGCTCCGCCTTCCGCAAATTCCCGAAGATCCTTGCCAACCGCCACGCAACGGGAATGATCTGCGACTATCTGCGAATGGTCGGAATGAACGCCGACGATCCTCACCAGATCGAGGACGTCATGGCGCGCGAGCTCCGCAAGACGCTGCAGGAGGAGCTCCATTCCGCCCATGCGCTGCAGGTGGTCGCCGACGCCCTGCCGGCCTTCGGCATCGTCGCCGCGGTGCTCGGTGTCATCAAGACGATGGCCCATATCGCCGAACCGCCGATGGTGCTCGGCCGGATGATCGGCGAAGCGCTCACCGGTACTTTCCTCGGCGTCCTCCTGGCCTATGGCGTGGCCGCGCCCTTTTCCGCCAGGCTGAAGGCGGTGGCCGAAGAAGAAGCCAAGTATTTCGAAGTCATCCGCGCCGTGCTGGTCGCCCATCTGCACGGCAATGCGCCGCAGGTGAGCGTCGAGACCGGGCGCAAGATGGCGCCCAACCAGCACATGCCGAGCTTTCAGGAGCTCGAGACGGCGATCCAGTCGCTGCAGATCGAGGGATGATCCGCTTCCGCCGAGCTCTGTTCAGGCGCCGTGGCGCTTCAGCCAGGCTCCTGCCTTCGCCACCGCCTCACGCGCCCGTGCCACGCGTTCGGTCGTGCGCAGGAACCCGTGGATCATGCCGGGAAAGATCTCGCATTCAACGCCTACGCCCGCATCCGCGAGCTTTGCCGCCAATGCCTCGCCCTCCGAGCGCAGCACATCGAGCTCGGCGAGATGGACAAGAACAGGCGGCAGTCCGGCGAGATCGGCGCGCAAGGGAGAGGCGAGGGGATGCAGCCGATCCGCTGCCCGTGGCGCATAGACGCTCCAATAGAAGCGCATCTTGGCCGCGGTGAGCGTATAGCCTTCGGCGAATTCGCGGTAGCTCGGCGTGTCCTGCCCGGCATCGCAGACGGGATAGACGGCAAGGATGCCCCTGAGCTTCGGCGCGCCGGCCTCCCGCAGGAGCAACGCCGTCGCCAGGGCCAGATTGCCGCCGGCCGAGTCTCCGCCCAGCGTCAGACGCGCGGGATCGATGCCCCATTCGGCCCCGTTCGCGGCGAGATGCCGCACCACGGCGGCGCACTCCTCGAGCGCCTGCGGGAACTGCGCTTCCGGGGAGAGCGCGTAATCGACGCTCACCACCGCCACCTCGCCGGCGGCGGCATATTCGCGCGCCAGCCGGTCGTGCGTATCGACCGACGACCAGACCCACCCGCCACCATGAAAATAGATGAGCGCCGGCAGCGCCCTCTCGGCACGCGGGCGGTAGAGGCGGCAGAAGATGCGCCGCCCCCGCGCCGCGATCCAGCGATCCGCGGTCTCTTCCATGACCGGCCCACCGACCGCCGTGAGCGAGGCGAGCGCATCGTTGACGGCGCGCTGGGGCTCGAAAGGGAACTCGAGGCGGATGGGAGGATAGGCGGCGGCGGCCTCGTCCTGCGCACGCTGCGCGGCGCGCATCTCCGGATCCCAGCGCGGATCCACGTCCATCACTCCAGGCTCCTCGACCACCCATGTTCACTCTTCGGGCCGCAATGCAATTCCATGAAGCCCGGGTTGGCAACTCCGGCCCAGAGCGTGATGACCGGAGGCGGGCTCGGGGATCCCGGCGCCGGAGGTCTGAATCACGCGACCAGACAAAAAGCGAGAGCGGGATGGAAGAGCGCGGGCGATCCCGCCCTGCTCCAGCGGGCCGTGACCCCGGTCACACTCCGGAAAAAGACAAGGCGCTAATCTCCCCTGGCTGGTAACGTCGTCGTGAGCGCCGAGGCGGCACGGACGAGGATCCGTGCAACGCGGCCGACCGGCCCGCTGTGCCGATCCCGAGGAGTTCGCGAACCTCGACACTTGCGCTGACCGGGATGGGGGCGACCTTGGTCAAGCTGGCAGGCTGCAATCTGATTGAGCTGCAGCGTCGTCTGGCACTCGGCGCGGAAGCGGCTTCTCTCGTCGCGGCTTCCGCCGACGCGCAGGAAGCGCTCCGTCGGCTCGAGTCCGAGGGACATCTGATGGATGCCGTGCGCCTGCTCGCGCACGCGCTGCCGAACCGCGAGGCCACCTGGTGGGCCTGCGTCTGTGTGGGCTACACCGCGCCGCCCGATCGGCCGGCTCCCGAGCGGGCAGCGCTGGCGGCGGCCGAGCAATGGGTGCGGCGGCAGACGGAGGACCTCCGCCGCGCCGCCCTCGCCGCGGCGCAGCATGCCGGTTTCGCAAGTCCCGAGGCCTGGGCGGGGGTCGCGGCGTTCTGGAGCGGGGACACCGCCTCTCCGTCCGCCATCTCCTCGGAGGCGCCTTCCCACCCTCTGACCGGTATTGCCGTCGTCGGCGCGGTCGCGCTGGCCTCGGTCCGTTTGAACGCGGAACGGCAGCGGGACCGGCTTGCCCGCTTCCTCGAGAGCGGCCACAACATCGCCGCGGGCGGACCGGGAAGACTTGCGCCCGAGGAGGGATGATGGGTCAGCCCGTCCGAAACCCGACCGGATCGTTGGTCGTTCTGACAGGATCGGAATCCGGGGAGCCTTCATGATCGGCCGTCGTGCATTCTTCGTCTTGCCGACCGCGCTCGCGCTCCTGCTCGCGGGCTGTGCGGCAAGTGGCCCGACCGGCCCGGTGGGGCTCACTCTCACGGTGCATGCGGAC
>JASHRV010000206.1 GCA_030037175.1 Acetobacteraceae bacterium
TCGTCGTAGCGGCGGAGCTTGTAGATCGCGACGGAGACGATCCAGCTCGCGATGAAGATCGCGATGATCACATAGCCGAGCATGCCGAAATTGTTGTTGAGCGCGGCGATCGGATTCCAGAACGGCCCCGAAAGATCGAGCTCGCCCTGAATGAGGCCGAGCGTCTCGATCCCGCCCACGATCAGGGCGACAAGCACCGAAACGGAGGTGATGGTGATATTGTAATAGAGCTTCCGGAGCGGCCGCGCGAAGGCCCAGCCATAGGCGCCGAGCATCAGGATGCTGTCGGTGGTGTCGATCAACGCCATGCCGGCGGTGAAAAGTGCGGGAAACACCATGATCGACCAGATCGGCAATCCCCGCGACGCTTCCGCGGCCGAAATGCCGAGCAGGCCGACCTCGGTCGCGGTATCGAAGCCGAGCCCGAACAGCACGCCGACCGGATACATCTGCCAGCTATGATCGATCAGCCGGAACAGGCCCCGGAACAGCCGCCCGAAGAAGCCGCGCCTGGCAAGCAGCAGATTGAGATCCTCGTCGGCATAGACCCCGCCGGCCTTGACGCGCCGGAAGGTGCGGACGACCGCGGCCAGGATCGCGATGTTCATGACCGCAATGGCAAGCAGGAAAAAAGCGGAGACCAAGGTGCCCACGATATTGCCGAAATTCTCGATGGCATCGAACCGGTCCTTGATCGCGACCGCCGTCAGCGCGACCGCGGCGGAAAGCCCGAACACGATCGTGGAATGGCCGAGCGAGAAGAAGAAGCCGACGCCCACCGGACGCTTGCCCTCCTGCATCAGCTTGCGGGTCACGTTGTCGATGGCCGCGATATGATCGGCATCCACGGCATGGCGCAGCCCGAAGCTGTAGGCGAGGAAGGCGGTGCCGAGCAGGACGGGGTAATGCCGGAACGTTACGACGGCGACACACCAAAGCCCGATATTCGCGGCCGCCAGAAATGCATACATGCCGGCGACCTTGCCGCGCACATCGCGGTTCCCGTCGCCGAAGATTTGCCCGATCAACCCGAACACGGCATCGCTCCACGCCGGCATGGCTCACGCCGCCCTGCCCGAAGGACGGCTTATCAAACGCGCCATATGATGTAAATGGGAAAACATCATACTCCGGCTCCTGGAGCGGGATGCGTTCGCTCTCGCTCACCTATCCCGCTCCCGCTCCCGCTCTTTGTTTTCCCCGCGTGATCAAACGCCTCCGGTTCCCCCACCTTCGGCGATCACGCTGTAGCCGTCCGGCGGCGAAAAACTTCCGCGCGAACCCGATGAACTTGTATGATCGCGGCAGCGATGAAACGGAAACGGCATGGAACGCATCACCATCACGATCGACGACGACCTGCTCGCAACCGTCGATGCCCTCGTGGCCAGGCGCGGCTATCCCAGCCGCTCGGAAGCGATCCGCGAGCTTCTGCGCGAGGCCGCGAAGCCCGACGACATGGGGCAGGGCCGCGCGCCCTGCGTCGCGACGCTCACCTACATCTACGATCATTCCGTGCGCGAGCTGCCCCAGCGCATCGTCAACGCCCAGCACGAGCATCACGATCTCTCCGTCGCGACCACCCATGTCCATTTCAACGGCGACACCTGCCTCGAGGTCGCGATCCTGCGCGGCCCGGCCAACGCGGTGCAGAAGCTCGCCGACGCGCTGACAACCCAGCGCGGCGTGCGGCATGCGCATCTGCACCTCATTCCGCTGAAGGACATGAAGCATCGCCACCGCCACGAGCCGGGCGCGCTTTCGCTCGCTCACGGGCCAACCTGATCCCGCCAACCTGATCCCGCCGGCCTGATCCCGCCGGCTGCGCGCCCCGCCCCGCCGCCCGCCCGGGCGCGAAACGCTCCGCCGCCTATGCGGCGTGCGGCACGTACGGAAAGGAATGCGCCGGCTTGGCCGTCACCGATTCCTTGCCGATGCCGAGCCGCACCGGCGCGTTCGCCGCGATGCTGAACATCACGTCCGGCGCATTGTCGGTGAGAGAGCGGCCGTTCCACTCCGCGAACCCGAACGTCGCCGCAGTGCCGACCTCGTAGGGAAGAATGTTCGGAAAGAAGCGGTGGGCCACCATCTCGCCATATCCCTTCGGGTCCTCGGAGGTGCCGTTGGCCGCGACAACGCCCGCGATCGCCCTGGCGACCACCGCGCCATAGGTCGCGAAATCGTCGGCCGGCCGGCCCGCATTGAGCCGGTTGCCGAGATCCTCGTTGAACTGCGTGAAAAGCGGATGGATCATCGGCAGCCCGACGCGATTGATCGAGCGCCAGCCGCCCGCATCGGTCGCCAGCGTCGCCACCGCCCACACGCCGATCCGCCTGCTCGCCGCCGCGCCGCCCAGCAGCTCGGCATCCGGCACCTCGAGCACGATGGAATAGACCGTATGGCCGGCAAACAGGTTCTTCGCCTTCGCCGGGTCCCATCCGGCGAGGTCGATCACCGTGCCGTCCTGAAACGCGTGCCCGACCGCGTGCAGCACATCGGGCTCGATCCAGAACGGATCGCCGGCCTTGCCGGCCCAGATGCGCACGCCGTTCGCCGTCGCCGCCGCCTCGCCCGTCACCCCGCGCGCCAGCGCGATGCCCGGCGCATGCGGGTCGGCGGCATCGCCGCCCTCGATCTTCCTGAGCACGAAGCGCTGCCTGCCTGCCTCGTCGCGCGCATCGAAGGTGACGCGGTAGGTGACATCCTCGATCGCATCGCCGTCGCGGTCGATCTTGAACTCGTACATGCCCTCCGGGTGATAGCCCGGCGCCGGAATCTCGCCGAAAATCGAGTGGCAGACATTGATATTGAAGACGGTGCCGGTCTCGCCGCGGAACAGGTAAAGGTCGGTGATATCGAGCCTAATATCCTGCCGTGCGATCGGCGAGTCGAGATGATGGGACATGATGCTCTCTCCTTCGCGCGCCGCTTGGCGGTAAAGCCGGCCCCGGATTCGTAAACGATCCGAACCGATTGTCAATCGCGGGCAGGCGCAGATTGTTGCGGAATGATGACAAGCAAGGGTTGTTCTTTTTTGAAGAGGTGTTCTCTTTTGAAAAAGAGAACCAGAAAACTTTTATCCGTTTTCCGGACCAGGCCCCATCTCGGGACTCCGAACGACATGGCGGAGTTGCATTGGCAAACAGGCTCGCCGTTCGCGCTCGCGCTTCGGGCCAGCCTTGCCGGGATCGGAAAAGAGCAGCAGATTTCCGGCCGGCCGATGAACGCTTCTTCAGGAGCAGGATGAGATGGGCTTCGCGAAGTCTCGCGGCTTGCGCTCTCGCCAACGCCGCGACCGGCTCCGCGATCTTCTCCGCCGGGGCCTGCTCGCCGCATCGCTCCTCGCCGCGCTCGCGCCGCCGCTCGCCGCCGCGGGGCTCCAGCTGCCCCCCATCGTCCAGCCCCCCAACCAGCTCCACCTCGTCGGCAAGATCGTCTTCGCCGAGCTGGTGACGCCGGATCTGCCCGCCGCCGAGCGGTTCTATGGCGGATTGTTCGGCTGGACATTCCGCGGCATCGACGCCGGCGGAACAAGCTACGCGGAGGCGCTCTCCGAAGGCCGCTCCGTGGGCGGGATGTTC
Source organism: Acetobacteraceae bacterium (assembly GCA_030037175.1). Classification (GTDB taxonomy): domain Bacteria; phylum Pseudomonadota; class Alphaproteobacteria; order Acetobacterales; family Acetobacteraceae; genus JAKAWQ01. Next base: position 3,582 of record JASHRV010000206.1, read on the forward strand.
CAAAGAAGCCTGCCCGCGGGCGGGCATCGCCAGTCCGCATGGTTGACCTATTTCTCCGTGCGCGACGTCGACGCGGCGGCCGCGACGTCGGTGAAGAACGGCGCGAGGCTCCTGTTCGCGCCGCGCAGCTTTCCCGATCGCGGCCGCGAGGCGGTCCTGGCGGACCCGGAGGGGGCCGTCTTCGCGCTGCTCGACTCGAGCAGCGGCGATCCCCCCGACTATCTCTCCGATCCGGGCCAATGGATCTGGAGCTCGCTGATCACGCCAAGCCCCGATACCGATGTCGCGTTCTATCAGAAGATCTTCGGCTACGAGGTTTTCGAGCTGCCCCCGGAAGGGAGCAGCCGTCATTTCATCCTCGCCTCCGGCGGCTACGCGCGGGCGAGCGTGAATTCGCTGCCGCAGAGCCGGCCCAATGCCGTCCCGCGCTGGCTCGACTACGTGCGCGTGCAGGATATCGCGGCAAGTGCGGCGAAGGTCGCGGCGCTCGGCGGTCGCGTCCTGGTTCCCCCGCGTGCGGATGGCGGCGGCGGAAGGATCGCCCTGGTCGCCGACCCGATGGGCGCGGCCTTCGGTCTGCTCGAGTGGCCGGCCGCCGCAAGCGGGGAGGCGCCCAAATGACCGCGCGCGTCTTCCGCTGGTCGGCAATTCTCATGATCGCCGGGCTCGTTCCTCTGGCGATGTCCGGCTGCGTCGTGCCCGGCGGCGGATACGGCTATGGTCCGGGCTTCGGCCTCGGCTACTACGAACCCGCGGGCGTTGCGTATGGCGGCTGGGGCCCGGGCTACAATGTGGGGCCGGTGCGCGCCGGCCAGGGCACCCCGTATCAGGGCGGCCAGCATCCCCCGCCGCGTGGCTATCAGCCCCCGCCGGCATCCCGCCCGATCCCCTCCATCCCATCGCACGCGCCTCCGGGCGGCGTCCGCCCCCAGGGCCAGGGCCAGGGCCGGGGCCAGGGTCCGGGCCAGGGTCCGGGCGGCCCGCCGCGCTGACACGCCGACACGGAGCCTGCGCTTCCGGCCTCAGGCTCTGAGGCCCGCGCGAAAATTTTCCTTGGAGGCCACCGGGAATGAGCGACTCCCTTCCACCATTGCACTTCCTCACCGCCAGCACCGACCACACGGACTATCGTCCCGCGATCGGCCCCGGCGGCGATGTCGTGATCTTCGAGCGCACGCCCGTCGGCGGCGGGCCGATCACGCTCTGCAAGATCACCGATCTCGCCGCGCCCGATCCCGTGCCGTTCCTCTCCGGCGCTTCGCTTCCGCGGTTCCAGACCCGGCCGGATTTCTGCTGGCGGACGGACCGGGTCGCCTTCAACGGCAGGCAGACGAGCAACAGCCCCATCATCGTCTGGAATGTCGGCGCCGACGGCAGGAACCCGGCTCGCATCGACAATACGCGGGGTTATGTCTATCCGACATGGAGCCGCGACGGCACCTTGCTCGTCACCGAGAATCAAGGCCCGGCCGCTTCGCCCAATCCCTCCAACACGGTCTTCGACCTGAGCGGCGGCGTTGTGTACGCCAACATCAACGGCACCGCCATGGAAGGGGTGGATGTGTTCGGCGGCATGCCGGCCGTCGGCCAGTACAACCTGCCGATGATCGCATTCGCCGGCCAGCCCGCCCTGAAGGGCTGGGGCGGATCGACCTCGCCTGATCCCGTGTACGACCAGGAGAAGAACTACATCTTCCTCAACCGTTTCGATCAGAACGGCATCTTCTTCAGCGGGCCGGTGGAACCCGAAGCCCCCGTGAAATCCTTCAATCCGCACTATCAGGGCCGCGCCCCTTCCTTCTCGCCGAACGGCGCCACGATCGCCTTCGAATCCAATCGCCCAAGCCCCGGCCCAAGCCCCGGCTCAAGCCCCGGCTCAAGCAAAGGCTACGCCATCTATCTCTGCAATGTCCGCGGCCCCTATCGCACGATCACGCAGGTCACCGATCCCGCGCTCGGCGCCCAGCACGCGAAATTCTTCCCCTCCGGCACGAAGCTCATCCTTTGCGCCAACCATCCCGGCGGCGATCCGCCGACAATGGGCATCGCCTGGGTGGACATCTCCGGTCTGCTGAAATCGTGACGGCGGAGCCGCGGCCGCGCCTGCGCTTCGACAAGGTCGCGCGAAAACTTCTCGGCGGCCTGCGGGCCGCCCTCGGCGCACGCATCCCCGAAGGAAAGACCGTGCTGCTCACCGTCACCGCCCCGATACGCCTGCCCGCGAAAACCGCCGCGGCGCTCGAGGAAAAAATCCTGTCCTGCCTCGCCGAGCCCTCCGCGCCCTCGGACATCGGCGGGACGATCCACGGCAACCGGGTCCGTATCCGCCTCGTGAG
>JASHRV010000207.1 GCA_030037175.1 Acetobacteraceae bacterium
CGTGTGGTATTCGGGATGGATGCCGGATTTCATGGCGCAGTACCGAAAATGAGGGCGATTTGAGCCGGGCTCTTTAGCCGCACGGGTCCGGAAGAGCAAGGCTTCAGAGACCGTTCGAGAATGCGGCTTCCGGTGAGTCGGAGGCGCCGAAGGCGCCGGCCGGCGCGGCTTTCGAGAACCGGAGCGGAGCGGCCTTACGCGATCAATATGGCTTCTGGCGGAGAGCAAAGCGATCCGCCAAAGCCCAAGGGGAAGCCATGAGATTGATCGCCAGACAACTCCCGTGAGCACCGGAAGCGCAGAAAGACACGCCGGACGACCGCCGGAGCCGCATTATCGGACGGTCTCTCAGGTGAGGGTGCCGCGGGCATATTGCGGCGGCCAGGGCAGGGTGAAGCCGAGGGCGCGGGCGGCGCGCATCGGCCAGGCGGGGTCGGCGAGCAGGGCGCGGGCGAGCAGGACGAGGTCGGCGCGGCCATTGGCCAGGATCTCCGCCGCATGGTCGGGCGTGCGGATCAGCCCGACCGCGCCGGTCGCGATCCCGGCCTCCTTGCGCACCCGCTCGGCGAAGGGGACCTGATAGCCGGGATGGGTCGGCACCGCCTGGGCGGGCGAATTGCCGCCCGATGAGCAATCGACCAGATCGACATCGCCGCGCGCGGCAAGGAGCTTCGCGACCCCCACGGCCTCGTCCGCGGTGAAGCCGCCGGCCGCCCAGTCGGAGCAGGAGATGCGCACGAAGAGCGGCAGCGCGGCCGGCCAGACGCCGCGCACCGCGTCGATCGTTTCCATGAGGAAGCGCGCCCGGCCGGCGAGGTCGCCGCCATAGGCATCGTTGCGGCGGTTGGCGAGCGGCGAGAGGAAGGAGCTCAGCAGATAGCCATGGGCGGCGTGGATCTCGAGCACCTCGAAGCCGGCCTCGAGCGCCATGCGCGCGGTTTCGGCGAACTGGCCTGCGATCTCGGCGATGCCGGAGGGGCTGAGGGCTTCAGGGATGGTGTATCCATCGTCGAAAGGGATGGCGCTCGGGCCGACGCCGACCCAGCCGCCTGCTTCCGGCAAAACGGGCTTGCCGCCTTCCCAGGGGCGGGCGACGCTCGCCTTGCGCCCGGCATGGGCAACCTGGATGCCGGGCACGGCGCCGCCGCGGCGGATGATCGCAACCACGCGCTTGAGAAATTCGCGGTGCTCGTCCTTCCAGAGGCCGAGGCAGTGCGATGTGATGCGCCCGCGCGCCGAGACGTGGGTTGCCTCGGTGAAGACGATGCCGGCGCCGCCCATCGCCTTGGCGCCGAGATGCTGCACATGCCAGTCATCGCCGAGGCCGTCGGTGGCGCTGTATTGGCACATCGGCGAAACGACGATGCGGTTGCGGGCGGTGATCGAGCGGAAGCTGATCGGCTGGAAAAGAATCGGCGGCTCGGCCATCGGTGCGGAAATCCTCGCGATCGGGGCGTGATGCTGCAAAGCAGCGGATAGGGCCCGGCCTTCGGCTTGGCAAGGCGGGTTGGCAAGGCGGGGGGGCCGCTGCCAGTCTTGCGGGCGAAGTCTTGTACGGGGAAGAGATGCGGCTTGCCGGCAAGATTGCGATCGTGACGGGCGCGGCGCGCGGATTCGGCGAAGGCATCGCCCGCGCCTTCGCGCGCGAGGGCGCGCGCCTCGTTCTCGCGGATCTCGACGCGGCCGGTGCGGCGAAGCTCGCCGGCGAGCTCGGCCCGGCAGCCATTCCGGTCGTTGCCGATGTGAGAAGCGGAGAGGATGTCGAGGCGATCGTCGCGGCCGCGACGAGGGGCTTCGGCGGTCTCGACATCGTGGTGAACAATGCCGGCACGACGCATCGGAACCGGCCGATGCTGGAAGTGGACGAGGCAAGCTTCGATCGCGTCTATGAAGTCAACGTCAAATCGCTCTACTGGATGGCGCGCGCCGCGGTGCCGGTTTTGCGCGCGCAGGGGCGCGGGGGCTCGATCATCAATATCGGGAGCACCGCCGGCATTCGCCCGCGCCCGGGCCTCGTCTGGTACAACGGCAGCAAGGCCGCGGTGAACGTGATGAGCATGTGCATGGCAACCGAGCTTGCCGAGGACAATATCCGCGTCAATTCCGTCTGCCCGGTGATCGGCGAGACCGGCCTCGTCGCGGACTTCATGGGCATGCCGAACACGGAGGAAAACCGGCGGAAATTCATCGCCGGCATTCCGCTCGGCCGGATGAGCACGCCGGCGGATGTCGCCAATGCGTGCCTCTGGCTCGCCGAGGACGCCTCCTCGTTCATCACCGGGATTCTGCTGCCCGTGGATGGCGGCCGCTGCGCCTGAACCGCGGTGAATATTCTCTCTCTCCAATCCTGGGTGGCGTACGGCCATGTGGGCAACGCCGCCGCGGTCTTTCCGCTCCAGCGCCTGGGCGCGGAAGTCTGGGCGGTGCACACGGTGCAGTTCTCCAACCACACCGGCTATGGCGACTGGACCGGGGACGTGTTCGGCGCGCCGATGATCGCAGCCCTGGTCGAAGGAATCGCGCGGCGCGGCGCCTTCGCCCGCTGCGATGCGGTGCTCTCCGGCTATCTGGGTGGAGCGGCGCTCGGCGAGGCGGTGCTTGCGGCCGTGGCCAAGGCGAAGGCGGCCAATCCGCGCGCGCTTTATTGCTGCGATCCGGTGATCGGCGATTCCGGCCGCCTCTATGTCGCGGCCGAGATCCCGGAATTCCTGCGCGCGCGCGCGCTGCCGGCAGCGGACATCGCGGTGCCCAACCCGTTCGAGCTCTGCCAGCTCACCGGCATGACGTGTGGCACCCTTGAGGAAGCGAAACGCGCGGTGGCGCGGCTGCACGCGATGGGGCCGCGCACGGTGCTGGTGAGCGGGCTTCGCACCGAGGCGACGCCCGCGGACGCGCTCGATCTTTTGGTAGGCGAGGGCGGCGCGTTCCACCTGTTGCGCACGCCGCGCGTTCCGGTTGCGGTGAACGGCGCGGGCGATGTGCTGGCGGCACTTTTTCTCTTCCATTTTCTCAAGAGGGGCACCGCGGCGGGCGCGCTCGAGGCGGCGGCCTCGTCGCTTTACGGGCTGATCCGGCGGACCGCGGAGGAAGGAGAGCGCGAGCTCGCGATCGTTGCGGCGCAGGAAGAATTCGTTCGACCGACGCGGCGTTTTGCCGCGGTGAGCTGCTAGAGAATGTTATGCAATTTGAGGAAGGATTGAAAAGGCGAAGGAAAAAACTTCTTTTTCTGAAGAAAAAGAAGCAAAAAGACTTTTCCCCGTTTTCGGGACCCGGCGCCGCCTTGGGATTCCGTCCGACGTTCGGAGTCCCGAGGCGCGGCGGTGGTCCGGAAAACGGAAGGAAGTTCTTTGGTTCTTTCTTTCAAGAAAGAACGATCTTTGGGATCAGTCGCCGGCCTTCAGCCTGGCGACGGTTGCGGTGGTGGAATGTCCGGGGAGCAGCTCGGCGAGCATCACGCGTCCGCCCCAGCGGCGCATGTCCTCCGCGCCGACGACGGTCTCGAGCGTATAGTCCGAGCCTTTGACGAGGAGGTCCGGGCGCAGCTCCGTCATCAGCGCGAGCGGCGTGTCCTCCTCGAAGATGCAGACGAGATCGACCGCGGCGAGGCTTGCGAGCACCGCGGCGCGCGCCGCCTCGGGCTGCACCGGGCGGCCGGCGCCCTTGAGCCGGCGGACGCTCGCATCGCTGTTGAGCCCGACGACCAGGCGGTCGCAGGCGCCGCGCGCCTGCTCGAGCAGGTGGACATGGCCGGGGTGGAGCAGGTCGAAGCAGCCATTGGTGAAGCCGATGCGCCAGCCCTTGCGCCGCCAGCGCTCGACCTGCTCGATCGCCGCCTCGCGCGAGACGACCTTGCGCAGGCAGCTGCCTTCGGCGCTGAGCGCGGCGAGCAGCTCCTCGGGCCGCGCGGCGGCGGTGCCGATCTTGCCGACGACGATGCCGGCGGCGATGTTGGCCAGCCGGGCGGCGGCGGGAAGCTCGAGCCCGGCCGCGAGCCCGGCGGCGAGTGTCGCGACCACCGTGTCGCCGGCGCCGGAAACGTCGAAAACCTCGGCCGCCTCGGCCGGGAAATGCTGCGGCCCGGAGCCGTCGAGCAGGGTCATCCCGTCCTCGGAGCGCGTGACCAGCACGGCGCCGAAGCCGTGCGCCTCGCGGAGTGCGGCGGCGGCTTCGATCAGCGCCGCCTCGCTATCGACAGGCATGCCGGTGGCTTCGGCGAGCTCGCGGCGGTTGGGAGTGACGATGTCGGCGCCGGCATAGCGCCGGTAGTCGCTGCCCTTGGGATCGACCACGATGGTCCGGCCGAGCGTGCGCGCGGCCTCGATCAGCGCCGCCGCGGTCTCGCCGGCGAGCGCGCCTTTCGCGTAGTCGGAGAGGATGGTGACGCTGGTCGCGGCCATCGCGTCCTTGGCGATGCGGACGAGCCGCTCCGAAAGCGCGGCCGCGATCGGGACGGTTTCCTCGTGATCCGCGCGCAGGAGCTGCTGGCCGTTCGCGATGTAGCGGACCTTGAGCGTGGTGGTGCGCCCGCCCTCGACCAGCAGCCATGGCTCAACGCCGGCCTGGCCGCCGATGAGGCCCGTGAGCTCGGCGCCGGCCGGATCGTCGCCGACGACGGAGATGAGCGCCGTCGCCACGCCGAGCGCGGTGAGGTTGCGCATGACGTTGCCGGCCCCGCCCGGCATGACGGATTCGCGCTCGACCGCGAGGATGGGCACGGGCGCCTCGGGGCTGATCCGGCGGACGGTGCCGTAGAGATAGCGATCGAGCATGATGTCGCCGATGACGGTGACATTGCTGCGGGCGAGACGGGGCACCGCATCCGCAAGATCGGCGACTGCCGGCGTGCGCCGGGGGAGAGGCGTGCGGCCGCTTTCCATGACGACCGCACTAGCCTTTCAGGGCCCCGCAAGGCAAGCACGGAGAGCCGGGCGCGGCTATCGCGGTTATCAGGGACCGGAGCGCGCCGTCAAAGGAGGCAAAGGGAAGCGAGCTCGCGGCGCAGCGGCTCCGGCAGCCGGGCGGCGCCTTGCGCGCGGCGGGAGACGATATCGGCCGGGGCGGCGGCGGGCTCGAGATAGCGCCAGCCCTGGAAGGGCTTCATCAGCCGCGCCTCGACGGGCACCAGCTTGGAATCGAGGATGAGGAGCGTGGCGCGGCTCCCATCCGGCATCCGGGTCTCGGTGATATCGAGCAGATGCTGGCGCACCAGCATCGCGCCCCCGATCACCCAGTAGAGCGAGCCGCCGGCCAGGAGCTCGCCCGCGCGGCGGGGGAAGCTCCGCGTGCGGTGGCGCAGCGGGGGGTCGGAGCGCAGCCGCGCCTCCTGAAGCCGCCGCAGATGGGCGACATCGGTGACGCCGACGCAAAGCTTCATCAGATGCAGCACGGCCCCTGTAGGTAGCGCCGGGGCGGCAGAGTCGGAAGCGGGGCTGTTGCGCGGCCAGGGCATGGATGAAGGGCGCCGGGCCGCACCGCATCGCGGGCAAGTCTGCCGGCAATCTTCCGTGGGGCGGCCCGCGGTGGGGAAGAATCGTGCCGGCAGGGGCGAAAACAGGCCACGCGATGGGGCGAGACGAAGCGGGCGCGCACTGCTTGGCGGAGTCCGCGGGCCTTCCCGCCGGCGCGCGGCGAGCATCGCGGCCGGCGGCGGTTCTTCGCGGGAATTACTGACGAACGCCCGGGGATTTACTGAAAAATCGGAAACATTTACTTGGCTGTCCTGAAAAACTCCGCGAAGAACCTGCGCCGTGCCCCCGCAGAAAACAGTGGAAGCGGGCGCGGCGTTCTGCCTTTACTTCGCCCGCGGGCGAATCGCGTCAGCCGGGACGCCGTCCGCTTCCTCTCCTTCACCGGCATCGGGGCGAAACCACGTACCGGCCAACGCCCAAGGACTGCATGATGGACATCCAGCCCTCACCCGCCTCCACCGGACCGGAAGCGTGCGGCAGCGCCGCCGAGACGGGGACGGCGGAACCTCCGGAACCTCCATCCAGAATTCCGCCGCGCCTCTTTCCGGCAACCGTCAAGGAAAGGGAGCGCGGCGCGAGCTTCCCGCAGTCGGAGCGCTCACGCGCCTTCCGCCGCCGCTTCTTCCCCACCGCCACCGCCGCCCTCTGGAACGACTGGCGCTGGCAATTGCAGCACCGCATCCGCGAGCTTGCGGAACTGGCGCAGGTGATCCGCCTTTCGCCGGGGGAACGCGCGGCCGTCGCGCGGCATAGCGGGCCGCTGCCGGTCGGGATCACGCCCTATTACGCAAGCCTCCTTTCGGAGACCGATCCCGCGCAGCCGCTCCGGCGCACGCATATTCCGGTCGAAGGGGAATATCTCCAAAGCCCAGGCGAATCGGGCGATCCGCTCGGCGAGGATCATGACTCGCCCGTCCCCGGCCTCGTCCATCGCTACCCCGACCGGGTGCTCTTCCTCGCCACCGGCTTCTGCAGCACCTACTGCCGCTACTGCACGCGCAGCCGCATGGTGGGCGGCGGCGAATACACGTTCAGCCTGCGCCAGTGGGAGCGGGCGATCGCCTATATCGAGGCGCACACCGAAATCCGCGACGTGCTGCTTTCCGGCGGCGATCCGCTCACGATCGCGACCGACAAGCTCGAATGGCTGTTCGCGCGGCTCAGGGCCATCCGGCACGTGGAATTCCTGCGCGTCGGCACGAAAGTTCCGGTGGTGCTGCCGCAGCGTATCACGCGCGATCTCACCCGCATGCTGCGGCGGTATCATCCGCTCTGGATGAGCCTGCACTTCACCCACCCGGACGAGCTCACCCCGGAAGTGGCGGAGAGCACGGCGCGGCTCGCGGATGCCGGCATCCCGCTCGGCAGCCAGACCGTTCTGCTCAAGGGCATCAACGATTCGGTGCCGGTGATGCGCGAGCTGATGCACGGGCTGCTCAGGCTGCGCGTGCGCCCCTACTATCTCTATCAGTGCGATCCGATCACCGGCTCCGCGCATTTCCGGACCAGCGTCGCCAAGGGCCTCGAGATCATCGCGGGCCTGCGCGGCCACACGACGGGCTATGCGGTGCCGCACTTCGTGATCGACGCGCCGGGCGGGGGCGGGAAGATCCCGCTCCTGCCCGACTATCTTGCCGCGCGCGAGGAAGGCGCGATCACGCTCCGCAATTACGAAGGCAATCTCTACCGTTACCCGGATCCGTGATGCGCATCGGCCTCACCTACGATCTCGCCGAGGACTGGGCGGCGGACGGCCTCGATGCCGAGGACCTCGCCGAGTTCGACGCCCCCGAAACGATCGATGCGGTGGCCGATTTCCTGCGCGCGCGCGGCCATCGCGCGGTGCGCATCGGGCGCGCGCAGGCGCTCGTTTCCCTGCTGGCGGAAGGCGAACGCTGGGATCTCGTCTTCAATATCTGCGAGGGCGCGCGCGGCGCCGGACGCGAGGCGCTGGTTCCGGCGCTGCTCGATGCCTCCGCCATCCCCTACACGTTCAGCGACCCCGTCGTGCTCGCGATCGCGCTGCACAAGGGCCACACCAAGAGGATCCTGCGCGACGCCGGCCTGCCGACCGCGCCCTTCGCCGTGCTCGGCCCGGACTCGACGCTTCCCGATCTTCCGTTCCCGCTCTTCGTCAAGCCGATCGCGGAGGGCACGGGCAAAGGCATCGATGATGCGAGCCTTTGCCGCGACGCGGCCGCGCTTCGGGCCACCGCCGCCCGCCTCGCCTCGCGCTTCGGCCAGGAAGTGCTCGCGGAAACCTACCTGCCCGGGCGCGAATTCACGGTGGGCGTGCTCGGCGCCGGCGCGCACGCGCGCATCATCGGCGTGATGGAGATTCTCGCCGGGACGACCTACGGATTCGAGACGAAGAAGCACTACCAGAACCGGGTTTCGTACCGCCTGGCGCATGATCCCGAGGCCATGGCCGCCGGCGCGGCCGCGCTCGCGGCCTGGCGGGTGCTCGGCGGGCGCGACGGCGGGCGCATCGACCTCAAGAGCGACGCGGAGGGAAAACCCATGCTGCTCGAGATCAACCCGCTCGCAGGCCTCCACCCGATCGACTCCGACCTCACGATCCTCGCCAACCTCGCCGGCCACACGCACGAATGGCTGCTCGGTCAGATTTTCGCATCCGCCTCAGCCCGCGCCGGGTTGACGTGGCAGAGGGCTCTGCCCCCTGGCCTTGCTCGCTTACCTTCCGAAGCGGCGGTGGCGGCCCTGAAATGAGCGGATCGCGCGCAGCAGGTCGATCTTGCGGAAGTTCGGCCAATAGACGTCGGTAAAGTAGAATTCGCTGTAGGCGCTTTGCCAGAGCAGGAAGCCGGAGAGGCGGATCTCGCCGCTGGTGCGGATGATGAGGTCCGGGTCCGGCGCATGCGGCATGTAGAGATATTGCCGCAGTGTCTCGGGCGTGATGCGGGTGATCAGCTCCTGAGGCGAGCAGTCGTTCGCGTGCTCGGAGAGGAATGCGCGCACCGCGTCGATGATTTCCTCGCGCCCGCCATAGCCGATGGCGATGGTGAGCAGCAGGTTGTCGTAGCCCTGGGTCGCCTGCTTGGCCGCAGCGATCGCCTCCAGGGTGGCGGGCGGCAGGAGGTCGAGCCGCCCGATGGCATCGACGCGGACCTGCCTTGCATGGATGCGCGGGTCGGTCGTGAGCGCGCGCAGCTTGGCCTCGACCGCGGCGAGGATGCCGGAGACCTGCTCGGGCGCGCGGGCGAGGTTGTCGGTCGAGCAGACCCAGAGGGTAACGGCCGGGATGGCGAGATCGCTGCACCAGTCGAGCACGTCGTCGAGCTTGCTGGCGCCCGGCGCATAGAGCTGGCGCGGGTCCGTGATGCCGTTTTCGCGGCCGTGCCGGCGGTTGCCGTCGAGGATGATGCCGACATGCTGCGGCAGCGGCGCGGTCGCGATCTCCGCCAGCAGCCGCCGCTCATAGAGGCGGTAGAGCGGACGGCGCAGAAAATCCGTAGGAGCGGCCATGGTCCCGGCCGACTCATGGGCCCGGCGGGGCAGGGGAGGCAAGGGGGCGGGCGCGGATTCGGGTTGCGTCCCGGGGTTGAGCAATCGGGGGGATCGTCCGACAATCCTGGCCGTTGCCAGGAACGGGGACGCGTCATGCCGGAAAGCCCGACCGATCCGAGGCAGGCTGCGGAGACGCGTCTGCCGCTCGGCGATCTCACCGTGCTCGATCTCACGCTCGCCCGGGCCGGGCCGACCTGCGTGCGCCATCTCGCGGACTGGGGGGCGAAGGTCATCCGCATCGAGCCGCCGTCAACCGGCGCGGAAGACATCGCCGGCGACCGCGACGGGCCCGATTTTCAGAATCTCCACCGCAACAAGCGGATGGTCCAGCTCAACCTGAAATCGCCCGAGGGTCACGAAGCCTTCATGCGCCTCGCCGCGCGCGCGGACGTGATCGTCGAGAACATGCGCGCCTCGGTGAAGCACCGCCTCAACATCGCCTACGAGGACGTGCGGGCGATCAATCCGCGCATCGTCTATGCGAGCATCAGCGGCTTCGGCCAGGACGGGCCCTATGCCAAGCGCGCCGGCGTCGATCAGATCGCGCAGGGCCTCGGCGGGCTGATGTCGATCACCGGCCTGCCGGGCCAGGGGCCGGTCCGCGTCGGCATTCCCATCGCCGACCTCACGGCGGGCAATCTGCTGGCGTTGGGCGTGATGATGGCGCTCTACGACCGCGAGCACACGGGGGTCGGGCGCTGGGTGCAGACGAGCCTGCTCGAGGCGCAGATCTTCATGCTCGACTTCCAGGCAACGCGCTGGCTGATGCGCCACGAGGTGCCGCAGCAGGCGGGCAACGACCATCCGACCGGGATTCCGACAGGGGTTTTCCCGACCTCGGACGGGATGATCAACATCGCCGCTTCCTCCGCGCGGCTCTGGGAACGCTTCTGCGACGCCATCGGCCGGCCCGAGTGGAAGGCGAAGGAGGCGTGGAGCACGCAGAAGGGCCGCAGCGCCGCGCGCGCGGAGATCAACGAAGCGATCGCCGCGGTCACGCGGGAGAAGCCGGCCGCCCACTGGGTGGAGCTCTTCGAGGGTGCCGGGATTCCCTGCGGGCCGATCAACACGATCGACAAGGTCTTCGCCGATCCGCAGGTGCAGTATCTGCACATCGCGCGCCCCGTCATGCATCCTCGCCTGGGCGAGATCGAGCTCGTGGGCTCCGCGATCACGCTCTCGGGCTATCCCAAGGACATTCGCACGGCCACGCCCGACGCGGGCGCGCACACCGAGGCGGTGCTGAGCGAGGTCGGCTACAGCGCGGCGGAGATCGCCGGCATGCGTGCGAAAGGAGCGATCTGAATGGAGTATGCCGGCGGAAAGATGCTGGCCGAGGTGGCTGACGGCGTCGGCCTCGTCACCTTCAACCAGCCCGAGAAGCGCAATGCCATGTCGGTCGAGATGTGGCAGGGCATGGAGGAGATTCTGGATCGTTTCACGAGCGATCCAGACATGCGGGTGATGGTGCTGACCGGCGCCGGCGACAAGGCGTTCGTCTCCGGCGCCGACATAAGCCAGTTCGAGAAGAACCGCGCCAACGCCGACGCGCAGGTGGAATATGACCGGGTGACGAGCGCCGGCCGGCGCAAGCTCGGCCTCTTCCCCAAGCCGGTGATCGCGCGCATCCGCGGCTTCTGCCTGGGCGGCGGCCTCGGCATCGCGAT
>JASHRV010000208.1 GCA_030037175.1 Acetobacteraceae bacterium
GGCGTGACGATCGCGGGCATTGCCGGGATGACGCTCGCGAGCCAGCGGGTTGTTTTCATGCATCCGGGCCAGAGCATCGCCTTCGCCGGCGACCGGTGGACCCTGCGATCGCTCGTTGACCGGCCGGGCCCGGACTACATCGAGCGGCAGGCGACGCTTCAGGTCAGCCGCGACGGGCGCACGATCGCCGTTCTCCATCCGGCGGACCGCGCCTTCCCGGTGCAGCAGACATCGGTGACCGACACCGCGATCCGCACCGATCTCGTCGTCGATCTCTATACCGCGCTCGGCAACGTGCATGGCGGCGGGGCCGAGGTGCGTCTGCGCTACGATCCGCTCGCGCCCTGGATCTGGCTCGGCGCGCTGGTGATGGCGACGGGCGGCGGCCTCTCGCTCGCCGACCGGCGGCTCAGGATCGGCGCGCCCGCGCGGCGGGCTGCCCAGGCAGCAAGGGTTTCCGCCTGATGCCGGCCGCCACCGCGACGCGCCGGCGGCTCCTGCTGGCGGCCCCTTTCGGCATCGCCGCGGTCGCGGGCGTGGGATTTCTCGAGCTCCTTCAACGCATGCAGAGCGGGCGCTACGACCCGCACACGGTGCCCAACCTGCTCGTCGGCCGGCCGGCCCCGGCCTTCACGGCGGCGCCGGCGCCGCCCGGAGCGGGCTTCTCGACGGCGGACCTCAAGGATCTGCCGCAGCCGGTGCTGGTCAATTTCTTCGCCTCCTGGTGCGTGCCCTGCCACGAAGAGCATCCGCTGCTGATGCAGCTTCAAGCGCAGGGCACCGCGATCTGGGGCATTGCCTATGAGGATCAGGACAAGGCAATGGCCGGCTTCCTCGCCGATGCCGGCGACCCCTATGCCCGGCTCGGGGCGGACAATACCGGCGAGGCCGCGATCGCCTGGGGCATCAGCGGGGTGCCGGAGAGTTTTTTGGTCGATCGGACCGGGGTGATCCGCTGGCATATCGGCGGGCCGCTCTCGAACGAGACGATTGCCGGCGCGCTCGTCCCGCTGCTCAGGAAATACGCCTGATGCGCCGACTTGCGGCCACCCTGCTGTTCGTCCTTGCAGGCTTTCCCGCGCTCGCGGCCGGGCCTTCGCTGACGCCTGCCCAGGAGGCGCGGGCCGTCGCGATCGGCAATCAGCTGCGCTGCCTCGTCTGCCAGAACGAGAGCGTCGAGGAATCGAATGCCTCGCTCGCGGCCGATATCCGCCGCATCATCCGCCAGCAGGTGGCGGCCGGACGGACGAACCACGAGATCATGCAGTGGATGACGGCCCGCTACGGTGACTTCATCCGCCTTGATCCGCCGTTCAACCGGCTGACGCTGCTGCTGTGGTCGGTGCCCGTGATCGCGCCGCTGGCGGGCGTGGGGATCGCGCTTTTGGCCGCGCGGGGGCGGAGCACGGAACCCGCGGCGCTGAGCGACGCCGAGAAGGCCCGGCTCGCAGAGCTGCTCGAGTAGAGATCCGCGACCATGCTGTGGGCCCTGTTCGCTCTTCTTTGCGCGGTCGCCCTGGCCCCGGCCGCGTTTGCGTTCGCCCGGGCGCGTGGCGCCCGCGGACGGCGGATGGCCGCGCTCACTCTCTACCGTGCGCAGCTCGCCGAGCTCGCCCGCGATCGGGTGGAAAATCGCATCAGCGAAGCCGAGCGCGCGCTCGCCGTGCGCGAAGTGGAGCGAAGGCTGCTCGCCGCCGACACCACGCCCGACGCCGAGACGAGCGCGCGTGCCGGGTTCGGGGTGCTGGCAGCCGTGCTGGCGGCGATTCCGATCGCGGCGCTCGCCCTCTATCTGCCGGCCGGTGCGCCCGGCCTTCCGGCCGCGCCGCTGGCCCCGAGGCTCGCGGCGGCGCGTGCCGAGCAGCGGCAGATGCACCAGCTGATCGCGGAGCTGCGTCTGCGCCTGGCGGCGCTCGACCCGAAATCCGGGCAGGCCCGCGAAGGCTTCCTGTTGCTCGGCCGCGCGGAGGCGGCGGACGGCGATTTCGCCGCCGCGGCCAAGGCATGGCGCGCGGCGCTTTCCGACGGGTTCGACCCCGCGCTCGCGGCGGCGGCGGCCGAGGCCGAGACCCGGGCTGCCGGGCGGGTGAATGCGACGGCGGCCACTCTTTTCCGTCAGGCGCTCGCCAAGGCGCCGGCGGACGCGCCCTGGCGAACGCTCGCCCAACAGCGCCTGGCCGAGGCGAGCGCGCGATGATCCTTGCGGCCCGTCCCGAATCGCCCCTTATCAGGACCATGAGCGATGAAGAAAAGAAGGTCGAGCCGCCGGCCGAGCCGAAACCCGAGGCGAAGAAACCGCCAAAGGAGGTCGGCGGGCCGCCCGGCCCTGAGCCGACGCGCTACGGCGACTGGCAGTACAAAGGGCGCGTGACCGATTTCTGATTTTTGGAGGGTGCTACGCGCCCTCATGAAGTGAAGTGAAGTATTGAAGAGGAGAAGAAGAAACTTCTTTTTCTGAAGAAAAAGAAGCAAAAAGATTTTTATCCGTTTTCCGGACCGGGGTGTCGGCTGGGGACTCCGAGCGGAGGATGAAAACGGGGAAGAGTTTTCTGGTTCTCTTTTTCAAAAGAGAACATTCTTTGTGATCAATCGCGGAAGGGGGCTGGAAGGTTCATGACACGCTATAGCGGCGGGGCATGGCGGCGCGGTTCGCGAGAGGCGTTCTGGCTCTGAGCCTGCGCAGCCTGGGGCGGCCGGCGATTGCCGAGCAATTCAGAGCCCCCGCGGAGCTGGCGGCGATCCGCATCCCGGCGCTGCCGCTCGATCCTGAGAACGGCCTGGTTTCCTTCGTGCTCGTGGAGCCGGGAACGGGGGACGCGCGCATCTCGCGGCCGGAGAAGATCCGCCGCGGTGCCGGGGTTTCGTTCGGCTTTCCGGCTTTTGCCAACCAGGATGGCGCGCTTTTCCCGCTCTTCGCGTTCCAGCCGGCGGCGGGTGCGGCTCCTTTTGCGTCGCGGCGGTGGCGGCGTCGTCTCGCGGCCGCCGCGCTGAGGAAGCGGCCGCCGATCCAGCTCCCCTGCAACGAGGAGGTGCCCGGTTTCGCTGCGCTCGTTCTGCCCCCGCATCCGCCGGGCGCGATGCATCCGCTCGCGCGCGAGGAGGTTGACGAGGCGAGCGGGATTCCGGTCGCGGGAGAGATCGAGGCCGCGTGGCAGGAAGGCGACGGCTGCTATGTGCAGGGCTGGCTTCATGCGTACGGGCGGCGCATCGTTTCGGTTGCGATCCAGGGGCCTGGCAGGCGGCTTCCGATCCCGCGCCTTGCGCCGCGTCCCGATCTCCTCGGGCGGTATCCGACGCTGCCGGAGCCCGCGCCGTCCGCCGGCTTCGCCCTTTTCGTGCCGTGGCGGGTCGATGCCGGAATGGAATTCTCGCTCGAGACCGACGCCGGGGCGGTCCGGCTCCGGCTTCCGCTGCCGGGGCGCTCTCAGCCGCCCGCCGAGACGATCCTCCGGGAGATGGCCGAGAAGGAACAGGCCCGCGTGCGCTTCGACGCCGAGGTCAATGCGCGCGGTCTCGAGGTCCTGGAAATCGGGGCGCGGCTCCTCCCCAACCATGCCGAGGCTCCTCGCGAGCGCTTTCCGAAGGCGCGCCGCTATGTCGGGATGGATGTCCATCCGGGACCGATGGTGGACATCGTGGGCGATGTGCACGAGCTCTCGCGCCTCGTCGGATGCGCGAGCTTCGATGCCGTCGTTTCGAGCGCCGTGCTCGAGCATCTGGCGATGCCGTGGATCGTGGCGGGGGAGATCAACCGCGTGCTGCGGCCCGGCGGCCTCGCCTACCACATCGCCCCACAGAGCTGGCCCGTGCACGAGGAGCCGAACGATTTCTGGCGTTTCACCGACGAGGCGCTCAAGCTGCTCTTCGGCGAGCCGTTCGGCTTCGAGGTGCTGAGCGCGGGGATGGCGGACCGCGCCCGCATCTATCCGCTCAACAAGGAATGGGGCGACCTCGGCCTGCCGTTCGGCTACGGCTATGCCTCGGCCTGGGTGCTCGCGCGCAAGGTGCGCGAGATCGAGGGAGGAGATGCGGCGCCCTCTTCTTCATCGATGGCGGGCGCTCTGGCCGCCTCGCTCGCCGTGCTCGGACGGCGCTATCCCCGCCCCGGCTGACCCCGAGCCGGCTGATCTCGACGGGCGAGAGCCGCCGTGAGCGTGTTCTCGAGCAGGCAGGCGATCGTCATCGGCCCGACGCCGCCCGGGACCGGCGTGATCGCGGCGGCCACCGGCAGCGCCTCGGCAAAGGCGACATCGCCCCTGAGCCCGCCGCCGGGAAGGCGGTGAATGCCGACATCGATCACGACCGACTCGGAGCCGATCCAGTCGCCGCGGACCAGCTCGGGCTGCCCGGCCGCGGCGACGAGGATCTCGGCGCGGCGGCACTCGGCGGCCAGGTCACGGGTGCGGGAATGGGCGATGGTCACGGTGGCGTCGGCGGTGAGCAGCAGGGCGGCGAGCGGCCTTCCGACCAGGCTGGAGCGGCCGATGACCAGAGCGCGGGCGCCGGAGATCGACACGTCGGCGGCGGCGAGGAGCTTCATCACGCCAAGCGGGGTGCAGGGGATGAGGAAGGGCCGGCCGGCGAAGAGCCGCCCGACATTGACGGGGGAGAGCCCGTCCACATCCTTGGCGGGGTCGATCGCCTCGATCGCCGCGCGAGGGCGGATCTGCGGCGGAAGCGGGAGCTGGACCAGGATGCCGTCGATCATGGGATCGGCGTTCAGCGCCGCAATGCGGGCGAGGAGCGCGGCCTCGGAGGTGTCGGCGGGGAGGAGAATGCTCTCGGCTGCGATGCCCGCGGCACGGGCCGCGCGGTCCTTGCCACGCACATAGACGGTGGAGGCGGGATCGTCGCCCACCAGAATCACGGCAAGGCCCGGACGGAAGCCGGAGGCGGCGATGCGGCGGGCGGTCTCGGCATTGAGCGCGGCGGCGAGCGCGCGCCCGTCGATGATCCGTGCGGACACGCGAAGGCTTCAGGCGCCGATGAGCGTGAAGAAAAGCCTGGCCAGCAGCATCTGCGCCGCTTCCAGAAGGAGGATCAGGATCAGGGGGCTGATGTCGATGCCGCCCAGGTTGGGCAGGACGGACCGGATCGGGCGGAGCGCGGGCTCGGTCAGCCGGTAAAGGAAATCGCCGATCGTCCAGACGATTCGGTTGCGGGTGTCGAGCACGCCGAACGCCGCCAGCATGCTGAACACGGCCGCGATGATCACCGCCCAGATATAGAGGTGGATCAGCTCCGAGATCAGCCAGTAGAAAGGATACATGCGGCGCCGTCTCCGTCGGCCGGGCGGAAGCTAATCACGCGCCGCCGCCGAGGCAACCGTTGCTTGACTTGAGGGGGCGGCGTTCGCATGTTCGCGCCGCCTGCGGCTCAGGCATGGGTCAGGGGCTGTAGCTCAGCTGGGAGAGCGCCTCGTTCGCAATGAGGAGGTCAGGGGTTCGATCCCCCTCAGCTCCACCACCCCCCGGGAGGTCGGACGGATGATGGGTCAGCGGCGGCCGCCACCGACCTCGTCGATATGGAGGAGCAGGTCCGCGGGGTCGTCGTAAACGCGGCAGGCGCCCGCCTGCTGCAGCTCGGCGGTGCCGTAGCCGCCGCTCAGCAGGCCGACGCCGAGCGCCCGGCAGCGGATCGCCGCGAGCATGTCCCAGATGGAATCGCCGATCACCACGGCACGGTCGGTCGAGGCGCCGAGCCGCTCGGCGGCAGCGACGAAGAGATCGGGGTCGGGCTTGGCGCGCTTGACCTGATCGCGCGTGACGACCACGGCGGAAGCGGGATCGACGCCGAGCGCGGCGAGGTTCGGCGCCGCCGTTTCCATGCGACCGCTGGTCGCGACCGCCCAGGGGATCCCGACTTCGCCGAGCCATGCGAGCACTTCGCGCGCGCCGGGCAGCGGGCGGACGCTGGAGGCCTGCCGGCGGTAGGACTCGGTATGCAGGCGGCGGAGCCGTTCGCGGCGCTCGAAACTGATCTCGAGGCCGGTCTCGCGCAGGAGCTGGTTCATGAAGAGCCCGCCGCTCATGCCGATCCGGCGATGGATGCGCCAGACGGAGAGATCGATCCCTTCTGCGTCGAGCGCTTCCTTCCAGGCGAGGACGTGCTGATAGACGCTGTCCACCAGCGTGCCGTCGAGATCGAAGAGGAAGACGGGTTCGATGGGCATGGGAACCCTATTGCTGGTGCAGAGTGGTGGCCGGCATC
Organism: Acetobacteraceae bacterium; assembly: GCA_030037175.1. GTDB lineage: Bacteria > Pseudomonadota > Alphaproteobacteria > Acetobacterales > Acetobacteraceae > JAKAWQ01. Next base: position 6,211 of record JASHRV010000208.1, read on the forward strand.
GGGCGTTCCCCCTTTTGCGTCAATTCGAGATTCGGAGCCGGTTCTGGAGGAGCCGCGCAGGGGCCGCGGATTTCAACTTTCCTTCACCAGCGCCATCTTGGCGAGTGGAATCAGCTGGGGCTGCGGCGCTGCTGCGAGGCGGCTCGCCATGCCGCTTTCCATCCGCTCGGTGAAGGCGGCGGCCCGGGGGTCGTCATGGCCGCCATCGAGGGCGGCTGCGAGGGTCGGGACGACCGAGGCACGCGAGAAGGCGGCCCATCCCGCAGCGAAGGCACGCGCATTCCCGTCGCGGCTGAATTCGCTCCAGAAGCGGTCCTCGGCGCAGAAGATCTCGAGTTCCTCCATTGCGAGGCCGGCGAAGCGTCCGGCCGCAAACGGAGCCACGAGATCCGCGCGGCTCCGCCCGACGGTGGGAATGGCCATCCGTTGCACCTCTTCGCCGCGAACGAAGCCTTCCCGGACCATGTCCATGAGCACGGCGTACATGGCTTCGAGCAACGATTGATAGCCGAACGCGCCCTCTTCATCGAGCGCCATGGTGAGCATGACGAGGCGGCCGCCGGGGCGCAGCTCGCGCCCGCGACAGGTCAGGAAGCGTTGCCAATCCTCCGCTGCCTGGCGTGCGTAGAGCGCGCGCGCCGCCGGGTCCTGGCTGTAGGCGGCCTGCACGTGATCGGGGACCGGGCCGGGTACGCGGCTCAGCCATTGCACGGCCCATGAGCTCCAGCCGAGGGTGACGCTCGCAGCCGGAAGAAGCTGTTCATAGAAGGAGCGGCCGATCGCCATGGCGAAGGCGGCCGGGTCGTTGCGGAGATAGCTTTCGGGCCCGGCGAGCACCTCGAACAGCGCGGCGAAATCATTGCTGGGCAGATCGGTGTGCACGACCGAGACCGCGCGCTCCGCTCCCGCGCGGGCACGAAGGACCGCGATCGCCGCGCGCATCGGCGCGAGCGAGTTCTTCCCTTCGGAGGCGCCGTAATCGGCGATCATGATCGGCTCGGTTCCCTCCGCGAGCAGCACGAGCCGGGCAGCGCGCTCGAGGAGCGGCAGGGCCGGCGAGAGCCCGGAGGCCTGCACACGCGAGCTGCGGTTATAGACCCCGTGCCCCTCCATCGGCTCGGGGGCGGCGCCTGTCGTGCTCACAGCATCCGCTGGTTTGCTTGTCACCTTGCGTGGCTTCTTCGCTCGATCTACCTGCGCGTCGGGCCTATCCAGAGCAGAGCGATACGCGGTCATCAAGTGTCTCGATGCATCTCATCGCTCACCCGCCCCCGGGATTTCGCGTGCTTTATTGCAAAATGGGTACACTTCGAGCGCCTTTGCTCCCGGTTTCGAGAGATTGATCCCATGCCGCGATTGGCTTCTTGGTCGCAAATATCCTTGGTCAGTCGGCACACTGCCTGGGTTATCCCTCTCTGTTGCACCGTAAAATCGATGCCGTACTCGTCAATCTCAGCAGGGTGAACATGGAAGCCGCGAGGGCGCAAAGGACGAACGCGCGACGAAACGCGGCGACAAGAATATCGGCATCGAGGCCCGCGATCTGTCGTGATCATGGGCGCCTTCCGCAATCGTTGCGCTTACGCTATCCTCGATCAAAAGAACGCGGCTCAATCGCTCGAAACGAAAAATGTCCAGAAAAGCAGAGGAAACGATCATGTCAAAACACTTGACTCGTCGCGGAATGATTGCGGGCGCCGCAGCGTTCGCGCCGGCCTTGGCCTGGGGCCAGAATGCAAAGCCTGCGCTCGGGACCCCGCCAAGCGTCATCAGCCAGCCGCCCCGGCAGTGGGGCCGCTTCGCCCCGCCGGAGATCTATCCGGACCCCGATATCTTGGTTATCGATCCCAGCTTCAACCAATACCTGGTTGGACTGACCGCGATTCACCGGCTTTGGACGGGCTTCCAATGGGCCGAGGGACCCGCCTGGTCAGGGGAAGGCGAGTATGTCGTGTTCAGCGATGTGAAGGGCGACACGCAGTATCGCTACATCTGGGAAAGCGGAAAAGTTACTCCGTTCCGCAAGCCATCCTGGAACAGCAACGGCAACACGTTCGATTTTCAGGGGCGCGAGCTTTCCTGCCAGGACTTCTTCCGCCGGGTTGTGCGCTGGGAGCTGGACGGCTCGATGACGGTGATCGCCGATTCCTACCAGGGCCAGCCGCTCAACTCGCCCAACGACATAGTGCCGCATCCGGACGGAAGCATCTGGTTCACCGATCCACCCTACGGCGATCAGCTCAGCGAGGGCCATCCGGATGTGGCCGGCGGGCATGCGAACCCCAACGGGCTTTACAATCCCGAGCTGGGCGACGAGGGCGTCGGGCTGGTCGGCGGCGTGAAGCAGGTGCTGCCCACCAACACCTATCGCTGGGACCCGAGCGGCCGGCTCGATGTCGTGGTGCCGGGAGATCAGGTTCTTAATCCCAACGGCATCTGTTTCTCGCCCGACTACAAGACGCTCTATCTCATCAGCACCGGGCCGGGGCCAGGACAGACCATCGGCGGCAAAGGCAATATCTATGCGTTCGATGTGCAGGGCCAGACGCTCGCCAACATGCGTCAGTTCACCGACTGCATGGTGGACGGCGTGCTCTGCGGTCCGGACGGCATGCGCGCCGATCGCGCCGGGAATCTTTGGATCGGCTCCAACGCGCCGCTGGGCTATTGCGGTGTGACGGTCTGGAACCCCGCCGGCAAGCTGATCGGGCGCATTCGCCTGCCGGAAATTTGCGCCAATCTCTGCTTCGCCGGACCGAAGCGCGACTACCTGTTCATGGCCGCGAGCCAGTCGATCTACATGGTCCGCGTGAATATCCAGGGCGCGGCGCCCGGCTGAGCGCGGCCCGCGGCGGTTCAATGCCCGCGGCGGTTCAATGGTGGAGGGGGTTTCCACCGAACTGGACTCTGACGCTCGTTGGTCCCCCTCCACCTTCACCGAATGAGACCTCGGATTTTTTCGCCTGCCAGAGATAAAAATATCGATCTGAGATTCATCGGCGCGCGTTCTCGCTCATTTGGATCCATCCCTGCCTCGCTCCATGATTAGGGAACGGTTTGAGGGATGCGAGATGCCGAAGGGGACGGGCCCGCTCACGCCTCAAGAGGTCCGTGTTCTGCCGCCGGGCCGCCACGCGGACGGGGATGGCCTTTATCTCCTCGTCCGCGTTCGCGCTGCCAAGACGGCCGAAGGAGGGGAGCCTGTTGCCCCCGAAGGCGGCGAGCCCGAGCAGGCCTCAGAGCCGGCGTGGTGGCTCTTTCTGTGCTTCGTCTGGCGGGAAGGGGATGCTCACGACGGGGAGATCGTCGATTACCACGGGGGATGACGACGATGGCAATTCGCACTGAGGACGTGGCTGGAATGGACTTCAAGGACGTGGCGAGCGTCAGCAGGCGCATTGGCCGCGTCACGCCGGGCGAGGTGTTGCTTGAGGACTTCATGAAGCCGCTCGGCCTGTCCGCCCGCGCACCGATAGGGATGCGGTTCGCGGTGCTTTTTCGGCTTTCCCTGCTTTGCTGGTTCGGACTCGTTTCGCTGACGGCCTGTCAAGGAGAGGCAAGGAGATAGGGCGCCTGCGTGCTATCCTTCCCTTCGCCATGTCGTACGTCCCCCTCCTTCGCGAAGCCGATGCCGCCCATGCGCTCGGGCTGAGCCCACGCACGCTCGAATGGCACCGCCGCCACGGCTCGGGCCCGGCCTTTTACCGCCTCGGCGATCATTCCCTCGCCTACGCCTTCGATGATCTCGCCCAATGGCTCGCCGCCCGGCGTGTCGGGCCTCCGCGCCCCGCCGGCTCTCCAGACCCGCTTGATGACCGCCCGCTCGCCAGCGTGCTGGCAAAACTGCTTTAGAGGTCATTCGAATTTAGCCAACGACGGATGTCGAACCTATGGCGTCTTCGCCTTCCGATCGCGAAAGCCGTCACGAGCATAGAAGGAGGCCATCGCTGTGTTCCCGAGTCCCAAGCGTGTGTTCCTGACCAAGGGCGTAGGGGTGCATCGCCATGCCCTCACCGCGTTCGAGTTCGCGCTGCGCGACGCCGATATCGAGCAGCAGAATCTGGTGTACGTGTCGTCCATCCTGCCGCCGCGCTGCGAGGTCGTTCCGCGCCATGTCGGCGTGGAAGCGCTCAAGCCCGGCGACATCACCTTCTGCGTCATGGCCCGATCGGAAACCAACGAGCTCGGGCGGCATCTGTATGCCAGCCTTGGCATGGCCAAGCCATCGGACCCGGATATGTATGGCTATATCTCGGAGATTCATGGTTACGGTGTGACCGCCGAGGAAAGCGGCGAGCAGGCCGAGGACCTTGCCGCGACGATGCTCGCTTCGACGCTCGGCCTCGATTTCGACCCCGAGGCGGCGTGGAACGAGCGGAAGCAGATTTATGAACATAGCAGCCTCATCATCGACAGTCGTTCAATCACGGCCGCGGCTGTCTGCGGCCCGAACCATCGCTGGACCTGCGCGATCGCCGCCGCCGTATTCCTGTTTTCATAAGTTGCCGCGAGCTTTGTATGCCCGGCCAACGCCTCGAAATGAATTAAGCGCCTGGACGAGTTGACGAATTGGGCGGCTACCTGGCCAAGCCGAGCGGGCGCGAAATCGGTTTCAATCATCGACCAAGGAGACGAGGATGCGAACCGTCACTCTCGAGGAGCATTTTGCGAGCCCTGGATTCCTTGAAGGCCCTGGGCGCGAACTCAAGGAGCGTGCGCTCCGGCTTGGTGAACGCGGCGTGACGCTCTTCGACCAGCTCAGCGAAATCGGCGAATTGAGGATCGCGGCGATGGATGAAGCGGGCGTCGATATGCAGGTCCTCTCCCTCACGTCTCCGGGGACAGAGCAGTTGGAGGCGGCCGATGCTTTGCCGCTCGCACGCGAGTCAAACGATTTCCTTGCCGCCGCGGTGAAGCGGAACCCGGAGCGTTTCGGCGGGTTCGCCGCGTTGCCCACAGCGGTCCCCGAGCAGGCGGCCGAAGAGCTGGAGCGGATGGTTCGCGGGCACGGCTTCAAGGGGGCCGTCATCAACGGCCACAACCGGGGACGTTACCTCGACGATCAGTTCTACAGACCCATCCTTGAATGCGCCGAGGCGCTCGGCGTTCCGATCTATCTTCACCCGACACAGCCCCCGAAGCCGGTTATCGAGGCGTCCTATGGCGGGTTTGCGCCGATGGTTGGCGACATGCTCGCGGGCCCGGGCTGGGGTTGGCATATCGAGACGGCCGTGCATGTGATTCGTCTGATTCTGGGCGGCGTGTTTGACCGCTACCAACGATTGCAAGTCATCGTCGGCCATCTCGGCGAGGGACTTCCCTTCATGCTGGAGAGGCTGGATGTCATGCCTCAGGCAGTGACCAAGCTCGATCGACCGATCAGCGCCTATCTGCGCGAGAACGTCCATTACACGATCAGCGGCTTCAACTTCACGCCGAGCTTCCTCAACCTGCTGCTGGAGGTGGGTGCCGAACGGATCATGTTTTCCGCCGATCACCCCTACGGTTCCATGGCGCGCGCGCGAAGCTTCCTCGACCAGCTTCCGGTCAGTGCTGCCGACAGAGAGCGGATTGCCCATGGCAACGCGGAGCGGCTGCTCGGTTTGTAGGCTTCTGCCCGGGAGTCCTGGACCCATTTGACGCTTCCTCCTTTTCCGCGCCCACTCCATGTCTTCCATGCCCTCTCCTGCGGCGCGGGCGCGCATGGGAAGCGTCCGGGAATCCCCAGGACTTCGCCTATCCTCATCCCCGTCTAGCAGACGAAGCAGGTGGAGCTGCCGTTGGGAAATTCCTGCTGGCCGGCGTGCAGGCTCGCGATGTTGGCCATCTGAAGGTAGGGGAGGTTCTCGATCCGCGTCAGCGTCTCCGCCGGCGACAAGGTGAAGACGGGGGGCTTGAGCAGCACGTCGGCAGCGGCCGGCGTCGGGTTCAGGGAGAGCGCCAGCAACGCGTTCGCCACCGCCTGGGACGGTGCGTTCTCGGCAATGCCGAGCGTGGCGCGTACCTCCTGGCGGGCCTCAAGCATCTCCAGCTTGGTGAGCCGGGACATGAAATCCCAGCGCGGACTCGTTGAAAGCTCGCCAGCCAGATACTCGATCGCCAGCACAGCGCGGATGGCATCGATTGGATTGCCGCGCGTGCGGGCCGGGCTCGCGAAGGCCCACTCGGCGGTATTGATCGCCCAGATATCGTTGTCTCCATTGCCGCCGAACGCGCCCGGAGGCAGCCGCGCGGTCGATGGCGGCGGCGTGGGTGTGCAGGAGGCGAGCAAGGCCGTCATCGCCAGAACGAGAACGCGGTGCCTCATCGCTCCCTCCCCACGCCCATTCTCGGTGCGGATGTCCACCACCACCGACATCCTTTGTCACTTAGGGCTCCTCTCCTACCACAGAGATCGACAGCACCTATGTTCCCTGTCTCGCAACTCTGTCGTGCGCCCACAGCTAGGCGGCTCGTTGCCTTTCTCTCAGGTTCACGCCACGACGGCTCAAATTGCATCATGGCCGCGGCTCTGGGCCGGCCTGGCAGCGGCTTATGACGGGGCAAGACCGGCGCTACACTGGCCGTATGGTCCGGAGCAGCAATGGACCGTAGGTCGCCGGATTAGATGCCAGGGAGGGCAGGAAGCATGGGTGGCAACGACACGTCAGGGCAAAGCGAAGCTGGGCAACCAGCAGCGCGATCGCACGACTTCTACCGGTTCCATCTTCCTCACTCACATCTAGCGTCGGTGTTTGGCGATGATTGGTTTGCACTGAAGGCAGAGGCGTTTGCACGATTCTTCGGCACGCCGACATTCCTGGTCGCACAGACGGTGATTGTCGGAGTATGGATTCTAATCAACATCGCAGGATGGTGGATATTCGACAAATATCCATTCATTCTGTTGAATCTTGCCTTCAGCCTGCAGGCCGCCTACGCGGCGCCGCTGATCCTGCTCGCGCAGACGCGGCAGGCCGATCGTGACAAGGTGATGGCGATGGCCGACGCGCAGCACCGGGAGGAAATCGCACGTTCCAGCGAAGAGCGTCAGCGCGACATGGCCGAGCAGACCGCACTGCTGATGCGCATGCTGGAACAAAACACTCGGCTGACCGAAACGTCCAAGGAGATGGCCGAGCGCATCGAGAGTCTGACTGTCGAGCTACACAACCATATTCTCGAGTCAAGGCACGAATAGCGACGGCCAGAGGGCGCCCCTGACGCTCACTGCACAGCCCCCGCCCTGCCGCTCGGTTCGGCTAGAGCCTTACCGCGCGGCGTCGGTTCCAAGCGCCAGGAACAGTGCAACGCGCCCTCAAGCAGGCGCACGGGCTCGTGCAACAGTCCTCTCCGCACGCCGTCTGCTATCGCCGCGGCGATCAGCGTTCGGCGCGCGTCACATGCCAGGCGCGCCGCCAGAATTTCGAGCCCTTGTTCCGCGCTGTCAGCCTCGACGGGATCGTTCAGCACGGCCAGGAGAATGCGGTCGATTGTTGCCGGCTCAGACGCCATGCGCGTGCCTTCCTAGACAATACCGCTCGGGTGGCTACTGCTCATGGCTGTCCGCGGTGAGTCATCCGTCCCGCCCCTGAACCATGGCTGCATCACCGCGCGGTCAGTTACCCCACCCGTGTTGCGCTTGGGTCCATGCGCTGTTTCCCTGGCCGCCTTGCCAATTGCCTCCTCCGCCATGCCATCCGGACGATGGGCCGGACCATCCGCCACCGCCGCCATGCCATCCACCACCCCATCCGCCGTGACAGCACGGGCCGGGACCGTAGTAGCAACCCGCGAGCGCAGCCGTCACAACCAATAGAAGCGGCAACCTCAGGCGTCGCAAGATTTGGATCAACATAGGCTATCTCCAATCTCCCGCACCCTGCCAGGATGTGCGGCCTCCAAAGCTTTCCGATGGCGACTCGATGGCGATAGCGCGGCGCGCAAGCAGGACGAAGCCGAGTCGGGCCGCGTTGATCGGCCCGCTTATTGCAGTCCAGCAACGGGAGTTCGCACGACATGAGCCAGCCCAAATCGGGCCCGAACCAAACCGTCAAGCAAATGGGGGAGGAATTCGAGCGTCAGGCAACGCGGAACCTGCCGGAACGCAAGCTGTCTGCGGAGTCCCAGGCCGCTTGTTTCGCAGGCGCGTATAATATGCCCGCCAGGGTTCCGACCATGCTTCGCGAGACTGATCCACAACGATCGCAACCGATCCGGCAACGGCTGATGAACGAGATGGGTAAGTTTTCGGAGGACTATCGAAACGGCAGAATTTAGCCGGGGCGTTTTATCTTTGGGGGCGCCAGCACTTAGGCGAAATGATCTGTCAACGCGGAGGCACCCATCTCAATACACCGAACGCCTCAGTGCGGTGGCCGCGGAGGCTGGCGGCCATTTTTCTGACTTCAAAGCTGGCGCGCGGGCGTTCCTTTGAGGAGGTTCCCCGATTCGTGTGGTTAAGTTGAACGGTTCGCCTACTGCTTCGATCGGTGAACTGTTGAGAGAGATAATGATGCTATATCGATAGAGTTTGATAATCATCAAACTCGCGGCGGCTCTCCATGCGGAACACGCTCGACCGCGACGATCTCGGCATTCATATCGCGCGCAAAGAATTGGGCGGCCGCCATCGCCGCAGCATCGTCGGCCGCATCCGCAAAGAACGCGACCCTCGCGCCGTCGAGCCGCACCAGAGTCAGCCGGTATTCTGCCCGCGATGTCATGGGTTCACCCCAGTCACAAAACTGACCGTTCCTCGCTGCCGGAGCGTGATGCCTTTGAGCCGTCACGCTCACACGTCAGAGAACCACGCTTGCCACAAACAGGCAGACAGAAAGGCGATTCATTTTGGACACGCCTTCGTTCGTCATCGTGGAACGAGTCACCGCATCAAAGACACTGCGAGCATTGCAAGTCTTCCATAACGAGCCACGTCTGTTTACGAGCCCAGCCACCACAGAAACGCATGGAAGAAGTCAAAGTCCCAAGTAGTCCACGCCGTCGAGATTGGGCAAGCGCCCTGGTTCGATGGGAAGGATCACAACGATGACGAAATCTCTCGCTCTCGCCTTTGCCGTAGTCGCGCTCTCGGCCAGCGCCGCTCTCGCAGCTCCAGCGGCCGCTCGCACGTCGGCCTCCCAGAAGTACATTGCGGCCGCATCGGCTTCTACTCCCTATCTCAACGGGGCCGGTGGGTCGCAGTGGCTGAATACTCTGAACTACCAGGACGGCCAGCTGTTGACGCCCGCTGTTCGCGCCGCGCGTGGCGCCGATCCATCCTGCGCCGTGTGCGCTCTAGCGAATGAGACCGGTGCCGGGGGTTGATCCTGCATGTCTGTCCTTTTGGCAGGAAGCCGAAAACTCCCGTTTCTCACAAAAGATCTCTGCCGTGCGGCCACGTTTCGTTGTCAGCGCTGTTGTCGCGCTGGCGCTGGCCCATGGCGGATCAGAAGGAGGATTGTCGCGATGAGCGTCAAGCCGCTTCTCTGGCTCGCATGCGGTCTTGCCGTTGCCGGCTGCGCTGCCCAGCAACCTGGCCTGCCATCCGCATCCTCAAGCGCGGAGGTGCAGCCGATCCCCCAAGCCCAGCTGGCCGACATCAGGGCAGGCAACTTTCAGCAGGCCCAGCGGGAACAGCGGCAGCAGAACGTGATCAACACGATCCGGTATCTCGGCGTAGGCGGTTTGAATTGACTGGGTTGGATTCACGCATGGGCTATGTGCGTTTATCGGAAGCCCCTCGTTGCCACCCGGATGCCCTGGCGTGGATCAGGCACCGGTGCCTCACGGATGCGGTGACGAAGCCGTAGGGCACCGGGAACGCCTCATCGCGGCTGCCAATGGTGCAGAGCGGGTCTGTTAGGTCAGTCTTCGGCGGCAACATAGTCTTCGATGGGAGACCTGATCTGGCCCCGCAGAATCGGGACACAGGCGGGTGGGAAGTCCTGGCGGATGCGCCCGCCTGCCTCTTCCACCCGATCGAGGAAGCGCGGCAAAGCTGCCATCGCTCCGGTGGGCAGGTCGTGCAGGACAATCAGCGTCCATGGCTGCCGGGTGCACTGGGCAAGCGCACGCTCGACCCAACCCTCAGGGTCCTCCCAGTCACGGGGGATCGCGTTCCAGAGCACACAGCTATAGAGGCCGGTGCGCAGAAAGGTGACGACACGGGAATTGAGAAGCCGCTGGTCAAGGTTGCCGCCGCCACCGAAGGGGCGAAAGAAACGGTCCGGGTGCGCTAGATCGCCGATAACGCTCTGAGTGCGGCCGATCTCGACCTCGGCGATATCCGGCTCCGTGCGCTCGCCGAGCGGCACCGAATGAGTCCAGGTGTGATTGCCGATCCAGTGTCCGGCCGCGTGCGCGGCTTCAGCGAGCGCGCGACATTCTGGACGGGCCAGCTTCTCGCCGATCACGAAGAAGGTGGAGAGGATGCCCCGTGCCGCGAGCGTGGCCAGGACGGAGGGCGTCGCGCCCGGCTCGGGTCCGTTGTCGAACGTGAGGGTGAGATCGAACATCGCCGGTGTGTTCCTGCCCAATCGACCGCCTTGAACGCATGGAGGCTTCGGCGTTTCTTTTCAACTTCGAGGCAGGACGGACGAGAGCGGGCCTCCCGCTCTATCGTACTAACGGTAGGATGTGCCCGGCATTTCCGGATTGCCCGGCCGTGGCCGAAATTTCACCCGGTGGGAACCATGCCAGGCGCGGACCTCCGAACTACATAGAAGACCATCGGAAGTCTCCGGGGGCCGCTGGCACGTCTGCGCTGGCGGCCCTTCTCGTGGGCGCCTGCTACGCTCCCCGCCCGTCCTCATCACCCGAGTATTCCGTAAGTGCAACGATCTCGCGTGCGCATAGCGCGGGAGCGTGCGGGGGCAACCCGTGTGTCCGCGCACCTTTCGCCCGAGCCCCGACCTGCACCCCCCATCGCGATTTCGTGACGCGACCGGCCGGCACAGGGCAGCGCACAGGGCTGCCCCGTCTCCGCTCGCGCCTAGGGGACAGTTTTGGGAATATTGGGGGGCTCCCTCTAAGATATTGATTTTGCTTATCTAATGGTGGAGGGGGTTGGATTCGAACCAACGTAGGCGTGCGCCAACGGATTTACAGTCCGTCCCCTTTAGCCACTCGGGCACCCCTCCGCCGCGCGGGGTATGGCTGATCGCCGCACTTGTCAACGAACTCGTCCCAGCCGTGGCGAGGGGCCGGTTATCGCGCCCCGCGTTCTGCTCTATAGGGGCGCAATGATGGACCAGCGCCCCCCTCCCCGCCGCCATGGACCGCCGCCGCGCGCCGCGCGGCCCGAGGCGCCGCGTGGCGGAATGTGGCTTTACGGTCTGCACGCCGTCGCCGCGGCGCTCGCCAATCCACATCGGCGCGCGCGCCGCCTGCTGCTCACCGACGAGGCGCAGGCGGCGCTCGGCCCGCGCGTCGGCGGGCCCTGGCCCCTCGCTCCCGAACGCATCGAGCGAGGCCGTCTCGACCAGCTGCTCGGCCACGGCACCGTACATCAAGGTGCCGCGCTGCTCGCCGACCCGCTGCCGCAGCCGCCGCTTGCTCAGGTTCTGACGAGGACGGGCCCGCTTCTCGTGCTCGACCAAGTGACCGATCCACGCAATGTCGGCGCCATCCTTCGCTCGGCGGCCGCCTTCGGCGCCGCCGGCGTGATCGCCCAGGAGCGCAACGCTCCGGATGAGACCGGCGCGCTCGCGAAAGCCGCATCGGGCGCGCTCGAGACCGTGCCGCTGCTGCGCGCGGTGAATATCGCCCGCACCCTGATCGCGCTGAAGGCCGCCGGCTGCTGGACGGTCGGCCTGGCGCCCGACGCGCCTGCCTTGCTCTCCGGGCCCGCGCTCGCGGGACGGCGCGTCGCTCTCGTGCTCGGCGCGGAGGATGAAGGGCTGCGGCGGCTCACGCGCGAAACCTGCGACGAGGTTGCGCGGCTCGCCATGCCCGCACCCGCGACCGGCCAGGCGATGCCAAGCCTGAATGTCGCCGCAGCAGCGGCGATCGCGCTTTATGAAATCTCTCGCGCCAAGGACATCCCCGCACGATGAGCATGAACGCCGCGGAGGCCATCGCCGAGGAGCTGCTCGCCGCGCGGCGGGCGCACCAGAAGCTCGAACCGTTGCCGGAGGGGCTTCGCCCGGCAAACGAGGACGCGGGAATCGCGGTCCAGCATGCGCTCGCGGGGCGCGTCGGGGCACTGCCCCCGGCCGGCTTCAAGATTGGCGCCACGGCGAAGCATATGCAGGCCTATCTCGGCCTTTCCGGTCCCGCGGCCGGCTTCATGACCAAGGGCGGCATTCACGCTAGCGGTGCCCGTCTCCGCTTCGCGGATTTCCAGTCCCCGGGCGTCGAATGCGAGCTCGCAATGAGGCTCGCGCAGGACCTTCCGCCCGGACCGTGCGATGCGGAGCGCGCGGCGGCGGCGGTGGGCGCGGTCTCGGCCGGGATCGAGATCGTCGAGAACCGCTATCCCGACCTCAAGGAATTCGGCACCCCGGCTCTCATCGCCGATCAGGTGTTCCACGCCGCCGCGGTGGTCGGTGCCGGCGAAACGAACTGGCGCAAGCTCGATCTCAAAGCGATCGAGGGGCGCATCCTCGTCAATCAGGCCGAGCGAGGCCATGGCAAGGGTGCGGAGCTGATGGGCGATCCCATGGCCGCTCTGGCCTGGCTCGCAAGCTCGCCGCTCGCTGCCCGCTTCGGCGGGCTGAGGGCCGGCCAGGTCGTGATGCTCGGCAGCGTCACGCCGCCGATCTGGCTGCTGGGGCCCGCTTCGGTCGAGGTGTCCTTTCCGCCTTTGCCGCCCGTGTTCCTTACGCTGGAATAGAGCGTGATGACCGAAGGCGGAGCAAGCCGGAGGTCTGAATCACGCGAGAAAACAAAAGACCAGAGCGGGATAAGTGAGCGAGAGCGGACGCATCCCGCTCTAGCGGCGCCCGCTCAGCCCTTCGATTCCCCCAGCAATGCCTCGATCGCCCGGGCGAGCGTGGCGTCCCGCTCGGTAAGCCCGCCGGCGTCGTGGGTCGCGAGCGTGATCTCCACCCGGTTCCACACGTTCGACCATTCGGGATGGTGAGCATGCTGCTCGGCAAGCAGCGCCACCCGGCTCATGAAACCCCAGGCCGCAGAAAAATCAGCGAAACGGAAGCTCCGCCGCATCGCGTCCCTTCCCTCGACCATGGTCCATTCGGGCAATTCATCGGCCAGTGTTGCCCGCGCCTTGGAATCAAGGAGCTTTGCCATCCATCTTCCTCCATCTTTGCAGTCCGGCCCTTGACCCGGCCGGCCCTTGACCAGGAACGCGGCGGCTCGGTCAATAGAACTCATGTCAGCCGGCGCGCCCGTCTTTACCACACCTCCCTCTCTCGAGGATCTCATGATCCTCGCCGAGGCTGCGCTTGATGCCATTCCCCAGCACCTTGCCCGCCATCTCGACGGTGTGGGCATCATGGTCGAGGAGCGGCCGGACGATGCGACCCTCGACGAGATGGGGATCGATTCACCCTGGGATCTGACCGGGCTTTATCGCGGCACCCCGCTCGGCAGCCGCAGCATTTCGGACCCCGCCCGCATGCCGGACACGATCCTGCTCTATCGCGAGCCAATCCTGCTCGAATGGATCGAGACCGGTGTCGATCTCGCGCAGCTTGTGCAGAATGTCGTCGTCCATGAGATCGCGCATCACTTCGGCTTCAGCGATGCGGAGATCGAAGCGCTGGAGCAGCAAATGCCGCCGCCGCGGCGCTGAAGATTTTTCTCCTTTGAAAAAAGAGAACTTTTGTCCGTCTCCTGTTCGGAGTCCCCCCGATGGCGCCGGGCCCGGAAAACGGAAAAAAGTCTTTTTGCTTCTTTTTCTTCAGAAAAA
>JASHRV010000209.1 GCA_030037175.1 Acetobacteraceae bacterium
TTCGTCTCCTGCCTCGGCTCGGTTCAGTTCTGGGCGCTCGGGGTCGAGTATTTCTTCCTCGTCCTGATCCAGAGCTTTTACACCACCTGGCTGCCGACCTATCTGGTGATCGAGCGCCATCTCTCGCTCAAGGCGATGGGGATCTATGCCTCGCTGCCATGGGTTGCGCTCTTCGTGATGGTGTTCGTGACCGGGCAGATCGCCGACCGCATCCTGCGCGCGACCGGCTCTGTCTGGCGCGCGCGGGTGCCGCTCGCCATCGCCGGCTTCCTCGTCGCGGCGGCGGCGCTGATCGGCGCCTCGCGCAGCCCCGGCGTCGCGACGATGATGGTGCTGCTCTGCGTCTCGCTCGGCGGGATCGGGCTGACGCAGGTCTCGATCTGGTCCTCGACGCAGGATCTCGGGCGGGCGGCGACCGGGATCGTCTCGGGCTGGACGAATTTCTGGGGCAATGCCGCGGGGGTGGCCGGGCCGGTGCTGACGGCCTTCCTCGTCCGCTGGACGGGCGGCTGGTCCGGGGCGCTGCTCGGCATCGCCGTCGCCGGCGCGGCCGGGGCCGTGTTGTGGGTGTTCGTTCATCCCGAGCGGCCGCTTCGATTGCCGGTCGCGGATGGGCCCGTCGCGGATGGGCCGGTCCGGGCCTGAGGGGCTTTTTCCGCAGGGAGTTTTTCCGCATGTCGCGTTACGAGATCGCGCCGATGCCGGCGCCGCTTTCCGCCGAGGTCGTGGCGCTCCTCGAAGGGGTGGAGACCGCCACGCTTGGCCATTGGCGCCACTGGGGCTTCTGCGACCGGCGGATTGCCCCCCTTCTGCCCGGGCGGCTTGTGGCCGGAACCGCGGTGACGGTGGCGATCCCGGGCCCGGATTCGACGCTGCTGCACCACGCGCTCGGCCTGCTGCGGCCGGGCGATATCCTGCTCGTCGATCGGCTCGGCGATGAGCGGCATGCCTGCTGGGGCGGGGGCGTGACGCTCGCGGCAAAGGCGGCCGGGGCGAAGGCGGGCGTGGTGGACGGGCCCTGCACCGATCTCGCGGAGATCCGCGCCTGCGATTTTCCGGTATGGTGCCGCGGCATCGCGCCGATCACCACGCGCATCTACGATCTCGGCGGCAGGCTCAACCATCCGGTCGCGATCGGCGGCGCGGTGGTGATGCCGGGCGATGCCGTGCTTGCCGATGAGAGCGGGGTGGTGGTGCTTTCGCCCGCCGAGGCGGAGGGCGAGGCGCGGGTGGCGCTCGCGCGCCAGGAGCGGGGGCGCGTGACGGAGGCGAAGGTGGCGGGGGGCGAGAAGCTCGGAGGGTTAAGCGGAGCCAGCGCCAAGGTCGCGGCTGCCCTGGCCGGCAATTGAAGTCGCGCGGGAAGAGTCCCAGATCCGTTCGGTTGCCGCCGGTGGCAGAACCTATCGGCGGAGTTGCGGCCGGGGCGGAATTTCCGTAGACCGGCGCACCCTGTCCGGCAAGCCCGGCGGGGAATATCCGCCTGAGCTTCGATCGCGCGCGTTGCGCGTTGTCGGGGCGCAGCCGGCAGCTGTTGCCGGTGGCCGAGTGCGGACGCAGCCGCACGCTTCGTAGGGGGGTCTCCGCCTCGCTATGGATGGAACGCAGCAGCCGGCGGAACTCCGTTCGTCACCGCCGCCGCAGACCCAGGCACGAACCTCGATCGCAGTGAGGATCCGCCGGGTCGTGCTGACGCTCGCGCTGCTGATCGTGATCGGGGGCGGCCTCTATTATTTCTGGATTTCGGGCGCGGGGACGGTCACGACCGACGATGCCTACACGGAGGGGCATCCGGTGGCGATGGCGCCCCAGGTTGCCGGCACGGTGGTGGCGCTGAACGCCGGGGACAACCAGTTCGTGCACAAGGGCGATCTTCTCGTGGAGATCGACCCGCGCACCTACGTCGCCGCGCGCGATCAGGCTGAGGCCGGGCTCGCGCTCGCGCAGAGCCAGCTCGCGAGCGCCGAGCAGGACCTCGCGGTCGCCCGGACCTCCTATCCCGCCCAGCTTGCGGAGGCGAAGGCCGCCCAGGAGCAGGCGGCCGCCGATCTCGCGCAGGCCGAGCAGAACGAGCGCCGCCAGCTCGGCCTGCCACGCGGGGCGACGAGCCAGCAGAACCGCGACGACGCCGTGGATGCCGCCAACGCGGCGCGGGCGAAGCTCGATCAGACAAAGGCCGCGGTGGCGGCGGCCGACGATGTCGAATCCCAGATCGCGGCGGCGGAGGCGCTCGTTGGCGAGCGCAAGGCGGCCGTGGCTCAGGCCGGGGCGGCGCTGGAGCGGGCCAAGGTCGATCTCTCCTACACGCGGGTGACGGCGCCTTCGGACGGCTGGATCACCGATCGCGGCATCACGCTCGGCACCTATGTGCAGCCGGGGACGACGATGTTCAGCATCGTCAAGCCCGAGCCCTGGATCATCGCCAACTTCAAGGAGACCCAGCTCGACCATATACGGCCGGGCCAGCGCGTCAGCATCCATGTCGATGCCTATCCGGGGCTCGACCTCGTCGGCCGCGTGGACAGCATCCAGCAGGGCTCGGGCTCGGTCTTCAGCGCCTTCCCGGCCGAGAACGCGACCGGGAACTTCGTGAAGATCGTGCAGCGGGTGCCGGTGAAGATCGTCATCACCAACGGGCTCGACGCGGAGGACCCGCTGCCGCTCGGGCTTTCGGTGGAGCCGGTCGTGCATCTGAGATGAGCGACGTCCACGAGGCGGCGGACGCGGCCTGGCGGCCGCGGGCCAATCCGTGGCTGATCTCGGTGGTCGTGACGCTCGCCGCGTTCATGGAGATTCTCGACACCACCATCGTCAATGTCAGCCTTCCCTACATCGCGGGCAGCCTCTCCTCGAGCTACGATCAGGCGACCTGGACGCTCACCTCCTATCTCGTCGCCAACGGCATCGTGCTGCCGATCTCCGCCTGGATCGGGCGGGTGATCGGGCGCAAGCGCTATTTCCTCATCTGCATCGTCATGTTCACGGTCTGCTCCTTCCTCTGCGGCAGCGCCGTGTCGCTCGGCGAGCTCGTCGTCTTCCGGCTGATGCAGGGATTCTTCGGCGGCGGCTTGCAGCCCAATCAGCAGGCGATCGTGCTCGACGTCATGCCGCCGGCGCTCCGCGGGCGCGCCTTCGGGGTGGTCGCGATCGCGGTTGTGTTCGCGCCGATCATCGGCCCGACGCTCGGCGGCTGGATCACCGACAGCTATTCCTGGCGCTGGGTGTTCTTCATCAATGTGCCGGTCGGCATCGTCACCTTCATCCTCGTCAACCGCCTGGTCGAGGACCCGCCCTGGGTGCTGCGCGCGCGCACGCGCGACCGGCGCGTCGATCTGCCCGGGCTGCTGCTGATCGCGCTCGCGATCGGGGCGATGCAGGTCATGCTCGACCGTGGCGAGGACGCCGACTGGTTCTCCTCCCCGGAGATCCGGCTGCTCGCCTTCGGCGCGGCGATCGGATGGGTCGGCGCGATCTTCTGGCTCACCGAGGCGAAGCGGCCGATCGTCAATCTGCATGTCTTCAACGACCGCAATTTCTCGGTCGGCTGCCTGATGGTGGTTGCCCTGTTCGGCACGCTCTATTCGAGCGGCGTGCTGATCCCGCAGCTCGCGCAGGTGCATCTCGGCTACACCGCGCTGCTCGCGGGGCTCGTGCTCTCGCCCGGCGCGCTCGTGGTGCTCGCGCTCATCCCCATCGTGACGCGCGTGCTGATGCCGCGGGTGCAGACGCGGCTGATCATCGCCGTCGGATTCGTCGTTCTCGGCTTCGGGCTGCTCTATGCGAGCACGCTCGCGCCCAATCTCGATTTCCGCACGCTCGTGCTGATGCGGATGGCGCAAAGCGCGGGCCTCGGCTTTCTCTTCGTGCCGATCAGCACGAGCGCCTATGTCACGCTGCCGCGCAGCCTCAATGCCGATGCCTCGGCGCTCTATGTGCTGGTGCGCAACGTCGCCGGCTCGGCGGCGATCTCGCTTTCCACCGCGGCCGTGGTCTCGCGCACCCAGGTCAACATGGCCTATCTCGCCGCCTCCGGACACTTAAGCCCGGCAAGCCCGGTCTATCGCGACACGCTCGCGCAGGTATCGGGCGCGCTCGCGGCGTTGGGCCGGGCGCCGGCGGAGATCGGGGCGGAGGCCATGGGCTGGCTCTACCAGACGCTGAACACGCAGGCGGCGTTCCTCGCCTACAGCAACGTCTTCATCGCCTGCGCGGTGATCGCCTTCGGGGTGGTGCCCTTCACCTTCCTGCTCTCAGGCAAACGCGCGGGCCCGGGCGGCGGCGGGCATTGACCAGGCCATAGAGAAGGCCAGGGGGGGCCAGGGGGGAGCCAGGGCCTCCGCCCCCGGCCTCAAGCCGCGCGCTTCAATCTCAGCTCCGCCCAGATCGCCGAAAGCGAGGCGACCAGGTGCTCGATATCCGCGTCCGAATGCAGCGGGCCCGGCGTGATGCGCAACCGTTCGGTGCCGCGCGGCACGGTCGGATAGTTGATCGGCTGAACGTAGATTCCGTAGTCCGTGAGCAGAACGTCGCTGATCCGCTTGCAGAGCGCGGCGTCCCCCACCGGCACCGGCACGATATGGCTCGGGTTCCGCATATGCGGCACGCAAGCCGCGTCCAGCCGCCGCCGCACCTCGGCCACACGCTCGCGATGGCGCGCACGCTCCGCATCGCTCGCCGCCAGGTGCCGCACGGCCGCGAGCGCGCCCGCCGCGATCGC
>JASHRV010000210.1 GCA_030037175.1 Acetobacteraceae bacterium
CAGCTTCGCGCCGCGGCGCGCGCGCGCGGCCGAGAAATACACGATGCGGCTCGGCTGCGACATTCCGCCCGATCATCCGATCGGCACGCATCTCGTCGCGGCGGCGAAGGCGATCGAGAGCGAGACCAACGGGCAGGTCAATATCCTCGTCTTCAACAACAACGAGCTCGGCGACGACACGCACATGCTCGCTCAGCTGCGCGCCGGCGCGATCGAGTTCATGTCGGTGGGCGACAATATCCTGGCCGAGCTCGTGCCGAGTGTGGCGATCGACAATATCGGCTTCGCCTTCAAGGACGCCGCGACCGCGTGGGCGGCGCTCGACGGCGATGTGGGCGAGATCGTGCGGGCCGACATGAAGAACACCGGCCTGCATGCGATGCCGAAGATCTGGGACGAGGGATTCCGCCAGATCACGACGAGCACGAAGCCGATCAACGGGCCGCTCGATCTGCGCGGGTTCAAGATCCGCGTGCCGCCGAGCCCGATCTCGCTTTCCATCTTCAAGGATCTCGGCGCCTCGCCGCTGACGCTCAACGCTTCCGAGCTTTACACGGCGCTGCAGACGCATCTTGCGGACGGGCAGGAGAATCCGCTCGGCACCATCGAGGCCAACAAGTTCTACGAGGTGCAGAAATACTGCTCGATGACCAACCATATGTGGGTCGGGTACTGGCTGGTGGCGAACCTCAATTCCTGGAACCGGCTGCCGGCGAACTTGCAGGCGGCGATCCAGAACGGGTTCGATGCCCAGGTCGCGGCGCAGCGGACGGAGACCGAGCAGCTCAACAATTCGCTCATCCCGAAGCTCACGGAGCAGGGGCTGACCTTCAACACCCCGGACATCGTGCCCTTCCGGCAGGCCCTGGAGACATCCGGATTCTACAAATACTGGCAGGGGAAATTCGGGACCAAGCTGTGGAGCGCGCTCGAGAAATACAGCGGCTCGATCTCGTGAGGCGCGCGTGAGGCACGCGCGAGCCACGCGTGGATCGGGCGTGAGCCGCGCGTGGATCGGGCATTGAGCATGTAGGTGCGCCGCGCGCGGGCGGCGGAAGGGGGAGCGGCATCCTATGACCGACGAGGAGCGCCATGCCGCCGGCATGGCGGTGAGGAGGAAGATTCTGGGCGATGAATGGGTCGATCGCGCGATCGCGCGGACCCGGCCCTACAGCAGGGATTTCCAGGATTTCCTCACGCGCTGCGGCTGGGCGGAGATCTGGACGCGGCCGGGGCTCACGCATCATTCGCGCCGGCTGCTCGTTCTGGGCACGATGATCGCGCTCGGCAAATGGGACGAGTTCCGGATGCATGCGCGGCCGGCGCTGCTGAGCGGCGGGCTGACGCTTGCCGAGATCACCGAGGTGGTGCTGCAGCAGGCGATCTATTGCGGACTTCCCGCGGCCAACACGGCGTTCCACGAGCTTGAGAAGGTGCTGGAGGAGATGGAGCGCGAGGGGCAGACAATTCCGGAAGGGAGCGCGTGACCGCGATGACTTTCTCTCTCTCGGGTGGATCCCTCTCGCGTGGATCCCTCTCGCGTGGATCCCTCTCGCGGCGGCGTTTTGCGGGCGCCGGCGCGGCGGCGCTGGGCGCGGCAGGGTTGGGCGCGGCGGTTTTCGGGGGGCGGACGGCGCGGGCGGCGACGCATGCGCTCGATCTCGGCGTCGATGTGCCCTCCGATCATCCGATCGGGGTGCATCTGCTGGCGGCGGCGAAAGCGATCGCGACGGCGACGCAGGGCGAGGTGAGGATTTCCGTCTTCACCAACAATGCGCTCGG
The DNA here is from genome assembly GCA_030037175.1 of Acetobacteraceae bacterium. Classification (GTDB taxonomy): domain Bacteria; phylum Pseudomonadota; class Alphaproteobacteria; order Acetobacterales; family Acetobacteraceae; genus JAKAWQ01. The sequence continues at coordinate 1,783 of JASHRV010000210.1, forward strand.
CAACGACACGCATATGCTGGCCCAGCTCCGCTCCGGCGCGCTGCCGATGATGGCGATCGGGGACAATATCCTGGCCGAGCTGGTGCCGAGTGCCGCGATCTCCAATATCGGCTTCGCGTTCAAGGATGCCGGCACGGCGTTCGCGGCGATGGACGGGGCCGTCGGGGATATCGTGCGGCAGGATATCCGCAAGGCCGGGCTTTATCCGATGGCGCGGATCTGGGATCTCGGCTTTCGCGAGATCACCGCGAGCACCCGGCCCATCGCGGGCCCGGAGGATATGCGCGGGTTCAAGATCCGCGTGCCGCCGAGCCCGATTTCCCTTTCCCTCTTCAGGGGGCTCGGGGCTTCGCCGCTGACGCTCAATGTGGCGGAGCTCTACACCGCGCTGCAGACGCGGCTGGCCGATGGGCAGGAGACGCCGCTCGATACGATCGAGGTCAACAGATATTACGAGGTCCAGAAATATGGTTCGATGACGAACCATATGTGGACCGGGTACTGGGTGCTTGCGGGTGCGGCGGCGTGGAGCGCGCTGCCGGCGCGGCTGCGGGCCGCGGTGGAGGGCGCGTTCAACGACGAGGCGCCGGCGGAGCGGCGTGCGAGCGAGGCGCTGAATGCCTCCCTGGTGCCGAAGCTTCGCTCGCAGGGGCTGATCATCAACACGCCCGATCCGGCGCCGTTCCGCGCCGCACTGGCGAAGTCCGGGTTTTACGGGCATTGGCAGGCGCAATTCGGGAGCGGGCTGTGGTCGGCGCTCGAGAAATATAGCGGGCCGATCGCGTGAGGCGCACCCGGCTCGCGCCGCGCAGCGCGGACGGATTGCAAAGGCTCAGCCTTTGCCAGGGGTGCAGGGGACAGCGTCCCCTGCCAGGGGCGAAGCCCCTGCCCTCTTTCTGATGCCGATCCTGTGATGCCAAGGGGGATCACGCTCAGCCGGGTGCTGACATGGGTGACGGAGATCCCGGCGGCGATTCTCGTCGTCGTCGAGGTCGGGATTCTGTTCGCCGGCGTGATCTGGCGCTATGTGCTGGACAGCCCGCTGGTGTGGAGCGACGAGCTCGCGGGCATGCTGTTCCTGTGGCTTGCGATGCTGGGCGCGGTGATTGCGCTTCGCCGCCGCGAGCATATGTGCATGACGGCCGTGGTTGCGCGTTTTCCTCCGCGCTGGCAGCGTTTTTTCGCGGCCCTGGTGGCGATGGTGGTGGCGACCTTCGTCGCCGAGCTTCTGCCGCAGGCCGTTTCGTACATGATCTCGGTCGATGCGATCACCTCGCCCACGCTCGGCATACCGGATTCCTGGCGCGTGGCCGGGCTGGTGGTGGCGCTCGCGCTGCTGCTCATTGCCGCGCTGCAGCAGCTTTTGAGCGGGATGCATTGGCGGGACCTGCTTGCCGCTGTCGTGATCGTTGCCGTTCTGGGCCTCGGCTTCTGGGCGCTGAGCCCGGCGCTGATCGCGATGGGAACGGCGAGCCTCGTCATTTTCTTCGTCGGGCTGGTGAGCCTTTGCATTGCCGCCGGGGTGCCGATCGCCTTCAGCTTCGGCATTGCCACCATCGGCTATATCGCGTTCGCGACCCAGATTCCGCTTTCGGTCGTCGTCGATCAGATGGACCAGGGGATGTCCTCGGTCGAGCTGCTGGCGGTGCCGATGTTCGTGCTGCTGGGCCTGCTTCTGGAGATGACGGGGATTGCGCGGGCGCTCGTTGCGCTGATGAGCGCGCTGGTCGGGCACCGGCGCGGCGGGCTTTCCTATGTGCTGCTGGGCGCGATGTATCTGATCTCGGGGATCTCCGGCTCGAAGGCGGCCGATCAGGCGGCGGTGGCGCCCGTGCTTTTCCCGGAGATGAAGCGGCGCGGCGCGCACCCGGGCGAGCTCGTCGCGCAGCTTGCGGCGGCGGCGGCGATGTCCGAGACGATCCCGCCGAGCCTTGTGCTGATCATCGTGGGCTCGGTCACGGGCGTTTCCATCGCGGCCTTGTTCACGGGCGGGCTTTTGCCCGCGACGGTGGCAGCGCTCGCCCTGGTGGCGGTGATTGCGGTGCGCTCGCGGGGCGATTCGCCGAGCGGCGAGCGGGCGGGGCTCGGGCGTATCGGGCGCGCCTTTTTCGTTTCGATTCCAGCACTCGTTCTGCCCTTCCTCATCCGCTTCGTCGTGCTGAAGGGAATCGCCACCGCGACCGAGGTGGCGACGGTGGGCGTGGTCTATGCGTGCGTGATCGGGATTGCCGTCTATCGCTGCTTCGACTGGCGCCGGCTGATGCCCATTCTGGTCGAGACGGCGGCACTTTCGGGTGCGATCCTGCTGATCATCGGCAGCGCCACCGCGATGGCCTGGGCGCTGACGCAGGCGGGGTTCGCGCAGTCGCTCGCCGCGATGATGACCAGCATGCCGGGCGGACGGATCGGGTTTCTTGCGATTTCCATCGTCGTCTTCGTGATCCTCGGCAGCGTGCTCGAGGGGCTGCCGGCGATGGTGCTGTTCGGCCCCCTGCTCTTCCCCGTTGCGCGCGGGCTCGGGATCAACGAGGTTCATTACGCGATCGTTGCTATCCTCGCGATGGGGATCGGGCTTTTCTCCCCGCCCTTCGGCGTCGGGTTCTATCAGACCTGCCTGATCGGCCGCGCCTCGAGCGACGATGCGCTCGGCAAGATCTGGCCCTACATGGGCGCGCTCGTGGCGGCGCTCGCCGTGGTGGCCGCGGTGCCGTGGCTTTCGACCGGCTTCATGCGCTGAGCGACGAAAGCCCGGGGAAAAAAGGGAGAAAATGTCGATGAAGAGGACCGAGGGGATCGCGGCGGCTGGAGGGTTTTCCGTCGCGGCGCGGCTCAATCGCCTGCCGGTGACGCCGTTTCACCGCCGGCTGGTGCTGATCTGCGCCATCGGGCTCTTCTTCGACATCTTCGATCTCTACATGTCCGGCTATATCGGGGCGCGGCTGCTCAAGACGGGATTTTTCACCCACGGCGAGCTCTATCTTTTCTTTTCCGCAGCCTTCGCCGGGATGTTCTTCGGCGCGATCGCGATGGGCTATACCGGCGACGTGCTTGGGCGGCGGGCGATGTTCGTCCTCGGCCTGATCGGCTACTCGGTGCTGATGATACTCGCCGCCTTCTCGCCTTCGGCCGGATGGCTGATCGCGGCGCGGTTCGTGGCCGGGCTCGGGCTCGGCGCCGAATACATCATCTCGGATACGTATCTCGGCGAGATGCTGCCGCGGCGGTCGCGGGCGCGCTATATCAGCCTCACCTATGCCGGGGCGACGATCGGCTCGCCGGTGGTGGCGTTCCTCGCCACCTGGCTCGTGCCGCACCAGTTCGGCGCCATCGACGGCTGGCGGGTCTTGATGGTGCTCGGCGGCATCGGCGCTTTTGCCGGCTGGTGGATGCGCATTGCGATGGTCGAATCCCCGCGCTGGCTGGAGGCGAAGGGGCGGCATGCGGAGGCCGCGCGGATTCTGGACGCGATCGAAGCGGAGGTGGCGAAGGAGAGCGGCCGGGCGCTGCCGGCGCCGCAGGAAGAGGTTGCGGTCGTGGTGAGCGAGCGCGTGCCGCTCGGCGAGCTTTTCGCCGGCGCCTATCGCGGACGGCTTGCGCTGATGGTCGCGTTCCAGTTCCTGCAGACCTTCGGCTATTTCGGATTCCTGATCTGGGCGCCGACGATTCTGGTGAAGGAGGGCTTCGCCCTCGTGCACGCGCTTCTTTACGTGGCGCTGACGATGATACTCGGGCCGATCGGCGCGCTGGTGGGCGCGGTGTTCGTCGAGCGCTGGGAGCGGAAATGGGCGATCTCCGTGCTTGCGCTCGGCATTGCGGTATTCGGCCTGGCCTTCGCGTTCTCGCGCAGCCCGATGCTGATCGTGATCAATGGCGGGCTGGTGACGCTGCTCAGCAACTGGTTCTCCGCCGTGTTCCACCCCTACCAGATGGAGATTTTCCCGACGCGCCTGCGCGCGACCGCGGGCGGATTCGCCTATGCGTGGAGCCGTTTCAGCGTCGCCGTTTCCGCCCCGCTCATCGGATTCATCCTGGAGGGGGCGGGTGTGGTCGGCGTGTTCGCCGTGATCGCGGCGGCGATGGTGCTGATCACCATCATCATCGGCGCCTTCGGACCGCGGACGAACAGCCTCGCACTCGAGGTGATCGCGGAATAGGACATTTGTGCGCGCAGCACTGCATGCAATGGTCGGTTCAGAGATAGAGGCAAGAGAGAAGGCAGGAATGGACGCAGCATTGTCGTCAGGCCATATCGTCGAGCGGTTCGTGCGGCCGCGATCGG
>JASHRV010000211.1 GCA_030037175.1 Acetobacteraceae bacterium
CAGAAATGGACGCCATAACGGTGCGGGCGGACGGGCTTGGGTGGCTTGCGCGGCAGGGTCTCGGCGATGCCGGCGGCCCGGGCAGCGCAGGCGTCGGCCCAGGGACAGAGCACGCAGGCGGGTTCAGCGGGGCGGCAGATGGTGGCGCCGAGATCGAAGAGGGCCTGGGCGAAATCGGCGGGACGGGACCGAACCGCAGGATCAGCAGCGAGAGCGCGGGCGATGGCGCGGATCGGGGCGAGCGCGGCAGGGAGAGGTTCGATGATGGCGTGGCGGCGGGTGAGCACGCGGATGACATTGCCATCCACCGGTACGACCGGAACGCTGAAAGCGATCGCGGCGATTGCGTCCGCTGTATAGGCGCCGATGCCGGGCATGCGCGTGAGCGCCTCGGGCGTGCGTGGCAGCCCCTCGGCCGCGACGAGTTGGGCGGTGCGGAGGAGGTTGCGGGCGCGGGCGTAATAGCCGAGGCCGGCCCAGGCGGAAAGCACGGCCGCCTCGGGCGCGGCGGCAAGGGCGGCAAAGCTTGGGAAGCGCTCGATGAAGCGAATGAAATAAGGTATCGCGGCGGTTGCGGTTGTCTGCTGGAGCATGATCTCGCTCAGCCACACGCGGTAGGGATCGGGTGCAACGCCGGGCGGCGCGCGCCAGGGAAGATCCCTCCGGTGGCGGTCGTACCAGCGGAGCAATGTCGAGGCATCGGAGATGGCGGCAGAGGCGGAAGCCACGAAGGTGGGTATGGCGGCAGTTCAGGACGCGGACAAGACGGAGGCGCGGCACCCCTTCGGGCCGCGGCCGATTGGAGCGCTGCTTCCCGCAATCACCCGTGGCGCGTTCCGGCGCCGCTCACCGGCAGCGGCAAGGCTGCTCGCGGACTGGGTGGCGATCGTCGGACCAGCGCTCGCGATGGTGACTGCCCCGGAGCGGCTCGCCGCGGGCGTTCTCTCGATCGCCTGCGCCGGACCGGTGGCGCTGGAATTGCAGCATCTGGCGCCGAAGTTGATCGAGCGGATCAACATTCATGCCGGACGGACGCTGGTGACGCGGCTGCGCTTCCACCAGATCGCGGCGGCGCAGGCGCGGGCGCCAGCGGCAACGATGGCCAGGGCACTGCCGGCGGGCGCGGAGGTGGTGCTCGAGCAGCGTCTGGCCGGGGTTCCGGAGGGGCCGTTGCGAGAGGCGCTGGCGCGGTTAGGGCAGGCGATCGTGCGCGAGGTCTGACCGACGGGGGAGTTTCTGTTAGCCGTCGGGGCAGACACCAAATTGGTTCTTGCCGGGATGCGAGCCGGGCACGGGGCCCAGCTTGACGTTGGCGAAGCCGGGATCATCCGCTGTCGGGAACGGTTTGTCGCCGGCAGGATAGCAGTTGGAAGCGAGGAGAAAAGCCAGAACGTCCGCGTATTCGGTGGATGAAAGCGAGGCAGGTGCATTGAACGGCATGTCATTGAAGACGAGGTAGCGGATGACCTCGAGCGTCCAGCCATTGTGCTGCGCCGTGCTGAGGAAATCCGTCCCCGCGACGGAGGGTGCGGCCGTCCCCTGCAGGTTGGCACCGTGACACAGGGCGCATTTCGACGCGAAGACCTGCGCGCCCGCCTCGGCCTGCGCCTTCGTATAGAGCGCCGGCGGAGCGCTGTCTGCGCCGCTTGCCGTGGTCTTCGCAGGTTGAGACAGAGTGGCGGTTGCGGTCGCCTGCGACGGGGACGATGGCCGAACCTGCGCGTGGCTGTTGCATTCCTTTGCCACCAGCGGTGCGGCAGCAGTGGGCAACAAGATCATGCCGTTTCGGATGATGACCGATTGCTCACCCGCGCTCTCTGCAAGCTGATGCGTTCCCTCGCCCGCGGGCACGGCGACCCAGGCGAGATAGCCGCCATGGACTCCATAAGAGGGCGCAGCGGTCGGTTCGGCGCAACCGTCTGCGATCGTGGCACCATCGGGGACACCGAGCACCGTGTTGGCAAGCACACCCTCCAACCCGCCGAACGCGCCGATATCGGCCGGGCCGCCGCGCGCGACGAGGAGGTAGGTGAGCGCACGCGAAACCGCGATGTCGTAATCCATCAGTTCGTGCGCGTGCCGCGCATCCGCCAAATGTGCGATGGCCGCGCGGATGTTTGCCTCGGCGCTGTCCAACACAGGCGCCCAAACGGGTGTTTCTTTGCGATCAAGCAATGAATCGATATGGCCGATCGCTCCTGCCGCATCACCCGCGCTGCCGGCCGCCGCCACGTACTCAGGGCCGCGCGTTCCTTCCAGCGCGTTGATCGCGCGCTGACTCGCCCGATAGTAGACCTTCTTGTCGGTGGAGTAGCTCTGGTCCGCCCCCACGATCTCGGCAATTGCCGCCTGCACATCCGACAGAGCGGAGAGTGTCGCCTGGTGGTCGCTCAGCGGAGCAGCGCACGCCGCCGGCGGAAGGATGGAAGCTGCCAGCAGAAAGGCAACCGCCATAAAAAAGGCCGGCCCGGTAAACCGGGCCGGTGGATGAACGTTCCAAGGCAGCATTCGCATTATGACGGTCTTACCTGCTTTCCTGTTCAGTCGGCTTACTTGAGAGTGAAAGTGCTGACGATCGACTGTTGGCCGGCTGCCGGCAGCTCAGGGATTGCCGCGTTGCCTGCCGCGCCGGAGGCGACGACGATATACTCCTGGCCATTGACCTCGTAGGCCTCGGTCGGCGCCTGGATATAGGCCCCCGTGTCATAGCTCCAGAGGATATTGCCGGTCTGTGTGTCGAAGGCATTCTCGGTGCCGCCGAGATTGCCGGAGAAGACCAGGCCGGAGGCCGTGGCGAGCGCGCCGCCGTAATTCGGGAGGTCGAAATGGTGGCGCCACTCGAACACCCCGGTCGAGACGTCAATCGCGTTCATCTGGCCGGTGTTGGGCCCGACGAGCTTAGGAAATGCACCGGCGATATAGAACTGGCCGGCGACGTAGACGGCGTCCTTATCCGCGGTCCAGAATCCGCACTCATTCTGGCTCGGCAACAGGACGGCGTTCGTGGCGGGATCATAGGAGCCACCCTGGTACTCGACGCCGCCCAGCGTGTTCGGACAGGCATAGTTGCCGGTAAGGCTCGGGGGCGTATCCTGGCCCTTCTGGAAGCTGACCGCCGTGTGGTCGACGAGGTCGCCGGTGGCTGCATTGAGAAGCCAGAAATTGCCGGCCTTGTCCCCGGTCGCGACGAGCTCCTCCTCGGTGTTGCCGACCTTGCCGTTGAAGAGGATCGGCTGCATCGGCGGATCCCAGTCATGCGTGTCGTGCGGGATGAACTGGTGGTACCATTTCAGCTTCGGCTGGGCGCCGGAGATGTCGAGCGCGACCATCGAGTCCGTGTAGAGATTGTCACCCGGCCGGACGGTGGCGAGGAAGTCCGGCGTAGGATTGCCGACATTGAGGTACATTGTCTGCGTCGCGGTATCGATGGTGACGCCGCCCCACATGGATCCGCCGGCGCGCTTCCAGGAATCGCCGCCCCAGCTGTCGTGATTGGGCTCGCCGGGACCGGGGATCGAGGTCCAGCTCCAGACCACGCTGCCATCCGTCGGGTTGAAGGCCGTGATCTTGCCGTTGCCGCCCCAGTCGCCGTTCGACACGCCGAGCAGGAGCACCCCCTGGCCGCCGCCCGGCGGGTAGTACGGCACCGGCGCCATGGTGTAGAAGGAGTTGGCAGTGTCTTCGACCGTCACCTTGTCCCACACCTTCTGGCCGGTCTCGGCGTTGAGCGCGATGAGGTGGCCGTCCAGCGTGCCGATATAGACATTGCCGTCCATCAGCCCGATGCCGCGGTTCGCGGCAAAAGCAATAACGTGCGGGCTATAGGTGAATTCCCACTTCACTTTGCCGGTGGCGGCGTCCAGCGCATAGACGTGGTCGTGCGCAGTGGTGACGTACATCGTGCCGTCATAGACGATCGGCGAATTCTCCATCGGGCCCGCATCGTCGAGCGTGGTCTTCCATGCCAGGTGCAGGCCCGTCACGTTCTCCGGCGTGATCTGGGTCGCGGGCGTGTAGTGATTGCCGAAATAGCTCTTCGCCGGAAGGATCCAGTTGGCGGGATCGCTGGCGGCATTGAGGAAGTCCGAAGGGCTCGGCGTGCTCTGCGCGAGCGCCGTTCCGGCACCGAGACAAATAAAGGCTGAAAGGCCAAGCGCGACAGGCGCAAGGCTGGCGACTCCGGCTTTGAGTTGCTCGCGGAGCGTCATTGCGTTTCCTCCATTTGGTTGATTTGTTGGCTTACCGGCACGCACTTCCCGCTTCATATCTTGTCACGGGCCCCGCATATTGGCCAGCCCCTTTATTGAAGAAATCGTGCGGATTCCCTGCCCTTGCCGGTCCGATCGGGGGTCCTCATGCGAATCTCGGGCACGGCTTCGTCGCGGCGAAAAATCTGAGCGTGTGGTTGCAGTCCCGTGACTCCTCCCAGATCTCCCTGCCCTCCTGCCACCGGCGAGACATGAAGGAGCGGACCGGCTGGATCACGATGGCCTGTCGCGGAAAAGCGGAGCGATCCGCCACGGCTATGACATTGACGACCAAAGAGAGATTTCGAGCGGGTCGTGTGAGTGAGAGCGAACGCGAACCGCTCTAGCCCCGGAACACATCCTTCGCAGCGCGCAGGCGCGCGAACTCCACCGCGGATGTAGCGCGGAGGAAAGGATTGGCGGCCCGTTCCTCGGCGAGCCGGGCGGGAAGCGTTGGAAGATGGGCCTTGCGGAGGCGATGGACCTCCGCCATGCGCCGCAGCAATGCGGGGTTCGCGGCATCGACGGAGAGAGCGAAGCGCCCGTTCTGCTCTGTATATTCGTGGCCGCAGCAGATCAGCGTGTCGTCTGGCAGGGCAGCGAGCTTGGCGAGGCTGGCGAACATCTCCTCCGCCGATCCT
>JASHRV010000024.1 GCA_030037175.1 Acetobacteraceae bacterium
TCGGCCCCTTGCGCGATGAGGCCGAGCAGGCGGCCCGCGCGGCAGGCGCGGTCGTGCTCGGGGCCGGCGCGCCCAGGATCGACAACACCACCGCGCTCGCCCTCTCCGGCGTCAAGGCCGAGACGCAAGTGATCGCGCTCGACCTTGCCGGCATCGCCGTTTCCGCCGGTGCCGCATGCAGCTCCGGGAAAGTCGCCGAGAGCCATGTGCTGCGCGCGATGGGGGCCGGTCCGCTCGCCGGCCAGGCGATCCGGGTCTCGCTGCCCTGGAACGCGGCCGCTTCCGATGTGCGCCATTTCGCGACCGCCTATGCGGAAATGGCGGCCCGTCTTCAGCGCCGCGCCGCCTGACACCAGATCCGCCCGATGCAGCGCCCGAACCGGCCGGTCTATCTCGACAACCAGGCAACCACGCCTTGCGACCCGCGCGTGCTCGCGGCGATGCTCCCCTGGTTCACCGAGCGCTTCGGCAATCCGGCGAGCGTCGAGCACGTGCTCGGCCGCGAGGCGGAGGCGGCGGTGGAGGAGGCACGCGCGTCGATCGCCGCCCTGATCGGCGCCTCCACGGCCGAGATCGTCTTCACCTCGGGGGCGACGGAGAGCAACAACCTCGCCATCAAGGGCGCCGCCCGCTTCGCCCGCTCCATGGGCGATCCGCGCCGGCGCATCGTCACGGTCGCGACCGAGCACAAATGCGTGCTCGAATCGGTGGGCGAGCTCGGCGCGGAGGGTTTCGAGCCGGTCTTTCTTCCCGTCCGCCCGGACGGGCTCCTCGATCCCGAAATTTTCGCGGCCGCGCTTGCCGAGCCGACGCTTCTCGTCAGCGTCATGGCCGTGAACAACGAAACGGGCGTCATCCAGGACATCCCGGCGCTGGCTGCCCAGGCCCATGAAGCCGGCGCCCTCTTCCACACCGATGCCGCCCAGGCGGGAGGAAAAATCCCGATCGATGTCCGTGCCTGGGACGTGGAAATTCTTTCCCTCAGCGCCCACAAGATCTACGGGCCCAAGGGGGTGGGCGCGCTCTTCGTCCGCCGCCGCCCGCGCGTGCGTCTTGCCCCGCTGCTTTCCGGCGGCGGGCAGGAGCGCGGTCTCCGCTCGGGCACGCTTCCCGCCCCTTTGATCGTGGGCTTCGGGACCGCGGCCCGCGTCGCGCTGGCCGAGCGGGAAGCGGATGAAGCCCGCATCGCCGCGCTCCGCGCCCGCCTTCTCGAAGCTCTCCGGGCCGCCGTCCCAAAGCTCCGGCTGAACGGCTCGCCCACCGCCCGGATCGGCGGCAACCTCAACCTCACCTTCCCGGCCGCGACCGCCGCGCGGCTGATGGAAGCGGCCCCCGATCTCTGCGTCTCCACGGGCTCCGCCTGCTCCTCGGCCGCGGTCGAACCCTCCTACGTGCTCCGCGCGATGGGCCTTACCGACGCGGAGGCGGGACGCACCTTGCGCATCGGTATCGGACGATTTACCTCGGCCGCCGATATCGATTTTGCCGCTGCTGCCCTGGAAGCGGCCCATTCGGCCGCATTGGCGGCCTGAGGGACCCTGAATGCCGCATATGACGTTCATCGAGCGCGATGGCACGCGCCGCGAGGTCGAGGCCCCGCTCGGCCTTTCGGTGCTCGAGATCGCGCACCGGCATGGGGTGGATATCGAAGGCGCCTGCGAGGGCTCGCTTGCCTGCTCGACCTGCCATGTCATCGTCGATTCCGAGTGGTTCGAGAGGCTCGAATCCCCGACCGAGGACGAGGAGGACATGCTGGACCTCGCGTTCGGGCTCGAGGAGACCTCGCGCCTGGGCTGCCAGATCGTGATGACCGAGGCGCTCGACGGCCTCGTCGTCCGTCTGCCCGCCGGCAGCCGCAACCTCCTCAACGAGGGCTGAGATGCGTGTTGTCGTCGCCATGTCGGGCGGCGTCGACAGCGCGGCGACCGCGGGCCTCCTCGCCGAGGCCGGGCACGATGTCATCGGCGTCACCCTCCAGCTCTACGAGAGCGGACCGCGCCGCCACCGCGGCGCCTGCTGCGCGGGGGAGGACATCCACGACGCCCGGCGTGTCGCCGATCATCTGCGCATCCCGCACTACGTGATCGATGCGGAGGCGCGGTTCCGTGCCGCGGTGCTCGAGGATTTCGCCGCCACCTACGCGCGTGGCGAGACGCCGGTGCCCTGCGTGCGTTGCAACCAGAGCGTCAAGTTCACCGATCTCCTCTCCCTCGCCCGCGATCTCGGCGCCGAGGCGCTGGCGAGCGGCCATTATGTGCGCCGCGAGGAGGGGCCCGACGGGCCCGAGCTTCATCGCGCGCGCGATTCCGGGCGCGATCAAAGCTGGTTCCTTTTCGCCCTCACGCGCGCCCAGCTCGCCTTCTGCCGCTTTCCGCTCGGCGACATGCCCGGCAAGGACGCCGTTCGCGCCGCGGCCGCGCGGCTCGGCCTGCCGGTTGCCGCCAAGCCGGACAGCCAGGATCTCTGCTTCGCGCCGGACGGCGATTACGCCGCGGTGGTCGGCCGCCTCGCCCCCGAGGCGCTGGCGCCCGGCGACATCGTCGCGGCGGACGGGCGCGTGCTCGACCGCCATCAAGGGATCGCCCGCTATACCGTGGGCCAGGGCAAGCGGCTCGGCCGCGCCGCCAATGCCGAGGGCGAGAGGCACGTGGTGGTGGCGCTCGATCCCGTGCGCCGGCGGGTCATCGTCGGCCCCCGGAACGCAGGCACGCGCCTCATCGCGCTCACCGAGATCAACTGGCTCATCGCGCCGCCCGCCGGGCCGCTGCGCGCTCTGGTGAAGCTCCGCGCCCGCGAGGCCCCGCAGCCCGCGACCCTCTTCGCGGATCGCGCCGAGGTGCGGCTCGATGCGCCCGCCCTGCCGGCGCCGGGCCAGGCGTGCGTCTTCTATGACGGGAGCCGGGTGCTCGGCGGCGGCTTCATCCGCCGCACGATTGACTTGCCCGAAGCGGTGGGAGAGATGGTGGCCCAGGGCGGCGTAGCTCAGCGGTAGAGCAGGGGAATCATAATCCCTTGGTCGGGGGTTCAAATCCCTCCGCCGCTACCATCGATTTCCCCACTGCAATCAGAAGGCTAATGATCGGGATCGGGCGTCGAGCGGGCCTTTTCCGCGGCGCTGCGTGCCGCTTGCCGGCATCAAAAGCAGCGCCCGCCACCCTCTCGAGCGGCGGGGCTCGAAGGCGGACCGGCCGCCCATGGCGGGACTACAACTCGATGCCCTGCTCGTGATACGCCCCGGCCATGTTCATCCCCGGCGAAGCCTGGCACGTGGCCGTTCGGCTGCTTGCCCATCGCGGCGTTTTCGCGGAGCGCCATGCGCTTGAGCAGATGCGCGCGCTTTGCCTTAGGAACGACCGGATGGGGTTCGCGGCCTGGGCCAAGATTCTCGCCGCGATCAATGAATTGCGGCGCACCGAGCGGCCGGACGAAGAACGGGAAAACTGAGCCGGCCCGCAAGGGTATTGAAAGGAAATTGAAAGGAAAGAACCTTCTTTTTCTGAAGAAAAAGAAGCAAAAAGACTTTTTCCCGTTTTCCGGACCCGGCCCCACCTCGAGATTCCGATCGTGGTTCGGAGTCCCGAGATGGGGCCGGGTCCGGAAAACGGAAAGAAGTTTTCTGGTTCTCTTTTTCAAAAGAGAACAGCCTTCCAGGCTTCCTCATCGGGTCTCTTTTGGCTCTTGCCTCCATTTCCCTTGTGCAATGCAGCAGAAGCCGAAAGTTGGCCGATGCTTGACGGCGGCTGACCCGCCGGCGCAACGTTCCATTCTTGCCACGGGTGGGCTCCGTTCCGACTCGCGGTCAGAAAACAAGCCGGGCTCGACCCGGCGGAAGGGAATCGTCCATGTGGAAATCGGTACGCACCAAGGCCACGCCCAAGGTGTCACCGGCAATCGTTCGGCTGCGCCGGATTGCGGCAGCGCCCGGTGATCATCGCCTGCTCGACGACGACGCGCCGCCCCATCCGGATGCCAAGCTGCTCGACGTTTGCACCGAGATCGCCCATCAGAGAAAGATCACCGATGCGGCGTGGCAACGGTTCGCCGAGGACGGCCGCTCGCCCTTGTGCAGCGGCAAGCGCGCCGACGCCTTGCATGAGGCCACCGCCAAGGAGATCCAGCATCTCGATTCGCTGCTCCGCCAGGCCGCCAAGCTCCGCGCCACGACCGGGGCCGGCATCTATGCCAAGGCGATCGCGGTCGCCCATGCGAAAAGCGGTGCCCTGCCTCTCTGCAAGTCGCTCGCCGAGGACCTGATCAGCAATCCGGCCCTGCGCGCCACGCTGTGGGGTGCCGAGCCGGAGCCGCCGCAGGGCCTGCCGGGCCGCCGCTACATCCCGAGATAGGCGCGGCGCACCTCGGCATCGCTTGCGATCTCGCGGGCCGCGCCGCTCATCACCACGCGGCCGGTCTGCAGGACATAGGCGCGGTCGGCGATCGCCAGCGTCTCGACCAGCCGCTGCTCCACGATCAGGATCGTGACGCCGCGCGCACGGATGCGCTCGACCGCGGCGAGGATGTCGTCCACCAGGCGCGGCATGATGCCCTGGCTCGGCTCGTCGAGCATCAGGAGGCGCGGGCTGGTCATCAGCGCGCGGCCGATCGCCAGCATCTGCTGCTCGCCGCCCGAGAGGGTTCCGGCGCGCTGGGCGAGGCGCTCGCGCAGGCGCGGGAAGAGCTCATAGACGAGATCGAGCGGACCGAACCGGTCCGGCCCGTGCCTGGCATAGGCGCCGAGCCGGAGATTGTCCTCGACCGAGAGGCGCATGAAGAGCCTGCGCCCCTCCGGCACCAGCGCAACACCCATCCGGCTGATCCTGTGGGCGGCCAGCCGCTGCAGCTTCGTGCCGTCGAAGACGATGTCCCCGCCGGTCTGCATCTGCCCCGCGATCGCGCGCAAAAGGGTGCTCTTGCCCGCGCCGTTCGCGCCGACCACGGCGACGATCTCCCCTGCCGCCACGTCGAGCGCGATTCCGTGCAGCGCCGCAAGCCCGCGATAGGAGGCGGTGAGCGCGCGCACGCTGAGCAGGGCCCGGCCGGGCGCGACATCAGGTGGCATAGCGGTCCCCGAGATAGGCGCGGATCACCTCGGGATTGCGCACCACCTCGGCAGGGCTTCCCTCGGTGAGCTTGCGGCCGAGATGCAGAACCACCGCCCGATCGATCAGCGGCAGCAGCACCTCCATCACGTGCTCGACCATGACGATGGTGACGCCGCGGGCGCGCACGTCGCGGACGAGCTGCATGCCGGCCTGGGCCTCCGTCGGTGTGAGCCCTGTCAGCATCTCGTCGAGCAACAGCACATGCGGCTCTGTGGCCAGCGCGCGCGCCACCTCGAGCCTTCGCTTCTCGGGCGGCGTGAGCGCATGGGCCGGCATGTCGGCGCGCCCGCCGAGGCCGCAGAAGGCGAGCACCTCGAGCGCCCGCGCCATCGCCTGCCGTGTCCGGCTGGTGCGCGCGAAGGCGCCCACCATCACATTCTCCAGCACCGTCATCGAATCGAAGCTGCGCACCACCTGAAAGGTGCGGCCGATCCCGAGCCGCGTGCAGGCGACCGCGCCGAGCCCGGAAATCCGCCGCCCATCGAGCAGGATTTCGCCGCGGTCCGGCGTGTCCGCGCCGGCAATGCTGTTGAAGAGGCTGCTCTTGCCCGCGCCGTTCGGCCCGATCAGCCCGAGGATCTCCCCGCGCCCGACATCGAATGTCACATCGACATTGGCCGCGATGCTGCCGAAGGACTTGCTCACATTACGGATCTGAAGCACCGGGTCAGGCACGGTCCGCGACCTCGCCGCCCGCCCGGCTCCGCGCCCCGAAGAGGCTGACCAGCCCCTGCGGCCGCGCGAGCGCGAGCGCCATGATCAGGGCGCCGTAGAACATGAGATCGACGCCGTTTCCGGACCCGCCGAGCCAGGCCACGGACAATTGCTGCACCGGAATGAGAACGGCGGCGCCGACGATCGGCCCCCAGAGCGTGCCGACCCCGCCGACGACCGCCGGCAGCGCGATCAGCACCGAAAGCGAGAGCCCGAGCCCGCTGTCCGGATCGATGAAGCCGACATACTGGGCATAGAGCGCTCCGCCCACGGCGGTGATGGCGCCGCTGATCGCCGCCGCGGCCATCTTGCTCGGGAAGACGCGCACGGCGAGGCTTTCGGCCGCCGCCACGTCGTCCTTCACCGCGCGCCAGGAGAAGCCCCAGCGCGAGCCTTCGACGACCCAGGCGATCGCCCAGGCGATCGCGGCGTAGGCGAGCATCAGGTAGTGGAAGGGCAGCACCGCGATGCGGAACTCGAGATCGACCCAGCTCTGCTTGCGGAACGGAATGGTTATGCCCATTGCCGCGTTCACGAATCCCCAGTTCTGGGCGAGCAGCAGCACCATCATGCCCATGACGAGCGTCGCGATCGCGTAATAGTGACCGCTGAGCCGGAAGCAGGGCCAGCCGACGAGCAGCGCGGCGAGCGCGCCGAGCGCCGCGCTGGCGAACATGCCGAGCGGCGGCGGAATGCCGTAGCGCGTGAAAAGGATGGCCGAGGCGTAGGCGCCGATGCCGAAATAGAGCGCGTGGCCGAGCGAAATCTGCCCGCAATAGCCGCCGAGAATGTTCCAGCCTTGCGAAAGGCCGGCATAGAGCAGCGTCAGCACGATCAGCCCGCGCAGATAGGCATTCGCGATCGGCAGCGGCAGAAGCGCGAGCAGGACGAGCAGGACGGCGCCGCCGATCAGCTCGCGCCTGCGCCGCATCGTGATCGCGTTCGGCCGCACCGTCACGTTCAGAGCCTTCCGAAGAGGCCGCGCGGCCGGATCATCAGCACCAGGACATAGATCGCGAAGATGCCGATCTGCTTGAGCGAGGGATCGATGAAGAGCGCGGTCATCGCCTCGACGAGGCCGACCAGGATGCCCGCGACCAGCGCGCCGAGGAGCGAGCCGAAGCCGCCGAGAGCCACGGTGACATAGGCGATCAGCGCGAAATTGCCGCCGACGGTCGGGGAAATGTAATAGAAGCTTGCGAGCATCACGCCCGCGATGCCGACCGTCGCGGCCCCGATGCCCCAGCCGATGCTGAACACCCGGTCGCGGTCGATCCCGATCAGCGCCACCGCGTCGCGGTCTTCCCGCGTCGCTTCCAGGGCGCGGCCGAACTCGGTGCGCGAGATCAACGCCAGAGCGGCGAAGGCGATCAGGCAGACGAGGCCGGCCGCCACCTGCGAGAGCGGCAGCACGATCGCCCCCATCGCAACCGTGCGGTTGGCGAGCAGCCCGTTGCTGATCGAGCGGAAATCGGCCCCGAAGGCGAGCTGGGCGGCGCCGACGAGAAAGATCGAAAGCCCGAAGGTGACGAAGATCTGCACCATTCCGGTGTTGAAGCGCACGCCGAGCGCCCGCGCGATCAGGCCGCGATAGATCGCGACCCCGATCCCGAACAGCAACGCTGCGACGAGGGGAAGCTGCAGCAGCGGATCGAGGCCCGAGTTCTCGTGGATCACGAAGGTTGCGTACATGGCGAGCATGAGAAGCTCGCCATGGGCGAAATTCACCACGTCCATCAAGCCGAAGATCAGCGAAAGGCCGGCGGCGACGAGGGCATAGACGAGCCCCATCAGCAGGCCGCCGAGGGCGACCTGGACCACGATCGCCGTGCTCATCGCGCGCCGGCTATCGCCGGCCGGTCTCCGCCGTCACGTCCCCACTTTCCAAACGGCCGGCGCGGTCGCGACGTCGAACGGAAAGATCGTGTGCCACACGCCGTTCTGATATTGCTGGATGACCGGGTTGCCTTCGGTGTTCTGCCCCGTCGCGTCGAACTTGATGCCGACCCACGGCATGATGGTCTGGTTCCCCGGAATGTTCGTCGCCCGGAGCGCGGCCTGCAGAGCGGTGTTCCTGGTGGTGCCGGCGCGGTTGATCGCATCCGCGAGCACCTGCAGCGCCGTCACCTCGCGGGCCGTGAGGTCGTTCAGGTTCTTCCCCGCGTCCCGCGCCTGGAACATTGCGTTCACCTTCGGAATGGCGGGCCGTGCCTCGACGGCATCGATCGCGAAGCTCGACCGGCTCATCACCCCTTCGCCGAGCGGGCCCACCGCCTTGAAGAAGGCCGGATCGATGAAGCCCGCATCCTGGGCGAGAATCGCCTTGGGCGCGTAGCCGGCATCGTGCATCGCGCGCACGAGCAGGATGGCATCGCTCGTGTAGGAGGAGGGCATCACCACGTCTGCGTTCGCCGCCTTGAGCCGCTCCGCCTCCACCGCGAGCGAAGGGGTGCTCGCCTGGTAGGAGATGTCGGCGAGCACCTTGATCCCCGCCTTTTTCGCGAGCGCCGCCTGGATCTCCGCGCTGCCGGTGCCGAAGACCGAGTTCTCATGGATGATCGCGACACTGCGCACCGGCCGCCCGGTCTTCTTGCCGATGGCGGCGAAGAAATCGAACATCGACTTGCTGAAATCGAAATCGGTCGGCGAGGGACGGAAAAACCAGGAAAGGCCCTGCTGGCTGAGGCTCGGAGCGGAATTCTCGGCCGAGATGTAGGGAATCTCGTAGCGGTTGCAGATCTGGCTGATCGTGACGGCGGTGGCGCTCGTGTAGCTGCCGATGATGGCGACGACATGCTCCTCGGTGATCAGCCGCTCGGCTTCCGTGCGCGCGATCTGCGGGCTGTTCTGGCTGTCGGCGAAGACGAGCTTGATCTTCGCCCCGCCGAGCGCCGGCAGGCCCCCGCCCTGGCCGAGCAGCATCGGCACGTCGTAGTGGCCGTTGATGATATCGGCCTCGAGCGCGAGCGCGATCTGCGCATCGTGCCCGATCGGCGCGGCGTTCCCCGTGAGCGGATAGACGGCGCCGATGACGATATCCGGTGCTGCCGCGGCGCGCGCTCTTGCTGCCAGCGTTCCTGCCGCCACGCCGGCGGTGGCGCCGCCGAGCAGGGATCTCCGTCCGATATCAACCATGCCTCATGGCCTCCTCAGCTGCTGCCGCGAAGCACCGCTCGTGAAGCGGGCGCGCTGTTGATGGGTTGGGCGAGTGAATTCGCAGCACTTCCGGATCGCGCCGGACCCCGGTTCGCTCATCCACGTGCGTTCCACTCGCAAACGATCAAACGCTCAGCCGAGGCGCGCCCGGCTCCTTGTCTTCCGGAGCCGCGAGCCCGCCTCAGTGAGCGTTTCCGGTGGATGCACCAGCAATCCGCGTGCCAATCGCGGCAATCCGGCAGATCGCGTGCAGAGCATTTGCCGCCGGTGGCCGCACACCGCGCGCGTCCGGCAAATCTGCCGGATTTTTGGCCAAGCCTGCCTAGGAGATAAGCATCACCTCGGCCCGGGACTGGCAGCCGGCTGAGCCTGTCAGGGAACCTTCGAAAAGATCAGCAGCAGCAGGGCATAAAGAACGACGATGAAGGCGCCGCCGCCGGCATCGATCCAAACGCCGGCCTTGCGCGAAGGCGCAAGCCACCACCCGAAGAAGCCGCTCACCCATGGCACCAGCCAGTTGAGCAGCACCACGCTCACGACGTTGCCGACGAAGAGCGCAAGCCAGAACGGCATCCCCGCGAGGCCCATCAGCAGCGGCGTTTGCACGGCGAGGCCGAAAAGGAACACGACCGGGTAGAGCAGCAGCAGAACGATCATGTTCTGCTTCCACGCCGCCGGCCGCGCATCCCGCGCGCCGACCGGCGGGAACCATTGCTCGAAGCCGGTGCGAACCACGCGGGTATGGTACTCCTCGACGAGAGGCTCGGCGTCCTCCAGAAGCTTCTTCCGCTCCGGCGAATCGAGCCAGACCTGGAGATTGCTCTGGGTGTCGAAGCGCAGGATCGCGAGCCAATCATCCTGCACGCCCGGAATGGGCGGCTCGAACCGATAGCCTTGAAAGCCGGGCGATTTCGCCTGCGCGGCAGCGATACGTTGCTCCCAGCGCCGGTACGCGGCTTCCTGGCCGGGCTTGACCCGCGTCGAGATCACCGCCGAAACCGGCGCCGGCCTCACGCCCTCACCGCTGTCCCGCACCAGATGCACATCGTCCCGGCCCGCGAGCAACGGCTGGGCTTCGTTGAGAAGCCGCGTCCGCTGCTCTGAGCGGAGCCAGGCGGAGGCGGCTTCAGTGCTTGCGAAGCGCTGCACGATCACCCAGTCCGATTGCACGGGCGGGGTAGGCGGGATCACGTTCTGATCGAGGAAGCCCGGAACCGCCGCCACCTCGGCCCCGATCTTCTGCTGCCAGCGCGCAAATTCCTCCGCCATGCCCTCGCGCGCGCAGGTTTGGGTGACAACGCTGACCGGACCGGCGTCCGGCGCGTCGGCCTCGTTCACGGATGCGTCCCGAGCGAGGCAAAGATCCGATCCGGCGTCAGCGGCAAATGGGCGAAGCGGACGCCGGTGGCGTTGGCCACGGCGTTGGCGATCGCCGGCGCAACCGGGTTGATTGCGCACTCGCCCTGCGCCTTGGCGCCGAGCGGCCCGATCCGGTCATACGTGTCCGCGAAGAAGACCTCGCTTGCCGGCACATCGGCAAAGGTCGGGATCCGGCAGTTGCGGAAGCTCGGGTTGACCATCACGCCGTTTTCGTCGTGCACCATGTGTTCGTAGAGCGCCCAGCCGACGCCCATGGCGATCGCGCCGTCGATCTGCCCCCGGCACTGCATGGGGTTGATCCGCCGCCCGATATCCGCGGCATGAACGCTCTGCAGGATGCGGATCTCCGCCGTCACGCGATTGACCGCGACGCGAACGCCATGGACGTTGAAGCCGACCGTGCGCGGGGAGAGATAGGATTTGCGTCGCGCCGCGAACCGGTGCCGCTCGGCGGTGCCGGCCGCGTAAAGCGTGACGAGCGGGATGCGCCGCGTCCCGCAGACGACCGCATCGTCGTCGAGACGGCACTCGGCAGCGGGCACGCCCGAATTTCGGCTTGCATATTCGAGAATATTGTCCTTGAGCGCCGTTGCGGCCAGCGCCACCGCGCGCCCGGCAACAACTGTCCCGGTGCTCGCGAACGTCCCGGTGTCATAAGGCGTGCGGTCGGTATCGGCATTGATGATCGCGATTCGCCCGGCCCGTGTCCCGAGCACCTCCGCGGCGATCTGCCGGTGCGAGGTGGTGGAGCCGTTCCCCATCTCCGTCGATCCGACCGCGAGGTGATAGGTTCCGTCCGCGAGGAGTTGCAGTTCGGCGCCGGAGCGGTGCTCGGTCGGCGGCCCGGACTCGAGCATCGCAAGCGCCATGCCCGTGCCTTCCAGCCACTCCTCACCATCCGGTTTCGGGCTGCCGCGCCCGCTGCGGAGCGCCTGTTCCACGAGGTCCATGCACTGGTCGAGCCCGTAGCTGCCGAAATCGACATCTGATGCCTCGCCCCAGATCGATTCTATCCAGTCCTCCGGGCGGACCATGTTGCGCCGGCGGATCGTGAACGGATCGAGGCCGAGCTTCCGCGCCAGATCATCCATCGCGGACTCGATCGCGAAGGTCGTCTGAGACGCGCCATAGCCGCGGAACCCTCCCCCGGGAAGCATATTGGTATAGACGGCGTAACCGTCCGCTTTCTTGTTCGCGCAGCGATAGGCCGCGATCGGGCAGGAGAGTGCTGCCGCCAGCGTCTCGCCGCCATGTCCGCCATAGGCGCCGGTGTTGGAGACGACGCGCACCTGAATTGCAGTGAGCGTGCCGTCCCGCCGCGCGCCAAGCCGCACCTCCGTCGTCATCTGGTGCCGGGTCGTCGCGCCGATGAATTCCTCCTCGCGGGTGAATTCCCATTTCACCGGACGCCCTGTCTTCAGTGCGGCAAGAACGCAAAGGTCCTCGGAAAGCATCTCTTGCTTGCCGCCGAAGCCGCCGCCCACCCGCTCGGTGAAGACGTGAACATCGTGCGTGCGCAGCCCGAAGATGTGGCAGAGCTTCTGCTGAACGATGAACGGTGCTTGCGAGCTGGTGCGGATATGAATCCGCCCTGCCTCGTCCTTCCAGGCGATGGAGCCGTGCGTCTCGAGATGCGCGTGCTGTACGCGTGACGTCGAATAGGTTCTCTCATGGACAATGTCCGCCGCGGCAAGCCCCTCCGCAACATTGCCGACCTCGCCATGGATATCGACGAACACGTTTCCGTACGCGGCGATCCCATCCCCGTGCAGAATGGGCGCCCCCGGCCGCATCGCTTCCTCGGGGTCGAACACTGCCGGCAGAACCTCGTATTCCACTTCGAGCAGCCGGCAGGCCGCCTCCGCCTGTGCTTCGCTCTCGGCAACCACCGCCGCAACGCGTTGGCCCGCGAAGCGCATCACGTCGTCGAGCAAGTAGCAATCGTCCGGATCGACAAGGTGGTCCTCATGGGTCGCGGTGCTGTAGAGCCGCCGCGGCACATCCTCCCAGGTGAAGATGGCAACCACGCCCGGGGCCGCCTCCGCTCGCTCGCGCCCGATCCGGCGGATCCGCGCATGCGCGTGCGGCGATCGCAGCACCTTGAGATGCAGCAAATGATCCAC
This sequence comes from Acetobacteraceae bacterium, assembly GCA_030037175.1. Classification (GTDB taxonomy): domain Bacteria; phylum Pseudomonadota; class Alphaproteobacteria; order Acetobacterales; family Acetobacteraceae; genus JAKAWQ01. The sequence goes on from JASHRV010000024.1 coordinate 12,473, forward strand.
TGCAATATCCATCGTGTACCGGGCGCGCCCCGTCGCGATCCCTTCGGCGAACGGGTTTGCAAGGTTCGCGCCGCAGGCATGGCCCGCCACGTCCTGCTCCACCTCGCGTACGCCATGGATCGCATCCGCGATGGAGCGGTATCCCGTGCAGCGGCAGAGATTGCCCTTGAGCGCATGCGGCAGATCCACCCGCTGCGCGTTGTCGAGCGCCGCCACAGTCATCATCATCCCCGCGGCGCAGAACCCGCACTGGAACGCCTGCGCGTCCAGGAAGGCTTTTTGCACCGGGTGCATGCCCTCGCCCGTCGCTAGCCCCTCGATCGTCGTCACGGCGCGCCCCTCGGCACGGAAGGCCGGGAACAGGCAGGAATGCACCGGCGTTCCGTCCAGCCAGACGGTGCAGGCGCCGCAATCGCCCGCATCGCAACCTTTCTTCACGCCGAAAGAGCCGTGCTCGCGCAGGAAGGTGCGCAGGCACTGGCCCGGTTCGGGCCGGGCGGAAAACCGGCGCCCATTCACGTTGAACTCGAGAAGGCCGGACGCCTGGTCCAACCGGCTCACGTCGTCGTTCATGGCCCGACTCCCGCCCGCGCCAGCTCGGCCCGGATCTCTTCCGCAAAATGATAGCTGAGATGGCGCTTGTAGGCGGCGGTGCCGTGCACGTCGCTGAAATACCCGCTCGGCGCGATGGCTGCATCGATCGCCGCGCGCAGCGAAGCGGCGGAAGGATCTTCCGCGAAGCGGATCTGCACCGGCCGCGGTGTTGCCGCCGTGATCGTGAGCAGCCATTCGCCTGCGGCGCCCCTGGTGCCGATGAGCAGTGCGGCCGAGCGGCCAAGATGTGTCAGCGACGCCCGGCGCACGGCAAACTGCTTCTTGAGCGCGCTGGCAGGCAGGCGGATTTTTCTCAGCAGCTCCCCGGGCGCCAGCACGTTGGCGTGATTGCCGGTGACAAACGATGCTGCCGGCACCTCCCGCGGTTCTCCGCCGGGCGGCCAAAGCGTGCAAATTCCCTCCAGCCCGACCACAAGCGAGATCATCGCCCCAGCTGGAAGGGACATGCAGATATTTCCGCCGACGGTGGCAGTGTTCCAGATCTTGAAGGACGCGAGCAGCGCCTCGCAGCACGCCCGTAGCAGGGGTGCCGCGATCCACTCCTCCGGCGCGACGAAATGATAGAGCTCGGCGACCCGGCAAGTCGCTGCGATGTCGAGCCCGGCCTCAGTGGCCTCAAGCGCCGGCCAACCGAGCCGCTCGAGATCGATCAGCGTGTCGACTGAAGGTTGGGGCTCAGAGAAAAGCCAGGTTCCGCCGGCGAGCCAGGCATAGCCGTCGCGCCAGTGCCCGACCTCCGCCGCCGATGCTGGCCGGTGGACAGACCTCACCGTGTTGAGGTTCATGACAGGATGCCACGCCGCATCGTTACGGGAATCACAGAAAACTGTTGCATTGAGTCCTCCGGATGAAGCCTTTCGAGAAAGCCCCAATTGTTACATCAGAAATCGATGTCATCCGAACGACATACGATCCATCCCTCAGCTAGCCTATGACAGGGTTGCATCGGCGTCGCAACGGCGATTCCTGAGCGCGAGATCACAAGATCGTCGGCAAAAAAAGCCCGAGGCGGTTCGCCGGGGTGACGGCCTCTTTCGGCTCTATACCGCTTCGGCCAGAAGCCTGCTCGCGTGCCGGTTATGTTCGGCGATCACCGGCGCCATGTCGAGCGTAGCGATCCTTCCGTTGTCGACGACAACCTGCCCACCGACGACGGTGTGTCGCGCGGTCGTCGGCGCGCAGAACACGACCGCCGCCGCAGGGTCGCCGAGACCGCCGGCATAATTGACGTGGCCGAGGTCCAGGGTGAAAAAATCCGCACATTTTCCAGGCTGGAGCGCGCCGATATCAGCTCGTCCCAGAACCGAAGCGCCGCCGCGGGTTGCGATCTCCAGCGCCTCGCGCGCCGTCATCCATTCCTTGGCTCGCAGCGGATCCGATGTCGAAAGCACCGTTTCCGGCCCTTCGGGCGGCCTGAGCCCCATCTTCAGCCGTGCCAGCAGCATCGCCTGACGCACCTCCAGCAGCAGATTGCACCCATCGTTGCTTGACGAGCCGTCAACACCCAGCCCTAGCTTGACGCCCGCCGCCAAATATTTCTTTACCGGAGCGATGCCCGAGGCGAGCCGCATGTTGGAGGACGGGCAGTGGCACACGCCAGCGCCGCATTGGGCAAAGAGCCGGATCTCATCGTCATTCACATGAATCGCGTGAGCGTACCAGGAATCGTCGGCCAGCCAGTCCAGAGACCTGATATAATCCACCGGTCGAAGCTTATGATTTGCGAGCGTGTAGCGCTCCTCGTCGAGCGTCTCGCAAAGATGGGTGTGCAGCCGGACTC
>JASHRV010000025.1 GCA_030037175.1 Acetobacteraceae bacterium
GGAAGCGGTCTCGCCTTCGCCGAGCAACACCGCGATCGGCGCGTTCACGGCCACGCCCTGGGTGCCGTCCGGCACGATGATCTTGCCGAGCACGCCTTCATCGACGGCCTCGACCTCCATCGTCGCCTTGTCGGTCTCGATCTCGGCGATCACGTCGCCGGCCTTGACCGGATCGCCCTCCTTCTTGAGCCAGCGCGCAAGCGTGCCCTCGGTCATCGTCGGGCTCAGGGCCGGCATCAGGATATTCGTGGACATCGCCCTCTCCCGCCCGTCAGACGATTTTCCGCACCGCCTCGACAACCCAGTCGGGCTGCGGCAGGGCGAGCTTTTCGAGATTCGCGGCATAGGGAAGCGGCACATCCGCGCCGTGCACGCGCACCGGCGGCGCATCCAGCCAGTCGAACGCGTTCTCGATCACCTGCATCGCGACCTCAGCGCCGATGCCGGCATAGGGCCATCCTTCCTCCACCGTCACGAGGCGGTTGGTGCGCTTCACGCTTTCGACGACGGTCGCGGTGTCGAGCGGACGGAGCGTGCGCAGATTGATCACCTCGGCCTCGATGCCCTGGGCGGCGAGCGCTTCCGCGGCACTCATGGCGACGCCGACCATGATGCTGAAGGCGACGATGGTGACGCGATCGCCCGCCCGCTCGATCTTCGCCTTGCCGAGCGGCAGGACGAAATCCTCGGCCACGGGGCAATCGAAGCTGTGGCCGTAAAGGATCTCGTTCTCGAGGCAGATCACCGGATTGGGATCGCGGATCGCCGCTCGGAGAAGTCCCTTCGCGTCCGCCGAGGACCAGGGCGCAACCACCTTGAGCCCCGGCACGTGCGCATACCAGGAGGCGTAGCACTGGCTGTGCTGGGCGGCGACGCGCGAAGCGGCGCCGTTCGGCCCGCGGAAGACGATCGGGCAGCCCATCTGGCCGCCCGACATATAGAGCGTCTTGGCGGCGGAATTGATGATCTGGTCCATCGCCTGCATGGCGAAGTTGAACGTCATGTATTCGACGATCGGGCGCAGCCCGTTGAGCGCGGCGCCGACCGCGAGCCCGGTGAAGCCGTGCTCGGTGATGGGCGTGTCGATGACGCGGCGCGGGCCGAACTCGTCCAGCATTCCCTGGCTGATCTTGTAGGCGCCCTGGTACTGCGCGACCTCCTCGCCGAGGAGGAAAACCCGCTCGTCGGCGCGCATTTCGGCGATCATCGCCTCGCGCAGCGCCTCGCGGACGGTGATGTGCCTGACCTCGCCCCAATCCTTCTCCGCCGCCGGCGCGGGGGAAGGCGCGGGTGCGGGCGGCGGCGGCGCAGCGGGCGCACGCGCTTCCCTGGGCGCTTCCGCCTTGGCGGGCGGTTCCGCCTTCGGCGCCGGAGCCGGAGCCGGCGCGGACGCTAGGGGAGGCGGAGACGGCATCGGCGAGGCCGCCTCCCCGTCGCCGGCGAGCACCGCGATCGGCGTGTTCACCGCCACCCCTTCGGTTCCCTCCGGAACCAGGATCTCGGCGATGCGGCCTTCATCCACCGCCTCGACCTCCATCGTCGCCTTGTCGGTCTCGATCTCGGCGATCACATCGCCCGAGCGGATCGGATCGCCCTTCTTCTTGAGCCAGCGCGCGAGCTTGCCTTCCGTCATCGTCGGCGAAAGGGCGGGCATGAGGATCTGCGTCGTCATCGCTCTCACGCCTCCAGCAGCACGTCCGTGTAGAGCTCGGCAGGATCGGGCTCGGGACTTGCCTGCGCGAAATCGGCCGCGTCCTGCACGATCTTCTTCACCTCGTCGTCGATCTGCTTCAGCGATGCCTCGTCGTAATCGAGCGCCATCAGCTTCGCCCGCACGCTTTCTATGCAGTCATGCTCGGTGCGCATCTGCTGCACCTCCTCGCGCGTGCGGTAGCGTGCCGGGTCGGACATCGAATGGCCGCGATAGCGATAGGTCTTCACCTCCATCAGGTACGGCCCCTTGCCGGCGCGGCAATGCGCAACCGCGACATCCGCCGCCTCCTTGACCGCCACCACGTCCATTCCGTCCACCTGGGCGCCGGGAATGCCCCAGGGCGCGCCGTTGCGCGAAAGATCCCTCGACGTGGTCGCGCGATCGACGCTGGTGCCCATGCTGTATTTGTTGTTCTCGATCACATAGACCACCGGCAGCTTGAACAGCGCGGCCATGTTGAAGCTCTCGTACACCTGGCCCTGGTTGGTCGCGCCCTCGCCGAAGAAGGTGAGGCACACGCGGTCATTGCCGCGATACCAGTTGCTGAAGCCGAGCCCGGTGCCGAGGCTCACCTGCGCGCCGACGATCCCGTGGCCGCCGAAAAAGAACCGCTCCTTGCTGAACATGTGCATCGAGCCGCCCTTGCCGTGCGAATAGCCGGCATGGCGGCCCGTGAGCTCGGCCATCACGCCCCGCGGGTCCATGCCCGTGGCGAGCATATGGCCGTGATCGCGATAGGAGGTGATCACGAGGTCTCCCTCGCCGATGGCATCGAGCATGCCGACCACCACCGCTTCCTGGCCGATATAGAGGTGGCAGAACCCGCCGATCAGGCCCATTCCGTAAAGCTGGCCCGCCTTCTCCTCGAAGCGGCGGATCAGCAGCATGTCCCGATAGGCCTTGAGCAGCTGCTCGCGCGAGAGCCCGAGCTCGCGGGGCTTGGCCCGCTTCCGGCTATCGACCGCCTGTGCCATCCCCGAACTCCCCCCAACTGATCGGGACGGAAATTAGTCTCGGCCCCGCCCGTCCAACAAGGTGCCGCGCCCCAGAAATCATTATGTTGCAATGCCGTGCAGGAAATTAACCGAATTATGGTTAATCCATTGGCGATGCCCCGTCTTGGCCTCGAGGCGTGACAGATTCGCGCGCCGCATCGCCCTTGCCGACAATTTCATTGCGGTGTGTTTGGCGCTTTCGCAAAACCATTGCGAAGTCCCCGGCCGGACCCTGACGAAGCGCTGAAAAGAGCAAGCCTTCTTTTTCTGAAGAAAAAGAAGCAAAAAGATTTTTCCCCGTTTTCCGGACCCGGCCCCACCTCGGGCTACCGACCGTCGTTCGGAGTCCCTCGCCGGCGCCTGGTCCGGAAAACGGAAAAAAGTTTTTTGGTTCTCTTTTCCAAAAGAGAACACCTTTCTTTTCTTCCCTCACAATCTCCTTCAGCACCTTGGCCTAACTTGCAATTCTGTGGCCGATCCGGGCGGTGGCCCGCATCCGGCCTCACGGAAAATTTCCTTTCTTTTCAACTATGTAGACCTGCACAAAACGCTTCTACGGGCCAGATGGTACAGTTCTCTGGCCACTTCTACTCGGAGCGGGCCATCTCCACCCGGTTCCGCCCGTCGCGCTTGGCGCAGTAGAGCGCCCGGTCGGCCACCTGGAGCAGCGCCTCGGGCGTGGCGTCGCTGCCCGTGCTCGCCGCAACGCCGACGCTCACGGTGAGCCGGTGGGGCAGCCCGCGCCCGTCCGGCTGAAACTGCATCTGGGCCACCGCGTCGCGCAGCCGCTCCGCCGCTCCGGTCGCCTCGGAAAGCGTGGCACCCGGCATCACCACCACGAATTCCTCCCCGCCATAGCGCGCCAGCGTGTCGAAGGCGCGAAGATTCGCCCGCAGCGTCTCGGCCACGGCCTTGAGCGCCTCGTCCCCCATCGGATGGCCGTAGCTGTCGTTGATGCGCTTGAAGTGATCGACATCGATCATCAGCACCGCCAGGCTATGCCCGGGGGCCACCCCGAGCAGGTTGCGCAGGTGGTGCATCACGTAGCGCTGATTGTAGAGGCCGGTGAGCGGATCGCTGAGCGCCAGCGCCAGCGCCTGGTCGAGGGTCGCGCGCAGGCGCTGCTGATAGAGCTTGCGGCGAATCTGGTTCCGTGCCCGCGCGCGAAGCTCGTTCTCGTCCACCGGCCGCAGCAGCCAGTCATTCGCGCCGAGATCGAAGCCGCGGACGATGCGCTCGCGATCCTCGGGCTCGGCCACCAGCAGCAGCGGCACATCCTGGGTCCGCTCGGATGCCCTGAGCCGCGAGGCGAGCGCCAGCGCATCGAAGCTGACGAGCGAAAGGCTGATGACGATGAGATCGAAGCTCTCGGCCTTCGTCGCCGCCAGCATCTCCTCCTCGCCGCGGGCGGCGCTCGCGCGAAGCCCCTCCCGTTCGAGGCAATCCTTGAGGAATCGCGCCTCGAAATCCCAGTCATCGACGATCAGCACCCGCGCCCCCGCAATCGAAGGCGCATCGGCGAACCCGCCCGCGAGGCCGAGAACACGCGCCGTCTCGCCACGCGCGCGCCACTCGTCGAGCAGCCGCTTGAGCCGCACCAGGCCGCGCACGCGCGCGAGCAGGGTGTCGAACTCGATCGGCTTGCTCAGGAAATCGTCGGCACCCGCCTCGAGCCCGCGCACCTTCTCCGCCGGCTCGCCGAGCGCGGTCACCATCACCACCGGAATATGGCCCAGCACCGGATCGGCCTTCAGTTGCCGGCAGACCTCGAACCCGTCCATCCCGGGCATCATCACATCGAGCAGGATGATGTCGGGGCGCAGCTCGCGGGCGAGCTTCAGCGCGGCTTGCCCGGTTTCCGCGCTCGCCACCTGATAATATTCGGCGGCCAGACGCGCCTCGAGCAGACGGGCATTGGCCGGCACATCATCGACAACCAGCACCCGAGCGGTCATCGCCGTCCTCCAGGCCGATCCTGCCTTCCTCGCCGGGCCGGCCGATTTCGTCCCCGACGCGACAGCATTAGGCGCAGAAGCTCGTCAATGCTCTGTGAATCGTCGTCCTCTGCGTCGCCGCGAGGCCAGTCTAGCCCGGTCGAATGCCGTCACCTTGCCGCGAACTGCTTTGCTCCGAACAAATTCTCGCGCTCGGCATCGGTGATCTGCCCGCGCCGCTGCCGCTCGGAGAGCACCTCGACCCCGCGCTGCACCGCCGGGCGGGCGGAAATCGCATCGTGCCACCGGCGGACGGACGGGTAATCGGCGAGATCGATGCCGCGCCGGTCCGGATTGCGCACCCATGGGAAGGTCGCGATATCGGCGATCGAATAATCCGGCCCGGCAAGATATTCGGACTCGGAAAGGCGCTTCTCGAGCACGCGGTGCAGCCGCTTCACCTCGTTGGAATAGCGCTCGATGGCGTAAGCCAGCTTCTCCGGGGCATAGGCCGCGAAATGGTTGTACTGGCCGAACATCGGGCCGATGCCGCCCATCTGGAACATCAGCCATTGCAGGCAGGCATAGCGCTGCGCAGGCCCGGCAGGAATGAGGCGCCCGGCCTTCTCGGCGAGATAGATCAGAATTGCCCCGGACTCGAAAAGATGAAGCCTCTGTCCGGCCGGTCCGTCGGGATCGACGATCGCCGGGATGCGGTGATTGGGCGTGATGGCCAGGAACTCGGGGCGGAACTGCTCGCCGGCGCCGATATTCACCGGGATCACCTTGTAGGGCAGCCCGAGCTCCTCGAGCGCGATATGCACCTTGTGGCCATTCGGCGTTGGCCAGGTCCAGACCTCGATCGTCTGCGCCATGTTCGCTTCTCTCCCTCGTCGTCCGCTCAGGCGCTGCCCGAGAGATAATCGAGCGCCGCCTGCACGCCTCCGCTCTGGTGCGGCACACGGGCGGCCGCAAGCCCCATCTCCACCCCGCCCAGCGTGCCGATCAGCTCGAGATCCCCGAAATTCCCGAGATGGCCGATGCGGAACACGCGATCCTTGAGGATCCCGAGGCCGTTGCCGAGGCTCATGTTGAAGCGCTCCAGGATCACCGCCCGGAGCGCATCCGCGCTCGCCCCCTCCGGCAATCTCACGGCGGTGAGCGACGAAGAGAAATATTTCGGATCGGCGCACTGAATCTCGAGCCCCCAGGCGCGGACGGCCCGGCGCGTTGCCTCCGCGTGGCGGTCATGGCGGGCGAAGACGGACTCCAGCCCTTCCTCGAAAATCATGTCGAGCGCGGCGGAAAGCCCGAACAGCATGTTGGTCGCCGGAGTGAACGGGAAAAAACCCTCCGCGTTCGGCTTCAGCATCGCCCGCCAGTCCCAGTAGCTGCGCGGCAGGCGCGCGGCGGCCGACGCCGCCAGCGCTTTCTCGCTGACGGCGTTGAACGAAAGGCCGGGCGGCAGCATCAGCCCTTTCTGCGAGCCCGCGACGGTCACGTCCACGCCCCATTCGTCGTGGCGATAATCGATGCTGGCGAGCGAGGAAATGGTGTCCACCAGCAGGAGCGCGGGGTGGCCCGCCTCGTCGATCGCCGCGCGCACCTCGCCGATCCGGCTCGTGCAGCCGGTCGAGGTTTCGTTGTGGACGACGCAGACGGCCTTGATGCGGCGCTCGCCGTCGGCGGCAAGTGCGGCGCCGATCGCGGCGGCATCCGCCCCATGGCGCCAATCGGTCTCGATGAAGACCGGATCGAGGCCGAGCCGCTCCGCCATCTCCTGCCAGAGGCTCGCGAACCAGCCGGTCCGGCACATCAGCACCCGATCGCCGGGGGAGAGGGTGTTGACAAGCGCGGCCTCCCACGCGCCGGTGCCCGAGGCGGGGTAGATGACCACCGGCCCCTTGGTGCGGAAAACCTCTTTGAGCCGGGCCAGGACCTCCCGGCCCAGCTGGCCGAACTCCGGGCCGCGATGGTCGATCGTCGGGTTGTCGATCGCGCGCAGCACCCGGTCGGGGACATTGGTCGGTCCGGGAATCTGCAGAAAATGCCGCCCCGGGCGATAGCGCGGTGCGTTGGAGCTGGACGCCACTCTCTTCCCCTGCCTGGTTGCCTGGAAGCGAACGCCGCCCATCGGAGCGAAGGACGCCGCGCGGGCAAAGCCTAGCACGGCCGAAGAAAACTGCACGCCACGGAGTCCCACCGCGCGTCGCCGCCCGCGACGCGCGCCGATCCCGATGTCAGCTCAGGCCGGAACCCCAGGGGCTCAGCCAGGGGCTCAGCCAGGGGCTCAGCCAGGCTCTCAGGCCCAATGGCCGCGCACCCAGCCGCCATAGGGGCCGTAATGCCCCGGCACCCACACCGCGCCCGGATGCGGCGGCGGTCCCTGATAGACCACGCAGCCGGCCAGCGGCACGGCCAGCGCGAAGGCCAGAAGCACAAGCTTAAGACGTGTCATCCCGGTTCCTCCATCCTCGTCGTCCCAGGCGCGCGCGGAAGAGGCGCCCCCGGCCGGCCGGCCGGAAACTTCCTGCCCGCAATGGCAAAACCATGGCCGGGGCTGGCAAGGATGCGGGCGGGTGTTCACGTCCTGCCCCTGGCCGCCAGCCGACCCTCATAGATCCGCACGACGATCGTGCTCGGCAGCAGCAGGACGAAATAGATCAGCGCCACCACCGTATAAACCTCGAGCGGGCGGTAGGTGGCGCCCGTCACCAGCTCGCCCTGGTAGAGCACGTCGGGCACCGCGATCACCGAGACGAGCGAGGTGTTCTTGAGCTGGGTGATGGACTGATTGAGGAACGGCGGGATCATCCGCCGGACCGCCTGCGGCAGGATGACGAGCCGCATCATCCGCCACCAGGGAAGGCCGAGCGCGCGCGCCGCGTCCCACTGCCCGCGCTCGATCGAGACGATCCCGCCGCGGAAGATCTCGGCATAGAAGACGCCGGTGTAGCAGGAGAGCGTGATCGTCGCCGCCGCCGCCGCGGAGAGCGAGATGTGCAGCAGCACCGGCAGCGCATAGTAGATCCAGATCAGCTGCACCAGCAGCGGCGTGCAGCGGAAGAGCTCGGTGAAGGCGATCAGCGGCGCATTGATCAGCTTCGAGTCCGCGAGCCGTCCCATCCCGAGCGCCAGGCCGATGAGCAGCCCGAGCAGGACCGTGCCGATCGTGAAGGCGATGGTGACGCCCGTGCCGACGACGAACAGCGGCTCATAGTGCTCGAGGAAGCCAAAGCTCCACTGATAGTGCATCCGCCTGCGGACCACCTTTCTCGAATGTTCGCGCTACCTCGCCGCTTCCCGCCGGGAAGCGGCGATCACCGGGCGATGAGCGGAGGGAGAATCCGGATCAGAAGGTGAGGTTGCTGGGCAGCTGGCTTGCCTTCACCCCCTCCAGCGCAAGCCCCTGGATCACCCATTGGCGGATCTGGCCGACGCCGCCGTTATAGTCGATCCAGGCATTGAGCACTTCGCGGAAGCGCGTGTCCGTCTCGCGCTGGATGCCCATGCTGCTCGGCAATGCGATCACCGGATCGGCGAGCATGCGGTAGGTGCCGAGCGAGGGGTTCTTGCCGATGGCCGCGAGGCCGGGAATCGCTGCCAGCAGCACGATATCCGCGCGGCCGGACTGGTAGGCGAGGATGCAGGCATCCGAGCTCGTCAGCCCGACGCTGGTGGCCTTCGGCGCATATTGCTTGCAGAGGGTCTGGTAGAGCGAGCCCACCGAGACGGCGATCTTGAGGCCCGGCTTGTCGATATCCTCCCAGCTCGTCGGGTTGAAGCCGGGCTTGGCGATGCAGCCATAGGGGTGGACGAAAAGCGGCTCGGTGAAGCCGATCGCGAGCGCCCGCTGCGGCGTGGGGTTGAGGGCGAAGGAGAGATCGACCTTGTTGGTCTGCAGATCGAGCACCGAGGTGCCCCAGGTCGCATCGACATAAACCAGCTCGGCGCCGAAGACCTTGGCGATGTCCAACGCCATCGCATCGGCGAAGCCGGTCCATTTGCCGCTGACGAGGTCCTTGTCGAAATAGGGAAGCTCGCCGGAAAGCGCGGAGACGCGCAGCTTCTTGGTACGCATCACGCGCTCGAACGTGCTTTCGCCCTCTCCGGTGGCCGCAGCCGCCGGCGTCGCCGCCAGCGCCGCCGCCGGCAGAAGCGCTGCCGCGCCGGCGAGGCCACGACGGCTCCAGCGTTTCGTCGTCTCGTCTCTCGTTGTCTCGTCTCTCATGGTCCCCCTCCGTGTCTCGCCCCCGGTCCAGCGCCCTTCTGACGAGAGGGCTTGAAGGACGAACGATTGCGCAGCGCGGGCGAAGCTGCAACAGCTTCCGCGGCATTTTGCTTCAGAGAGCCTCTTCCGCGATCGCCTGCGCCCGCGCGAGGTCCGCCTGCGTGTTGATGTTGAGGAACGGATCGCCGGGCAGGGCGGAAAATTCGACGCCCCGCGCGCCGATCTCCTCGGCGAAGGCGCCGACCGCGCGCGTGCCGGGCCTGGCAAGGCGTTGCGCGAGCGCCTGACGCGCGCCGACCGGCCAAAGCGCGACCAGATGATGCCGCCGTCCCCCGCTCACCGCGACCGAAGGCGCGGGCGCGAGCCGGGATGCGAGCCCCGTTGGCAGGAACGGCGTGTCGCCCGGGAGGCTGAGCATATCCTGTGCGCCGAGCGTGGCCGCCCATTCGAGCCCGGCGAGCAGCCCCGCGAGCGGGCCCTCGCCCTGGTAGGGCCCGTCCGGCAGCACCGTCAGGCCGAAGCGGGAAAAGCGTGCGGGCTCGCCGTTGGCGCTCAGCGCCACCGAAGCGACATCATCGGCGAGGGCGGCAAGAATCCGTTCGAGAATAGTCAGCCCGCCGATGCGGATGAGCGGCTTCTCGATCCCGCCGAGGCGCCTGGCCCGCCCGCCCGCCAGGATCAGCGCCGCGATCAGCGCCGCGGGGCGCTCCATGAGCCTCTGCGATCAGGGACGCGGATGGGGCGAGCGACGGGACTCGAACCCGTGACATCCAGAACCACAATCTGGCGCTCTACCACCTGAGCTACGCCCGCCGTGGGCCTGCCGTGTAGGCTGCTCGCCCGCCGGCCGTCAATGACAGCCCCTCGGGCCGCCCGCGCGCGGCGCCGAAATGCCGCTCAAGGCGCGCAACCGCCTCCTCCAGCACGGTCTCGCGCTTGCAGAAGGCGAAGCGCGCATAATGCCCGGGGGCGGCGGACTCGTAGAAGGCCGAGACCGGAATCGCCGTCACGCCCGCCGCCTCCGTGATGTGGCGGCAGAACGCGATGTCATCGCCGGCAAAGCCGAGCGGGGCGAAATCGGCGATCAGGAAATAGCTCCCCTGGCAGGGCAGCACCTCCATCCCCACCGAAGCGAGCCCGGACGCGAGCCTGTCGCGCCGCGCGGCAAGGCCGGCGGCAAGGCCGGCGAAGTAGGAGTCATCCTTGGCGAGGCCGAGCGCCACCGCCCGCTGGAGATTGGGCGGGGTGGCGAAGATGAGGTTCTGGTGCGCCTTGGCGACGAACCCGGCGAGCTCCGCCGGCGCGGTGACATAGCCCACCTTCCAGCCCGTGAGCGAAAACGCCTTGCCCGCGCTGCCGATGCGCAGGCTGCGCGCGCGAAGCCCGGGCAGCGTCATCAGCGGGATGTGCCGCCAGCCGTCGAAGGTGAGGTGCTCGTACACCTCGTCGCAGATCGCGTAGGCGTCATGGCGCTGAAGCAGATCGCCGATGAAGGCGAGCTCGGCGGCGGTGAACACCTTGCCGGTCGGGTTCATCGGCGTGTTCAGCAGCATGGCCTTGGTGCGCGGGCCGAAGGCGGCGGCGAGCTCGGCGCGCGGCAGCTCCCAGCGCGGCGGGGCGAGCCGGACGAGCCGCGGCACCGCGCCCAGCATTTTCACCATCGGCAGATAGGTGTCGTAGAGCGGCTCGATCAGCACGACCTCATCGCCGGGATCGAGCAGCGCCATGAGGCAGGCGGCGATCGCCTCGGTGGCACCCGAGGTCACCACCACCTCGCTCGAGGGATCGACCTCGAGCCCGTAGAAACGCCGGTTGGCGGCGGCAACCGCCTCGCGCAGCTCGGGCAGGCCGGTCATCGGCGGGTACTGGTTGCGCCCGTCCATCAGCGCCGC
>JASHRV010000212.1 GCA_030037175.1 Acetobacteraceae bacterium
CCTTAACACCACCGTGGACAACTTGGTTGGTCGCGAGTCAGCGCTTGAGCACCAGACAACGAGCCCCTTAGCGTGGCTCTCTGGAGATAAGAGTGGCTACTGGGGGAATGCCGGCATTCGCATGCCGTATCATAAATTTTCGACTTGGTATCCCATCACGACTTCGGCAATGGAACGGGTTTTTGGTGCACTGCAAACCGTAGAGGCAAATACTTGGCTGTCATTCCAAACCTTAAACAATAGGGTGGTCATTTTTCGGCCATCTCAGGTTCAGGCGTTTACATTCCTCGACGAGGCCGAAGATCAAATCGAGGGCGACTGGGAGGCTGGGCCAGCTGACGTGGAGGGTTGGCCTCAAGAAATATATGAGTGCCTTGAATATCTCTTGAGGGAAGGATTGGGTGATACTGATGACAAGGAGGAATTTTCCGATAAATTGATTTTGGAAACAAGGGAACTGATGAGCGAGTTTCAGCTTGACGAGCAAAAGCTAATGGAAATGTGCGTCAAGACCCGGATTACGCAAACGGATGGGACGACCCGTTTATTGCACGTGTCGCCAGAGCGACTGGCAAGCGCCATGTTTGACTTTGATATTGGCATAGAGCACAGCGGTTCAACGATGCTGCATCTCGATGACGAAGGTGGCGACCACAGTATTTTCCTGTCTCTTGACCTCATCTCGCGTTTGGAGTTCCCGCTGCTCGAGCTGAAAAAGGGTATCAAAAATCAGCAAGACGACAATTGCCGATGACGATGTGGGTAACATCGCCATGAGTCACAAAATATAAAATCAGCAAGAAGGAGACACAAACACTCGTAAGGCAAAGCCTTTCCAACGCGACTCAGTGGCCATCTCGACTCACTGTCGAAATTCAAAACTCGCGTCTCGGTCAACATCGGTGCTCATCGCCGTACGCCTCCTGTCCGTCCCGTCTCATACAGCTCCAGGAACCTGGCTTTCACCTGAGCGAAGAGGCCGGGCGGGATGAAGCCGTAGCTGAAGACGCCCGGTCGGCCCGGCAGCGGCGCCAGGCCGCCGTTCGGCCATTCGTCGACATTGTGCTCCGAAACGATCACCCAGCTCGGCGCGTCATCCAGGCCGAGCGCCTCACGAACCTTCCCTGGAATTTCCACGCCGACCGTGTGCTTGTCGGGCCGCGCATGCGTGATCGGCAGAATGACGACGAAGCGCGGCGAGGCAGCCGGGTCCGTGGTGGCGACCAGGCAGGCCGGGCGTTCCTTGCCCTGGTCGCGGCCGGCGGCAGCTTCCCGGCTCCAGAGATAGTCGTAGCGGATGACAAGCCCCGGTCTCGGCTCGGGGAGCGGCACGGCGACGGTTTTACTTCAGGAGGTCGTCGAGAGCGGCATGCTCCGGGTCCATCTCCGCGCGCCGGACGGCATCCGCCACGACCGCGGCCGCTTCCGTTGTCCGGTGGGTTCGCCGCGCCGCGGCGACGAGCCAGTCATAGTGATCGGCCGACATCAACACCAGTTCCCGCCGCCCGTGCCGGGTGATTTCCACCGGCTCACGCTGAGCCTGGTGCTGGAATTCGCCGAATTTGCGCTGAAACTCCATAGCGGTGGTCTGAGCCATGGCATCCTCCAAAAAACAGATTATACGTATAATCTGCATTACGCGAGGAAGATCAAAAAGCTTCTTTCCTCTGCATCCTGCGATGCGGCCTGCGAGTGGGGCCGGGTCCGGAAAACGGGGAAAAGTCTTTTTGCTTCTTTTTCTTCAGAAAAAGAAGATTTTCCGTTTCGTTATCGATCAGTCATCGGGGGGATGGTGCCCAGGGGCGGAATCGAACCACCGACACTGCGATTTTCAGTCGCATGCTCTACCAACTGAGCTACCTGGGCGGCAGAGGGAAGCCTTCCGCTTAGCCGATGCCCTGGCTGCGATCAAGCGGGTGGGAGTTCTCCGCTTCGTCCTCGGGCGGGGTCTGTTCGGAGACGGGAATCCGGTATTGGCCGGTGAGCCAGCGGCCGAGGTCGATATCGGCGCAGCGGCGGGAGCAGAAAGGCCGGAAGCCGGGGGCGGTTGGTTTGCCGCAGATCGGGCAGGTCATCGCGTTCGTTCCAGGACCCATTGCAGGGGGGCGAGCAGCGGGTCCCCGCGCAGCATAAGGGGGCGGCCGGTCCGGTGTGCAAGCGCATCGAGCGCTTGGGTGTCGCGTTCGAGCGCCGCGATGATCGCGGGCGCGGCGCGGAGGGTGAAGGTGCCGCCTTGCGTGGCGCGGTCCTCGGCGAGTGCGGCGCGCAGCGCGGCGAGGCCGGCGGCGTGGGGGCTGCCGAGAAGCTCGTGGAGCGGGGGCGCGATGCGGGGGCGGACGATTTCCGCGAGCCCGAGCGCGGTGAAGCCGAGGAAGCGGGGGCCGAGCGGGTCCGGGGCGAGGGCGGCGGCGAAGGCATCGGCGAGGCGGCGGCGTTGGCGCGGGGCGAGGCCGGCGAGATCGACGAGGATCGCGCCGGAGAGGTTTCTGAGCCGGATCTGGCGCGCGATCTCGGGGATGGCGGCGCGGTTGAGGGTTGTGTGGGCGGCGCGGGCGGGGGCGGGGGCGGCGGCGAGGCCGCCCATGTCGAGATCGATCGCGACCAGGGCCGGGGTGGGGTGGATATGAAGCGCGGCGCCGCCGGGCAGGGCGACGGAGGGTTCGGCGAGGGCGGCGATCTCGGGGGAGAGCGCCTCGTCGAAGCCGGTGCCGGGGCGGGTGCGGCCCGGGAGCGCGGCGGGGAGCGTGCCGGTGAGCGCGGCGCGGAGCGTGCCGGTGAGCGCGGCGCGGGTGGCGGGGTCGTCGATCTCGAGCGGGGCCTCGGGCCAGAGGCGTGCGAGGCGGAGGATCGGGTCGGGGCCGCGGCGGATGAGGGCGGGCGGGCCGGGGGTGGGGGGAATGGGTTCGTCGAGGCGGGCGGAAAGGCGCGGGCCCTTGCCGCCCTGCGCGGCGCGGGCGATGCGGACGGTGAGGTATGTGCCCTCGGCGAGGCCGGCGGCGCCTTCGGTGTCCGGCAGGAAGCCGTCCGGGCCGGTGCCGAGGGCTATGAAGGCGCCGCCGAGGGCGGGGGCCTTGCGGGTGAGGCGGCCACGATGGAGATCGCCGATGGAGTCGGGCGCGGCGGGGCGGAAGAGGGCGAAGTCGGCGAGGCGGCCGGCGGCGTCGAGGGCGGCGGCGCGGATTTCGCCCGGGCTTG
>JASHRV010000213.1 GCA_030037175.1 Acetobacteraceae bacterium
CTGCGGAGGGAACGTCGAGGGGACGGAACTCGCCCCGCTCGATGCCGCGGCTGATCACGCCTGCAATCAGCCGCCGGCCGCGGGCTGCGACCTCGTCGGCATAGAAGCGGGCGAGGTTCGGGAAATTCCCGCTCTCCGTGAGGACCAGGCGGGGAATGGCGGCAAGGTCGCTCTCGATCAGGGAAAAGATCCGGCCCACGATCTCGCGGATCAGGCTGGCAGCGGAGCCCGCATGGGTGGCGGCCAGATCCTCCATCGCCGCGATGTTGGGGACGAGGCCCTGGCGGACAACGGCGCGGAAGAGCGCCTCCTTGGTCGGGAAGTAGAGATAGATCGTGCCTTTGCTGACGCCGGCGCGGTCAGCCACGTCCTCGAGGCGGGTGGCGGCGAAGCCGTGGGCGGCGAAGAGGGCGAGCGCGGAAGCGAGGATCTCGCCAGGGCGGGCTTCCTTGCGGCGGGTGCGCGGGGTCCGGGCAGGCATGGCCATGGGTCTATACTTACTATCTGGTTAGTTATTAACCAAGACGCTGAAAGAGACCACCCCCCTGCCGTGAAGCACGGGCAGGCAAAGCCTATTTCAAACCCCAAAGGGCACCTTGATTTGGGTCAACAGAGGCCGCCCGCCCTCGTCCCGATCGCCGGGCGGGACAAGAGAGGCGCGCGGAAGGAAAAGCCTTCTTTTTCTGAAGAAAAAGAAGCAAAAAGACTTTTCTCCGTTATCCCGGACCTCGCCGCATCTCGGGCCTCCGAACGACGGATAAAAGTCCTGCGGTTCCTTCCCTCAAGAAAGAACGGGCTTCCTTACCCCCCGCGCGAGGCGTCGTGGACGGTTCAGCACATGCTTTAGATGACGCGATAGATTTTCCAAACCGGCGAGCCCGAGACGACATAGGGCTCGAGATCCCTCCCCCACTGCCGGTGCGCGTCGGTCCTCCCGATCGCCGTGAAGAAGCTCTCCAGCTGCGCGAGGCTTTCCACGGTGTGGTCGACCTCAAGCGCCGATTCCTGCGCCCCGATCGAGCCGGTCAGGAGCTTGGGCTCCATCCTGTCGGTGCCGGCCTTGCTGCCGACATCGCTGAGCCAGCGCTGCATCAGCTCGATCACTGTCTGCTTGTGTCCGAAGCGGGCATCGATGTGCCAGCGTGCGACGAACATTTCTTCTTCCCCTCCCTTTCGCGCCTCGTCGAGAGCCAGGACTACTCGTCCCACGCCTGTACGGCAGTCTGGCGCACGATCCGGCCGTCCTTGAGCTCAAGCGTGGAAAGCGCAAGCACCTTTCCCCCTTCCGGATAGGAACAGGCCTGCATGAAGGCGAGCCGGTCTCCTTCCGCGACAATGGTCTCAACGCGGTGCGTCATGGCTCGGCCGCAGATATCGGCCCAGTACGCGTCGATCGCCGCCTTGCCTTTGATCACGCGCGGCCGGCTCGGCGGATTGTCGCAATCGACGATGCTCAGCACAGCGTCATCCGCATAGAAGCTCGCCAGCATCCCTCCGTCGCGTGTTTCGATCGCCTGCCTGATTGCGGCGCCCGTCACGGGATTCGTTGTTGCGCTCATGATTTCCTCCTTTGGAGGTGCCTGTCAGGGCCGCGCCTCGAGCACAAGGTTGAACGGCGTTGCCGTTGCTTGGCGGAAGCGGGTGAAGCCGCCCGCCGTCACCACCTCGCGCAGCCGCGCAGGGCCCGCCTGCGCGCCGAGGGCGAGGCCGACCTCCTGGCTGAGCGAGGCCGGCGTGCAGATCAGCGTCGAAGCCGAATAGTAGACGCGGCCAACCGGGTTGAAGTTCTTGCAGGTCTCGTCATGCGCGAACGGCTCGACGATCATCCAGGTGCCGTGCGGCGCCATAGTTTCGCGCACATGCCGGGCAGCGCCAACGGGATCGCCCATATCGTGCAGGCAATCGAAGAACGTGACGAGATCGTATCCGTCTCCGGGATAGGAGGCGGCCGAGGCCTGCTCGAAGACGGTCCGCTCGCCCACACCTGCATCGCGGGCCGCCTCGCGCGCATGTTCGATCGAGGGAGCGTGGTAATCGAAGCCATGAAAACGCGAGTTCGGGAACGCCTTGGCCATCAGCACGGTCGAGGCGCCGTGGCCGCACCCGACATCGGCCACCTCCGCACCCTGATCGAGCCGTTCCACCACGCCCTCGAGCGCGGGCAGCCATGATCCGACGAGGTTGTGATTGTAGCTCGTGCGGAAGAAGCGCTCGGTGCCGCGGAAGAGGCAGCCATGCTGCTCATGCCAACCGAGACCCTTGCCGCTCAGGAATGCGTCGGCGATCTTCGGCTCGGCGCGGAACGCGGCGGCGGCGATATCGAAGAAGCCGGCGAGAAAGGCGGGACTTTCCTCGTTCGCGAACACCGCTTCCTGCTCCGGCGTCAGGAAATAGCGGTCGGCTGCTTCGTCGTACTCCACATAGCCGGAGGCCGCCTGAGCGGCGAGCCATTCGCGGATATAGCGCTCCGACGTGCCGGTCCTGGCCGCAAGCCCGGGGGAATCGACCGGGCCCGCTTCGGCCATCGCCTGATAAAGTCCGAGCTTGTCGCCGATGAGCACGAGCGGGGCGCTGAGCGCGCCCCCCATATCCCCGAGCATTTTCCCGACGAAGGCATGAAGCTTCTCTTCGTCCAGCGTTTTCGCGGCCTCGGCATCTCCGTTCGCGACTGTTGGCATCTCGTCCTCCCCCCGAATTTTCTGAAACTCGTAGCGCTCGGCGCCATGCTGCCTCGGCGGCGGGCCTGGCCGCATCGCCTGAACGGGCTAGGCAGGCAGTGATCCTTTCGGGCCAGTTTCGGGAGAAACGAAAGGGACGCGTCAGGCGAAGCCGATGCGCCCGGCAAGGGCGGCGGCGGCGGCGCGGGTCGGCAGGCCAAGCTTCGTGAGCAGGTTGGCGACGTGCCGCTTCACTGTGTGCTCGCTCAAGGCGAGCTCGCGCGCAATCGCGCGGTTCGTTCGGCCCGCGGCAATGAGTCTCAGGACCTGCCGTTCGCGCGCGCTCAGAGTCTCCATGGCCACGCTCGCCGCGCCCGGCGAAACGGACACGGGCGGCGCCTCGCCCTCCGCGACCAGCAAGGAGAGCTCCGCTTCGCCCGGGCCTTCCAGCGCAAGCCCAACAGGACGTTTGCGAAAGCGAAGCCCGGCCCCCGAGACCAGGTCGCTCACCGTGCGCGAGACGAGCACCTCGCCCGGGGGCGCGCAAAGCGCGATGCGGGCGGCGAGATGGAACACCACTCCCGCTGACGTGCCCTCCCCCTCTGCCGAACGCACGATCTCTCCGGTGTGGAGCCCCGCGCGGACCGATATGCCGAGCACGCCGAGCGCAGCGTCGCGGATCGCGATAGCGGCGCGGATGGCGCGGCCCGGCCCGTCGAAGGTGGCGCACACCGCTCCGTCCGGCCCGGGTGCGCCGATGCGGCTGCCGCGCGCCCGCTCGACCTCTCGCTCGGCGATGGCCGCGAGGTGCCGGAGAAGCTCGTTCCACGCGGAATCGCCGAGGCGCATGGCATGGCGGTCGGGATCGACGATCTCGACCACCAGCACGGTGGCCAGCATCCGTTCCGTCTCCGGCTGGGGCTGGGGATGCGTGCCAGTGAGGAATTCCTCGATCTCATCGACGATGCGATCGGTGTCGCCGACCCACATCAGATGATCGGTGCCGGAAAGCTCGACGAACTTTGCCTTGGGGATGTGCCGGGCGAGATAGCGGCCGGCCTCGATATTGATCCGCACATCCCCCGTGCGGTGAAGCACGAGCGCCGGGACGCGGATCGAGGGCACGATGTCGCGGAGATCGATGTGCGCGTTCATGCGTGCGAGCGCGATCGCGGCCCCTGGGCTCGCGCCCAGCCGCTCCCAACGCGCCCACCAGGCGCTGAAGCGCTCGTTGGCGCACATGCCGGGCGCGAAGGCCTTGAGCGCCTTGCCGCTGCCCCAGTCACGCTCGGCGTCCGCGATGAAGCGGGCGAGGTCCGCCGGCGACTGCACCCAGCGGTGGAAATTGGCGTAGGCACCGTAGAGGATGAGGGCACGTGTCCGCTTGGGATAGGTGGCGGCGAAGAGCATGGCCATCGGGCCGCCTTCGGACGCGCCGAGCAGGGCTGCACGGCGCGAGCCTACGGCATCCATGACGGCGCGGACATCGTCCATCCGCTGCTCAAGGCTCGGCAGCGCGGTCTCCGACACGCGGTCGGAAAGCCCGGTGCCGCGCTTGTCGAACATGATCAGGCGCGAGAACGCGGCCAGGCGGAACAGGAGATGGGCGAAGCCGGAATCCTCCCATTGCGTCTCCAGGTTCGAGATGAAGCCGGGGACGAGGACGAGGTCGAGCGAGCCCTTCCCCATCACCTGATAGGCGATGTGAACCGCGCCGCTCAGCGCGTATTGGACCGCCGGCAGATGCATGTCGCGCGCCCCAATTGATACGCAAAGGTAACAGGTTCCGCCCCAAAGCTGCAACATTGGCGGCAACGCCGGCCGCAGAGGCGGCCCGGCCCTAGCGGATCAGGCCGGTAAGCGGGCTCGAGGGATCGGCGCCGAGGCGTCGGGGGATGCGCCCGGAGAGATGGGCGAGCCGGCCGGCTTCGACGGCCGCCTTCATCGCCCGCGCCATGCCGACTGGGTTCTTCGCCTGCGCGATCGCGGAATTGACCAGCACGGCGGTGCAGCCGAGCTCCATCGCCACCGTCGCGTCGGAAGCGGTGCCGACGCCGGCATCGACGATCAGCGGCACCTTGGCCTGCTCGATCAGCATGTGGATCATCGCCGGGTTCTGCACCCCGAGCCCCGAGCCGATCGGCGCACCGAGGGGCATGATTGCCGCGCAGCCCATCTCCTCGAGCCGCTTGGCCGCCACCGGATCGTCGCTGCAATAGACCATCACCTCGAACCCGTCGGCGATGAGCGCCTTCGCCGCCTCAAAGGTGGCGGGCATGTCCGGGTAGAGCGTGGGCGGCGGGCCTAGCACTTCGAGCTTGACGAGCGTCCAGTCGCCCGCCTCGCGCGCGAGCCGGAGCGTGCGCACAGCGTCTTGGGCAGTGTGGCAGCCGGCCGTGTTGGGGAGGTACGTGTAGCGCTTGGGATCAACATAATCCTGCAGCATCGGCGCCTTGGGATCGGCAAGATTCACCCGCCGCACGGCAACCGTCACCATCTCCGCCCCGCTCGCCTCGAGCGCCGCGGCGGTTTCCGTGAAATCCTTGTATTTGCCGGTGCCGACGATGAGGCGCGAGCGGAAGCGCCGCCCGGCAACCATCCAGGCATCCTCAGACGCAGCAGCCTCCGGGGCGATCACATCCATCTCATCCTCCGCCCCATCTCAACCACCACCAATGAAATGCACGATCTCGAGCCGATCGCCGGGGGCGAGCCAGGTCTCGGCGTAACGCGAGCGCGGCACGATCTCGAGATTGCGCTCGACCGCCACCTTGCGCGTCTCGAGCCCAAGATGGGAGAGGAGCCCGGCAACCGAGATCTGTGCCGGCAACATGCGCGCCTCGCCGTTCAGGGTGAGAGTGAGGCCATTCTCCATGCCGCGAGTATGGGGATCGGCAGGCCAGCCGGCAAGGCAAGCGGGGGAGCCCGGTTGGACCGCCAGGCAGGGCTGTGGTAGGGGCGCGCATGGCGCTTCCCCTGATTTCGGTCCTGAACGGACCGAACATGAACATGCTCGGCCTGCGCGAGCCCGAACGGTACGGCACGGCGACGCTCGACGATGTCGAGCAGCTCTGTGCCGAAACTGCGGAGCAGCTCGGCCTCGCGATCGATTTCCGCCAGACCAACAGCGAGGGCGAGATCGTCTCCTGGGTGCAGGAATGCCGCGGCCGCTCGGCCGGCATCGTCATCAACCCGGCCGGCTACACCAACACTTCGATCGCGCTGATGGACGCGCTGCTCGCGGTCGAGCTGCCGGTGGTCGAGGTCCACATCACCAACATTCACCGCCGCGAGGAGTTCCGCCACCGCTCCTTCGTTTCGCTCGCCGCAGACGGCGTGATCTGCGGGCTCGGCATACGTGGCTATGCGCTCGCCCTGATGGCGATGGTCGATCTCTTGCAGGAAGACGCGGGATGAGCGGATTGCCGTTCGACCCCGAGGCGATCCGCGCGCTGGCGGCGCTGCTCAAGGAAACCGGCCTTACCGAGATCGAGGTGGCGCAGAAAGAAGGCAGCATCCGCGTCGCCCGCCAACCGCCCGGCGGGGCCCCGATCGTCGCCGCAGTGCCGCCTGCCGCCGCCACCTCCGCCGCCGCACCCCCTTCATTGCCGACCGCGCCCGAGGCAGAGGACGCAGCCGCCCATCCCGGCGCCATCAAAAGTCCGATGGTGGGCGTTGTTTATCTGGCACCCGAGCCCGGTGCGGCCCCCTTCGTTATGGCCGGCCAGGAGATCGAAGCGGGCCAGACCCTGCTGCTGATCGAGGCGATGAAGACCTTCAATCAGATCAAGGCGCCGAAGGCCGGCCGCCTTGCGCGCGTTCTCGTGCAGTCGGGCACTCCGGTGGAGTACGGCGAGCCACTGATGATCCTGGAGTAGATGTTCCAGAAGATCCTGATCGCCAACCGCGGCGAGATCGCGCTTCGCGTCCAGCGCGCCTGCCGCGAGCTCGGCATCCCCTCGGTTGCCGTGCATTCCACCGCCGATGCCGCGGCGATGCATGTGCGGCTGGCCGATGAGAGCGTGTGCATAGGCCCGCCACCCGCGCGCGAAAGCTATCTCAACACCGTCGCGATCCTGTCCGCCGCCACCATCACCGGGGCCGACGCGATCCACCCCGGCTACGGGTTTCTGTCCGAGAATGCCGAGTTCGCGGAGATGGTCGAGGCCCATGGCCTCACCTTCATCGGCCCCACGCCCGCGCATATCCGTATGATGGGCGACAAGATCGAAGCCAAGCGCGTGATGCAAGCGCACGGGGTGCCGCTGGTTCCCGGCTCGACCGAAGCGATCATGGAGTTCGCGAAGGCGCAGAGGCTCGCTTCCGAGCTCGGCTACCCGGTGCTGATCAAGGCTGCCGCCGGCGGCGGCGGGCGCGGCATGCAGGTCGCGCACGATGCCGACGAGCTCGAGGAACGGCTCACGCTCGCCCGCGCCGAGGCGCTCGCAGGGTTCGGCAACGACGCCGTCTACCTCGAGAAATATCTCGATCGGCCACGGCATATCGAGCTGCAGGTCCTTGCCGACGAGGCCGGCCATGTCGTTCATCTCGGCGAGCGCGATTGCAGCCTCCAGCGCCGCCACCAGAAGCTGCTCGAGGAAGCAGGCTCGCCCGCGCTCACGCCCACCGAGCGCGATGCGCTCGGCGCGCGCGTCACCGCGGCACTCGCCTCCATCGGCTACCGCAATGCCGGCACGCTCGAATTCCTTTACCAGGATGGCGAATTCGCCTTCATCGAGATGAACACGCGCCTGCAGGTCGAGCATCCGGTGAGCGAGACGATCACCGGCATCGATATCGTGCGCGAGCAGATCCGCATCGCCGCGGGCGAGGCGCTCGGCTACGGCCAGGACGATATCCGCTTCACCGGCCACGCCATCGAATGCCGCGTCAATGCCGAGAACCCCGTCACCTTCGCGCCCTCGCCCGGACGCGTCGCCGCCTACCACCCGCCTGGCGGCCTCGGCGTGCGAGTCGATTCGGCGCTCTACGCAGGCTCGGTCGTGACCCCTTACTACGACAGCCTGGTCGCCAAGCTCATCGTCCATGCCTCGACCCGCGCCGAAGCCATCTCACGCCTTGCTCGCGCGATCGATGAGTTCGCCGTCATCGGCATCGAGACGACATTGCCGCTCTTTCGCCGCATCGCCGATTCGGCGGATTTCCGAGCTGGAAGCTACAATGTCCACTGGCTGGAACGGTTCGTCGCGGGCACCGCCTGAAGCCGCGTCATCACCGCATCGACGCCAGACAGCACCTCGAACGTCTCCCTCACCTCCGGCCCCGCGAATCCCTGCGCCACCGCCGTCTCGACCGCGGCGGCGAAAACCGAGGCCGACCCCGCAACATCGCAGATCAGCACCGGCTTCGCATGCAGGCCGAGATTGCGCCACGTCACCATCTCGACCGTCTCGTCGAGCGTGCCGATGCCGCCGGGCAAGGCCACGAACGCATCCGCGAGATCGAACATGCGCTGCTTGCGGCTTGCAAGATCGCGTACCACCACCTGGCCGGAAAGACCGGTATGCGCAATTTCGGGCTTGCGCAGCCCCTCGGGAATCACGCCCACGATTCGCCCGCCCGCCGCCAGCACCGCATCGGCGAGCACACCCATCAGGCCAACCCGCCCACCGCCATATACAACGCCGATTCCGGCCTCGGCCAAACGCCGGCCAAGCGAGGCCGCGGCACGACGACAGGCAGGGTCAAACCCGTCGCGCGAGCCACAGAAAACGGCAACAGTCCGCACCAGCGCCATGGCAAAGCTCGTAGGCTCTCTCTGCACAAAAGGCCAGAGGCTCCGCCTCTGGATCGGTCAAGGAGCGGAGCCTCTGGCCTTTGCCGCGGCAGCTGGAAGCCAGACCCGAAAAGTGCTGCCGTTGCCTTCGGTACTTTCGATCGTGAGCTGTCCGCGGTGGCGGTTGACGATGTGCTTGACGATCGCGAGTCCGAGCCCTGTGCCCCCGATCGCCCGTGAGCGGCCCTTGTCCACGCGATAGAAGCGCTCGGTCAGTCGCGGCAGATGCTGGCGCGGGATACCGGGGCCGTCATCCGTCACCGCGAAACTCGCACCCGCGCCATGCGCTTCCGCCGTGAGTCGGATGGTGCCTTTTTCGCGTCCGTATTTCACTGCGTTGTCGAGCAGGTTCTGCACCACCTGAGTGATCTGGTCCGCGTCCGCGATCACCTGCGGCAGGTTGGGCGCGAGCCTCAGCGAAAGCTGGATGTGACGTTCGGCGAGCCGCGGCTCGAATCCGGCGGTGATGCGCGGGAGCAGGACAGCGAGATCGACGGCGCCTGTGGGCGGCTGGTGCTCGACGAGCTCGATGCGCGAAAGCGAGAGCAGGTCGTCGATCAGCCGCTGCATCCGTGCCGCCTCGCTGGCCATGATGCCAAGGAATCGCCGCTGCGCCGGCGGGTCGTCGGAGGCCGGACCGCGCAGGGTTTCGATGAAGCCGATCAGGCTTGCAAGCGGCGTGCGCAGCTCATGGCTCGCATTGGCGACGAAATCCGCGCGCATGCGCTCGATCGCGTGCTCGCGCGTGCGGTCCGAGAGCACGAGCACGATATGGCTGGACGGCGCGTGATTGAGCGAAAGAATGCTCGCGCGCACCGTCCGTTCGGTCGGCACCGGGATGGTGACGTCCACGGTTTCGGCAGTGCCGGAGGCGAGCGCGCGGCCGATCGCGCCGCGCAGCTCCGGATGGCGCAGCACCGCCGGAATCTCTGCGCCGAACGCGGCGCGCGCCGCCGTGTTGGTGCGGATCACGGTTTGCTTGGTATCGAGGATCAGGAGCGCGTCGGGCAGCCGCTCGACGATCGTCTCATCGATCCCCCGCCGTTCGGCGAGCCGTGCCGCCTCCGCCGCGCCGCGGCGGGCGAAATGCGCAAGTTGCGCGGCGAGCGGCCGGAAGAACGGCAGCAGCGGCTGCGATTCGCGCGGCCTGAGCGCGGCGCCGGCGCCCATCCGGTCGAGAATCGCGGCGAGCCGATCGAGATCCGCCAGCAGGAGCCACGCGGCGATGCCGGCGAAGAGCGCGATAACGGCGGCGGCGGCGAGGGCCGGGCCGATGGAGAGGCTTTGCGTGAGCACGAGTGCAAGCAGCACCACGACCGGCGGGAGGCCGAGGCAGAGCGCGAGCCACACACCTTCCTGCCTTTCTTACGTTCCGGTGCCGGCGAGCGTGGTGGGCGCCGGATCGAGCACGGTCGCTTCCCCGCCTGCGCCGATCGCAAACACCGCAAGCCCGCGCGCGACGCGTCCGTCAGGCCGGAGTGCCAGCACACCGTCCGCGCCCGAGAATCCGGTCGGATTGGTAAGCGCGGCCACCGAGTAACCCGGCCCCTGCGCAAGCACGCGGGCGAGTGCCGCGGCATCGAAGGCGAGATCGGCGAGCGCTGGCGGCGGGCTGCCGAACTTGGCGGCGTAGGCGTCCGCGAATTGCTGGCGCGAGGCGGGGTCGGGTGCGGCGTACCACGCCCCGGCCAGCGCCGCGCCGCCGCGGGCCGCCGGCTCCTGCCAGAGAGTGGGCCCGACGATCTGCACCTCGCCCGGATTGATGTCATAGTAGGGCAGGAACGCCGCGATCTCCTGCAGATCGGTCCCGGTCGCGGCAACGAACAGCGCATCGAACGGTGGCGGCGGAATCGGCTCGCGCTCGAGTTCGTGCATGCGCGCCCGCCCGGCGGCATTGTCGAGCGCGCGCGCGGCGTTGATCTGAGCCTGGATCGGGCCGCGGCGGTCGGCGTAATCGGAAACCGACCGCACGGCCTCGTTGATCGGGCCGATACCCGACGAATAGATCTGGATATTGGGTGGCGGGTCGCCGGCGGCGGAGGTCGCCGATTGCAGCGCCGTCTGCAGCGCGGAGCCGAATTCGTTGTCGGGCAGGAGTGCCGAGAGCCGCGTCTTGCCGCGCGATTGCAGCGCCGCGACGACGCGCTGCACCTGCTGGGCGGGCGTGATTCCGAGCACCCAAACGCCCGGCCGCGCCTGCGACTCGTCGTTGGTGAAGGCGAGCATCGGGATGCCAGCTTTGCGCGCGATCGGCGCCGCCGCCGCGGTATCGCCTGAGGTGAGCGGGCCGAGAATGATGCCTGCCCCGTACGCCACCGCCTGCTGCGCCGCCGCGGCCGCGCCTTCCGGCGTGCCTCCGGTGTCGAAGGCGTGGAAGGGCGGCGAGCCGGGCGCCTCGAGCACGATCTCCGCTGCCTGCAACATCGATTGGCCGATGGGCGCAAGCGGCCCAGAGAGCGGCAGCAGGATGGACACTTTGCGGCTCTCAGGGGCAATGGTGCCTGTGGCACCCGGGAACAGGCCGGAAGGCTGCCCGGACGAGCCGGGCGCCAGGTATCCTGTGGGCGCGCAGGCGGTGAGCCCGAGGACGGAGAGCAGCACCAGCCATGTCCGACGCAGCATTCGTCCTATCCTCCAGACCGCCGGACGCGAGCGTGCCCGATGGTCTTGTGCTGGTTTCGACGCCGATCGGCAACCTCGGCGACATGACAGCGCGGGGAGTCGCGGCGCTCAAGGCCGCCGACCTCGTTCTCTGCGAGGATACGCGCGTAACCCGGCGACTCCTCAGCGCGTTCGGGATTGTCGCACGGCTCTCGGCACTGCACGAGCATAACGAGGAGCGCCGGATCCCGCAGCTGCTCGCCGCTCTCAAAGCGGGACGGCGGATCGTCCTGGTCTCGGACGCCGGCACGCCGGTTCTCTCCGATCCCGGCTTCCGGCTGGTGCGCGCAGCGAGGGAGGCAGGGCTTCCCGTCTCGGCCGTGCCGGGGCCGAGCGCCGCTCTGATGGCGCTCACGATCTCCGGTCTGCCGCCCGCGCCGTTCCTGTTCCTGGGCTTTCCGCCCCCACGCGCGGCCGCGCGCCGGGCCAGCTTCGCGCGCCTTGCGGCGCTCGAGCGGGCGGGGCTCAACGCAACCCTCGTCTGGCACGAGGCGCCGCACCGGCTTGCCGCGATGCTCGCCGATCTTACCTCAGTCTTCGGCGCGCGCGAGGCAGCTGTCGCGCGCGAGCTCACCAAGCGCTTCGAGGAAGTCCGCCGCGGCCGGCTGCATGAGCTTGCCGCGCATTACCGGGACTCCGCGGCGCTCGGCGAGATCACGCTCATCGTCGGGCCGCCAGCCGACGAAGCCGCGGAGGTTTCAGAGGCCGGTATCGGGGAGCGTCTGAAGGCGCTGCTCGCGGGCGGGTTGAGCGTGAAGGAAGCGGTGGCACGGGTCGTCGAAGAAACGGGTGCGCGGCGGCGGGATGTTTATGCCTTGGCACTCGTGCTCAAGGACGCCGGCTGAACGCATGGCGGAGGGTCCATCCGGCGAGCGGCGGCCTTGGCGCGACGAGATCGCTGTGGCGCTGATCGCCTTCGGCGCCGGGGCGACGGATGCGCTGAGCTTCGTTGCCCTTGGCCAAGTCTTCACCTCCGCAATGACCGGCAACGCGGTTCTGCTCGGCCTTGCGATCGGGCAGGGGCGGATCGCGGCGGCCGGCCGCTCGGTCGCCGCACTCACGGGCTTTCTTGCCGGCGGCGCGGTCGCCTGCCGCCCGCTCGTGAGCGCACCGCGCGGCACCTGGTCGCGGGGCGTGGTCGCGGGCTTCGCGATAGAGGCGGGCTTTCTCGCCCTCTTCGCCCTGCTGCTGATCACGGCGGGCCATGAGGGCGATGCGCTTCAGACCATCCTGATCCTGCTCGCCGCCGCGGGCATGGGCGCGCAGAGCGTGGTGGCGCGCCATCTCAATATCCCCGGCATCACCACCACGGTCTTCACCGGCACGCTGATCGACATCGTCTATACGCTCTCGGGCGCCGCGGCGCGGCCCGCCGAAAGCCGGCTCGTGCCTTACCACACGGCCCGCGAGATGCTGGCCTTCGCCATCTACACGGCCGGAGCCGCCGCCGGCGGCGGGCTCTCGCTGCTGCACGCCTGGCTCGCCGGCCTCGTTCCCCTCGCCGCGGTGCTCGTGGCAGTCCTGATCCGCCCCACCTCGCGCCTCAGCACCTGATTCCAAAACTTCTTTTTCTGAAGAAAAAGAAGCAAAAAGACTTTTTCCCGTTCTCCAGACCAGGCCGCATCTCGGGCCTCCGAGCGTCGTT
>JASHRV010000214.1 GCA_030037175.1 Acetobacteraceae bacterium
AGCTCGCCGAGATTTTCCCCGTGATCGGCGGAGACGATGATCATCGTCTCCTGATCGGCGCCGATCTCCTCGAGCGTCGCGAAGAGCCTGCCGAGCCACTCGTCGAGATAGCGGATGCCGGTGTCGTATTCGTCCCACCAGGCGCGCGCGTCCGCCAGCGTCTCGATCGGCCCGGGCTGGCGCGGAAAGCGGGCATCGCCGCGCGCATCGAAGCCGGTGGGCTCGCGCGCCGAATGGGGCCCGAAGCTCGCCCGGAAGCGCGCGAGCGTCGCCTCGTCCAGCCATGTCGGCCCCGGCACGCCCGCGAACGGGTTGCCGAACGAGGCGGGCGCGCGATAGGGCGTGTGCGCGTCCCAGAGATTGACGTGCAGGAACCAATCCGCCGTCTCGCGCCCGCGCCGCCGCAGCCACTCGATCGCGAGCGGCACCACCTCGTCGGCGCGATCGAGCCCGAGCAGCCCGGGGTTGATGATCTCGTTGAACCCCGCGTGCCAGTGCCAGGCGCTGTGCCGCTCGCCGAAGGAGGAGACGCTGGCCGTGTAATGCCCGCGCGCCCGCAACGCCGTCATCCAGCCCGTGGTGTAGAACCCGTCGCGGAATCCCCGCCGATTCCCCTGCGGGAACGGCTCGGCGCCGCCCCCGCCCTGGTCCACCACCCCGGTGCGGAAGCCGTGCCGCCCGGACCACAGCGCGGTGCGCGAGGGCAGGCACGGATTGTCCGAGGCGTACACATTCTCGAACCGCACCCCCTCCCGCGCCACGCGGTCGATCGCGGGCGAGGTCGCGCGCGGGTAGCCGTAGCAGCCGAGGCGGTCGGGCCGCAGGCTGTCGATATCGATATAGAGGATCTTCATGCCCTGCGTTTCACGGCTGGATGGGACGCGGCGCGCCCAGCGCGGGCAGCTTGCTGGCCGCGGACGCTCCGGGCGAGCCCGGCCCGCTCTCCGGCATGATCAGCCACACCAAGAGGGTCGCCGCAAGCCCCGCCCCCGCCAGCGCGAAAAACGCCGCCCGCCCGCCGAAGAACGTGTCCACCGCGCCGGCGAGCGTCGTGCTCGCCGAGGCGCCGATCCCCGACGCCACGCCCACCGCTCCCATCGCGAGGTTGAAGTGGCCGCGGTCATGGGCGATGTCGGCCGCGATCAGCGGCAGCAGCACGCCGATCACCGCCGCCCCGATCCCGTCCAGCCCCTGGATCAGCACCAGCGGCCCGGCCGGGTGCACGAACGCGAACAACACCCCGCGCAGCGGCTCGGCCGCGAACCCCGCGATCAGCACCAGCCGCCGCCCGTACCGCTCCGCCATCCGCCCCACCAGGGGCGAGAACAGCGCCGCCACGGCCTGCGGCAGCACGATCGCCGCCGCGATCGCGAGATCGGCGAGCCGGCTCGTCTCGCCCGCGATCTTCCGCCCGACATAGGGCAGCATCGCCGCATCCGCGATCTGGAAGAACGCGATGCAGGCCATGAAGGCGAGCAGCCTGCGGTCGAGGAACAGCGCCCGCACCTCGTCCCACGGCGTCCTCTCCGGCCGCTGCACCTCGAGCGCCTGGCGCTGCGGCGGGGTCGGCCCGATCGCGCCGAGCGCGAGCCCCGCGGGAATGCAGAGCAGGCCCGCCAGCACGAACACCGATGAGCCCGAAAGCCACGCCCCGGCAACCCCCATCGCCGCCGCCGCCGTCCCGTTGCCGAGCCCGGCGAAGCGGACATTGCGCCCGAGACGCCGGCTCAGCAGGTGCCGCCCGACCAGGGCGAGGCTGATCGCGGCGATCGCCTGGTTCAGGATGCAGCTCGCGAATCCGTGCAGGATCTCGGCGACCGAGACGCCGAACTCCGTCGGCGCGAGCGCATAGAGCGTCGCACTCGCCCCGATCGCGGCAAGCCCGACCGCCGCCGCGAGCCGCTTGCCCGGCATCCAGTCCACGATCACCCCGGCCGGGATCTGGCTCAGCACCGCGACGATCGTGCCGAGCGAGAGCACGGAGCCGATCGCAAGCCCGGTCCAGTGATGCAGCGTCAGATAGACGGCGATGAAGGCGCCGAATCCGGTCTGCACCTCGGCCGAGAAGAAATTGAGCCAGTCGAGGCCGCTGAGGCTGCGGGCGGAGGGCATCGCGTCCGCTACGGGGATTTGCCGTTGCCGGGGGGAGCGCCGCCAGGGGGAGCGCCGCCAGGGGGAGCGCCGCCGGCAGGCGTGCCGCCCGCGGGGGCGTTACTGGCCGGGGCGTTCGCGCCGGGCACCTCGCGCCTGGCCCGGGTCGCGACCGGCACCGAGCTCGACGCCGGCTTGTATTCCGGCATCGCCTTCAGCGCGCCCGGCTCGAGCATCACGTGGATCAAGATTTTTCCTTTCTGCACGGCGAACCGCAGCGCCTTCCAGTCCACCGCGACATCGCGGTTGCCGAGGCCGAAGAAGCCCGCGAACTCGATCACCGCCGCCTGCGGCGTGCCGTCGGAATCGATCAGCACGTTGACGACATGGCCGATCGTCTGACCCTTCGCGTCCAGCACCGGCTCGCCGAGAACCCCCTCGGCGTGGCTCCTCCCCACCGTCTCCAACTTGGGCGGCGCCGGCTTCTCGGCCCCCGCCGGCGGCGTGGCCGCCCAGACCGGCATCGCGCCGGCCAGGATCGCGACCGCGAGCGCCGCGCCCGCACCGGAAATCCTCGTCCTCTCTTCTCCCTCATTCCTCCGGGCCGATGACGAAGCTCCCGGCAAACCCCCGAAAGACCGCACCGTGCCACGCCGGGTCAAATAAACATCGATCAATTTCGGTTTCGCGCCATGCCTGATCTCGCTCAATGCGCGAGAGCCTCGCCCAAGCGATTTAAAATTCAAACAAAATCCCCAACCTTTCGATCAATGCGCCTCCGCACGATCCTCGCCGCCGCCGCGCTGGCAGCACTCGCCGCCTGCGCGACTCGTCCCCCGCCGCCGAAGCCGGCCGCCCGGCCGCCCGCCGCAACGGAGGCCACCCTCTGCCCGGCCTGCCCCTCCCAACCCGAAATCGCCGCGGCGCTCGCGCGCCTGCGCGCCGCCTTCGCTGAGGCCGTCCCCCAGAACGATCCCGTGATCGCCCCCGACCGTTTTCCCATCTGGATCGCGCTCACCCGCCAGGCGCTCAGCCAGGCGCACACGCTGCTGCTCTCTCCGCAGCTCGTCGTGGTCGTGGACCCCAACCCCTCGGTCCAGCGGCTTGCGATCGTCCTCGCCAACCCCTTCGGCCCTTGGGCCATGATCGGCGGGGGAAAGGTCTCGACCGGAGAGGCCGGCGTGCACGGCAACTACATCACGCCCACAGGCGTCTTCACCCATGACGGGGGCATCCTCGACTACCGCGCGCTCGGCACCTT
>JASHRV010000215.1 GCA_030037175.1 Acetobacteraceae bacterium
GGAAGGCTCGCCCGAACAGGTGAAGTACCTCGACGCCGCGACAATGGCGAAGCTCCACGTCACGACGAGCGAGACCGTGCGCGGGCGGATGAATTTCGACGCCGGCTATCCGGTGCTGGTGGTGCGCGACCTCCAAGGGCTGGTGCAATACGGGCGGCTCGATTTCTTCTGCCGCCAGGGCCAGTTCATCGCCCGCGGCTACTTCCCCGAGCGCAATGGCGTGGTCGATGCATCGGCAATGACGCTTTCCTGGACCTTCTACATGCCCGGCGGGACGGCGCCCGATAAGGTAGCCGTGCCGCCGAGCGCGGCTGTGCTCGCCGGTACGGCGGGAACCCAGGGCACGACCGAGGTCGGCGCGGCTGCCAATCCGGAGGTGATGGTGGACGTGTCTGTGCCGCTCTCGGTTCTCTCCGGCGGAATCGTCAAGGCGCAGTCGGTCTGGCTCACGCTCGCCGCACCCGGCGACCCGGCGGTCAATGACACGATCGGGCTCGGAACGACGCAGATCCCGCTTCCGACCAAGGAAATGATGCAAACCCTCGCCCGCGGCTGCTGATCCCTCAGGCCCAGAACTCCCGGGCTGCCAGCCACTCCTGGACGAGGGCGGCAACCTCCTCGCAGTTGCGGTCCATCATGATCATGTGGCTGTTGCCGCGGATGCCGCGCGCGGGCAGATCAACCACCGCAACATTGCCGCCGGCTGCGCAAACGGCCTCGGCGAAGGCAAGACCCTTGGCGCGGATCGCCGGCCAGCGCGCGTCGCCAACGATGAAATCGCCGTAAAGGGCGAGCGCGGGCACGGTCTTCAATGCCTCAACCCTGGCGGGATCGCCGATCGCCGCCGGCTCGAGAAGCACGAGCGCCTTGACGAGGTCCGGCCGCTCCTGCGCGACGCGCCAGGCGAAGTATCCGGCCTGGCTGTGGGCAAGCACGATCGCAGGGCCGACGCGTGCGAGCAGGGCGAGATAGGCTTCGAGCGTCCACTCGTCGGTCGTCGTGAAGCGGGGCACGACCTGGCGCATGAAATTCTTCCAGTTTTCTCCGTCCGCCGGGAACTGGTTGCCGGGAAGCTGCGTTTTCCGCCCATACGGCCCCTCGCCGATGCGGAACCTTTCCCAGGGATTCTCAATCGGCAAAAAGAGCGGCTCACCCGGAAAAATGTCGGGATACGGCGGGAAACCGCTGCGGCCGCGCTCCACCGCGTCCGAGACGTAGGTTGCCCAGCCGCGGCGGAGGAAGAAATGCTGCCAGCCCTCGCGGCCGTCCGGCGTCGTCTCCCAGCAGGCGCCGGTCATGCCGCCACCATGCCAAAGCAGCAGGGGAAAGCGGCCGCGGCACTCGGCCGGGATCATGTACTGCGCGTACATGGCGCCGGCGAGGTAGGTGCCGTTGGGATCGATGCGCGCAGGCACGCCGCCCGGGCTCAAGGCGAGCTCGCGAATGGGCTTTCCCGCGAGCGGGACGAGACGGCCGCCGACATGGAAGCTGCCCCAGCGCGCGAGCGCGACGGGAGGGCCAAAGGAGGGCATCCCAGAAGGGGACATCCCAGAGGGGGACTTCAGTGTCAAACCGCGTCCTCTCTATGCAGGCGCGCAATCTCGGCTGGGGAAAAGCCGAGCTCGCCCAGGATCACGTCGCTGTGCTCACCCAAGGCGGGCACGGCGTCCATGCGCGGGGCGAAGGTGCTGGCATTGGCGGGCGGAAGAAGCGCCGGGACCGGGCCGGCGGGCGAGCCCACCTTCCGCCAGCGCCTGCGCGCGGCGAGCTGCGGATGGGCCCAGAGGGCGGGCATGTCGTTGACATGGGCATTGGCGATGCCGGCCTGATCGAGCAGACCCACCAGCTCCTCCGCTGTCAGGGCAGCGAAAATCCCGGTGACGATCGGAGCGAGCAGCTCGCGGTTGGCGGCGCGCTTGCCGTTCGAATCGAAGCGCGGATCGGCGGCCAGCGCCGGCTTGCGCAGCACCGCCTCGCAAAAAATCTTCCATTCGCGCTCGTTCTGCAGCCCGAGCATCACCGTCCGCCCGTCAGCCGTGGCGAAAGGGCCGTAGGGATAGATCGTGGCGTGGGCGGCGCCGGTGCGCGGCGGCGGCGCCTGGCCCTCGAAGGCGTAATAGAGGGGAAAGCTCATCCATTCGCCGAGCGCCTCGAGCATCGCGATCTCGACCTTGCTGCCGCGTCCGGTGGCGTTGCGCTCGATCAGCGCGGCGAGGATACCGCTATAGGCGTACATGCCGGCGGCGATGTCCGCGATCGAGATGCCGGCTTTCGAGGGATGGTCCTCGGTGCCGGTGACGGAAAGGAACCCGGCCTCGCTCTGGATCAGGAGGTCGTAAGCCTTGCGGTCGCGATAGGGGCCGTCCTCGCCGTAGCCCGAGATGTCGCAGAGGATCAGGCGGGGATGGGTGGGGCGCAGCGCCTCCTCCGAGAGCCCGAGGCGGGCGGCGGCGCCGGGGGCGAGGTTCTGCACCAGCACATCGGCCTTGGCGAGCAGCCGTGAGAGGATTTCTCCGGCCTCGGCGTGCTTGAGGTCGAGCGTGAGGCTTTCCTTGGAGCGGTTGCACCAGACGAAGTGCGAGGCGAGGCCGCGGACGCGGTCGTCGTAGGAGCGGGCGAAATCGCCGGCGCCGGGGCGCTCGACCTTGATGACGCGCGCGCCGAGATCGGCGAGCTGGCGGGTGGCGAAAGGCGCGGCGATGGCGTGCTCGAGCGTGACGACGAGAATGCCGTCGAGCGGGCGGGGCGCGCCTTGGGCAGCGGACATTTTTGCTCTCTCGGGATGGTTGCGAAGAGAAAGGCGAAAGCGAAGCGCGGCCGCAAGCGCGGGGCAAGAGAGACAGATTGGACGGGCGGGAATTGGACATGACGGGGGATTGCGCGGAATATAGGAAAGTTAATGAAAACAATGGGTTAGAAAGGAATCGGTTGGACAGGGTGTCCAACCCGAGGAGCATAAAAAAATCTTATGCCGAAAGCCGGCAATATAAGCGGGCCTCGCGAAGCGCGGCGAGGCCCGCCCCCGTTCCCACCAGTGGATATTACCAGTGGATGTTACCAGTGGATGTACTGGCGGAAGTCGCGAAAACCGCTGCGCCAGATCGAGAACTCGTCGTTCAGCATCTCGTAGGTGCCGCCCGGGCTGAGATCGACATCCATCTCGATCCAGGGATCGTTGGTGTTGTCCACATAGGCGCGGGTCCAGCGCTTCTTGCTGTTCCAGTCGTTCATCTTCTGCGCATTCCAGGCGCCATGGGTGTTGAAGCCGGCATAGAACTCGATCGAGGCGCAGCGCGGTCCGCCGTTGCAGTCATACATCTGGATGCGGAACTGCGAGCCGTCCGACGAGCTCACGACCTCCTTGGTGCCGTCGCTGTTCGTCTCGACGCTGGCCGGGTAGCCGGCACCCTGGAGCCAGCTTACGATGTCATCGACGGTCATGCCGCCGGCCGGCAGATCCGTCGCCTTGGCGATGGCGGGCGCGAGCGCAAAGGCGCAGATCGTGGCGGTTGCGAGAAGAGCACGTCTCATGGGCTGCATCTCCGGATGGGGATGCAAGGATGTTCCCGCCTCGATCCGGACTCAAGAACATCGCGCACGGCGAACGAAACGCGGACGGAAACAGGCACGCGGGGGAAGGCTCATGAGAAGGGCAGTGCGGCGGCTCATTCGCGGGATCGCAACGACTTTGCTGGGACTCTGGCTCGGGGTTGCGGGCGCGCACGCTCAAGGAGATTTGACCGGAGCGAACGCAAGCCCCGGGGGCGCGCCGGCGGCCGGAGCGGACGTGAGGCAGTTCCACGGCGACGCCGCGCGGAGCGGGCTTTTTCACGCGCCCGGCATGACGGAGGCGAAGGTTCGGGCAATGGCCGCCGCGCCGCTCTGGCAGGCGCCCGTGGACGGGCCGGTCTATGCGCAGCCGCTGCTCTGGACCGCGCCGGGCGGGCAGAGGCTTCTGATCGTCGCGACCGAGCAGGACGAGGTCTTCGCGCTCGATGCGGGCGACGGGCGGGTCGTGTGGCGCGCAGCGCTCGGCCGGCCGGTGCCGCCGGACGACCTCCCTTGCGGGGATATCAGCCCGATGGGGATCACCGGCACGCCGGTGATCGCGGGCGGGACGATCTATCTCGACGCGATGACGGAGGCGGGGGGCGCGGTGCGGCACCTGCTCTTCGCGCTCGACGCTGGCAGCGGGCGCGTGCTTGCCGGGTGGCCCGTGGATGTCGCGGCGCGGCTCGCGGCCGAGGGGCGGCGGTTCGTCGCCGCGAACCAGGGCGAGCGCGGCGCGCTGGCCGCCGAGGGGGGAAAGATCTTCGTGCCCTATGCCGGGCATTTCGGGGACTGCGCCTTCTATCGCGGCTGGGTGGTGGGCGTGCCGATGAACGACCCGGCCGTGCTCGGGGCGTGGGCGACGCGGGCGCGGGGCGGTGGGATCTGGGCCCCGGGCGGGGTGGTGAGCGACGGCACGTCGCTCTACGTCGCGACCGGGAACACGATCGGCGCGGACGGGCAGTTCGGCGACGGCGAGGCGGTGTTCCGGCTCGGGTTCGGGCCGGCCTACACGGGCGATACGGCGGATTTCTTCGCCCCCGGGAACTGGCAGGAGCTGGACGACGCGGACCTCGATCTCGGCGCCACGAACCCGGTGCTGGCCGGGCCGTCCGTGGTGCAGCTCGGCAAGGACGGGAACGCCTATCTGCTCGACCGCGCCGATCTCGGCGGGATCGGGACGGCAGCGGCGGTGCGGCACGTTTCCTCGGTGCCGATCCGGACCGCGCCGGCGAGCTACAGGCTGGGGGGCATACGTTACGTCGTGTTCCAGGCCCAAGGCGTCGGCTGCCCGGGCGGGCGGGGCGGGGACCTGGTGGCGCTCAAGGTCGGGGCGGAGGCGCCGGGGCAGATCGCAGTGGCGTGGTGCGCCGAGGAGAACGGGCTCGGCGCGCCGATCGTGACGGAGGACGCGGCTGGCGAGCCGATCGTCTGGGCGGTGGGCGCGGAAGGCGACGAACGGCTGCGCGCATTCCGCGGCAGCGACGGAACGGTTCTGTTCACGAGCGCGCCAATGGGGCTGGTGCGGCGCTACACGACGCTGATCGCCTCCGGCACGCGGCTCTATGTGGGCGCGGACCGGGCGGTGTACGCGTTCGGATATTAGGGAAGGTATCGGTTAAGAGGGTGTTTTGAATTTTTATGAGGTATTGAAAAGGAAAAATTAGAAAACTTCTTTTTCTGAAGAAAAAGAAGCAAAAAGACTTTTTTCCGTTTTCCGGGGGCGGGCGGCGGATGGGGACTCCGAACGACGGTCGGAGGCCCGAGGTGGAGCGGTGGTCCCGAAAACGGAAAAAAGTTCTTTGGTTCTTTCTTTCAAGAAAGAACAATTATCCAATTATCGCTGCTACAGCCCTTTGCTCATGCAGATGCGCGTGTGGCCGGGGAGCGCGCATTCGATGCGGCCGACCTCGCGGTAGCCGTGCCGTGCGTAGAAGTCCGGCGCCTGGAACCAGATGGTGAAGAGTGTCGCCGCGGTGCAGCCGCGCCGTTTCGCTTCTTCTTCCGCCATGCTCAGGATTTCGCTGCCGATGCCCTGGCCGCGCGTTGCTTCCGGCAGGAAGACGAGGTCGATGAAGAGCAATCCGAGCGTGGTGCGGCCCAGGAGGCCGCCGACGATCTCGGATGAGTCGACATCGCGGACCAGCACCGCGAGCGCGCGCGAATTCACGTAGCCGGCCTTGAGCAGGTTGAAGTCGTGCAGGCCGTTCTCGATCGTTGCCTGGGCGGCTTCGCTTGGAGAGTCGGTCAGCGTGAGCTGGTAGCGGTCGGTCTCGGACACAGGCTTTCCTCCCGGCGGAGGGTGCACATTACCCGATGCGGCCGACAGAGCGCGTGTGGTGGGGGTGAAGTACAAGATGGGCGATATGAGTCAGTGCGACAAATCTGCGTTCGATTGCGCGGTTCTGCTCGGGCGCTTCCAGCCGCCGCATGCGGGGCATGTCGGCGCGATGCGCGCGGGGCTCGCTGAGGCCGGGCGGCTGCTCGTGCTTTCGTGCGGGGCGCGGCAGCCGAGGAGCACGCGCGCGCCGTTCCGCTTCGCCGAGGTGCGGGAGATGATTCTTGGCGCGCTGACGGAAGAGGAGCGGGCGCGGGTGCGCGTGGAGCCGCTGCTCGACCGGTACGAGGAGGCGGCGTGGGGCGAGGCGGTGGCGCGGGCGGTGGGCGAGGCCGGGCGGGTGGTGCTGGCGGGCGCCGAGGGCGAGGAGGCGGAGCGGGTGCGGCGGCTGTTTCCGGGCTGGGCGGCGGTGGGAGGCGAAGCGGACCTTGGGCCAGAGCGTGATGACCGGAGGCGGAATCGCCGGAGGTCTGAATCACGCGACCAAACAAAGAGCGAGAGCGGGGTGGGAGAGCGTGAGCGATCCCATCCCGCTCTCGGCGTGAAGACCAGGGCGATCCGGGAGGATTACCTGGCGGGCGCGGAGGCAGGGCTGGCGCGCTGGGCCGGGGCGCTGCCGGAGAACGTGGCTTGGTTTCTGCGCGGGTTCGCGGGCGGGGCGGAATATGCCGAGC
>JASHRV010000216.1 GCA_030037175.1 Acetobacteraceae bacterium
CGGCACCACCGGGGCATGGGGTGCTCTTGTGGTTTGCGGTCGAGGGCTTTGAGGCCGCGGTGGACCGAGCCCGGAACCTTGGCGCACAGGTAATCGAGGATGCTCACATTAGAGCGGTTTTGGATGGTTTGGAATCGGGCTTCCGGCACGGGGGCCAAGTGTGATTCGTAAGCTTCCGGCGGGAGTCGGAGGCGAAGCTGGCTTGGCGACGAGGGCTGTCCTACTCGCAAGATCTGCGTGATCGGGTGCTGGCGGCGGATGATCTGAGTGCGCGGCAGGCGGCGGAGCGGTTCGCGGTCAGCGTTTCGTATGTGATCAAGGCCCGGCAGCGGCGGCAGCGAACGGGGATGGTGACGACCAAGGCGCGGGGCTATCTGTCGCGCTGCCGTTTGGATGGATAATGTCCCCTTCTGTGCCCATTCCTACCGTTTGGAATGAGAATATCGGGGAGAGTGGCAAAATCCTGGTCTTTCCCTCTGGACCTGTGGACGATTGGCAGGTTCAGTTCAGTCGGGGAGATGCTGTTGTGGAATGGCGGATCAGGCTCGAGGCCCGGAGCGGGTGGGGAGAGGTCGAAACCATTGAAGTGGCGCACTTCAAGCGACGCGTCGTGGGTTTGACCGCTGAGGAGATCGGCCTGTCCCTCGACGAGGCAAAGCAGGTGCTGGCCGAGCTACAGCGCCTCGTGCTGCAAACCCAGATGGAGGAGTACACGTTCTGCGCTCGCGTCTGTCCGGCATGCCGTAAGATGCGTCGTCAGCGAGATTGCCGCACGCGGACCATCCAGACGCTGTTCGGGACGGTGACGGTCGACGCACCGCGCATCAGCATCTGTCCGTGTTCGAACAAGCTGGGGTTCGTCGACCTGTCGTTCTCGTCGCTGAGCGAATTACTGCCCGACCGCTGCACGCCCGAGCTCCGCCGAATTCAGGCAGACCTCGGGGCTCGGCACTCATTCCGAGAAGCCGGGCGGCTGTTGTCGCAGCTCCTGCCGTGCTCGCCTGCCAACCATGCGACAATACGCAATCGAACGCACCGGGTCGCCACGGCGATCGAAGCCTTGTCCGATGCCGATCCAGAAAATCCGTCTCCTTCCAGCAAGGAAACGGTGGTGATGATTGACGGAGCCCACATCCGCGCCGTTCCCGGTCACCAAAGCCGGCATCTGGATGTAACAGTGGGCAAGGTCGAGGTAGCTGGTCGAAAGCCGCGTCGCTTTGCCTTCGCGCCGAAGGGCGCAGATCGTCCCATCGACATTTTGCGCGCCGCGCTCGGCGCGCAGGGTTGGCGTCCTGGCCAGAAGGTGACCGTAATCAGTGATGGTGAGGCGGTTCTTCCCAATCTAGTACGGGCCGCGACCCGAGAGCCGGTGCGGCATATCCTTGACTGGTTTCATCTCTCGATGCGCATGCGCCCAATCGAGCAGATGCTACTCGGCCTCTCTGGTCGCGATATTCAGCTTCGTCCGCTGCACGCAGCGCAGGCGTCGATCGAGCGTGTCAGGCATTTGCTGTGGCATGGCCGGCCGGCACAAG
Source organism: Acetobacteraceae bacterium (assembly GCA_030037175.1). Classification (GTDB taxonomy): domain Bacteria; phylum Pseudomonadota; class Alphaproteobacteria; order Acetobacterales; family Acetobacteraceae; genus JAKAWQ01. The sequence continues at coordinate 1,536 of JASHRV010000216.1, forward strand.
CGGACCAGGAGTTGGTACGTTTTGCCCATCACTCGGATGACATCGCTCGCAGCAACACCGATCCTGAGCGGGTGGTGACGAGAGATCTCCTGCGTCACTGCTCTGAACTGCGGAGCTACGTGCAAAACAACCGCCGAGCCATTGTCAGTTATCACCGCCGGTATCACAGCGACCGCCCGATATCGACATCGCGCGCGCAGGGGTGCGTCGACGAGATCGCCAATGCCCGCATGGGCAGGCGCCAGCGTATGCGATGGTCGCCGCGCGGCGCCCATCGCGTCGCCGTCGTAAGGGCTGCTGTCCTTGATGACCGGCTCGGAGCGATTTCCCGCAATCAGATCGCAGCCTGATCGACCAGGATTTTTCCACTCTCCCCGATATTCTCATTCCAAACGGTAGGAATGGGCACAGAAGGGGACATTATCCATCCAAACGGCAGCGCGACACCCAAACCGTGGCCGCGGTCGGCCGCGCCTCGAGATCGACGGCGACATTCCGGAAGCGCCGCCGCTCCCCTTGCCGCCACTGACCCCGATCGAGCGCAAGGCCTTCGACTACACCGCCCTTGAGGAAGCGATGGCACATCTCGACGCCGTGGTTCGATCGTCCCGGATCGCCTTGCGGTCACTCGCCGAAGGCAGGACGGGCACCCGAGCGGAACCAGCGGCAGACAGTGCCGAAGCGGGACCGAACTGCTAACGTCAACCCATGACCGAAACACGCCTGACACCGCACACCGATCCGGAGGGTAGCGCGGCGTGACCGACGTCCCCCCCGCTCTCAGTACACCGCCCGCCGGCTATACCGATTGGCTGGCCGAACTGAAGGCGCGCATCCATGCCGCACAGCAGCGCGCTGCGCTCGCCGTCAACCGCGAACTCGTGCTGCTTTACTGGCAGATCGGCCGCGACATCCTCGGCCGACAAGCCGAACAGGGCTGGGGCGCCAAGGTCATCGACCGCCTGGCGGCGGACCTGCGTACGGCCTTCCCGGACATGAAGGGGTTTTCGCCGCGCAACCTGAAATATATGCGCGCTTTTGCCGAGGCGTGGCCGGGCGAGTCATTCGTGCAAGGGGTGCTTGCACAATTGCCCTGGTATCATCAGCTGGCCCTGCTGGACAAATTGCCCGGCCCCGAAACCAGGAGATGGTACGCCGCCCAGGCCATCGAACACAACTGGTCGCGCAATGTGCTGGTGATGCAGATCGAAAGCCGCCTGCTGGAGCGTAGCGGCATAGCCGTCACCAATTTCCCGGCCACACTGCCCGCGCCACACTCCGACCTGGCACGCGAATCCCTGAAAGACCCGTACCGCTTCGATTTTCTCGGCCTGACCGACGAGGCGCAGGAGCGCGAAATTGAGCATGCGCTGGTCAGGCATGTGACCGAATTTCTGCTGGAACTCGGAGCAGGCTTTGCCTTCGTCGGACGACAAGTTCTGCTGGATGTGGGCGGCGAGGAGTTCTTCATCGACTTGCTGTTCTACCACCTCAAACTGCGCTGCTATGTCGTGGTTGAATTGAAAGCCGGTAAGTTCAAGCCGGAGCACCTGGGGCAACTGGGCTTTTACCTCACGGCGGTCGATCGCCAGGTCAGGAACGAGCATGACAATCCGACCATCGGTCTGCTGCTGTGTAAGAGCAGGAACAAGGTGGTGGCCGAATACGCACTGGGCGACAAATCACAGCCCATGGGCGTCGTCGAATACAAGCTGGCACAATCCCTGCCGGCCGAACTGCAGACCAACCTGCCTAGTATCGAGCAGATCGAGCGCGAACTGGCGGGAATGGATGATGAAGGGAACCGTAGAGCATAAGTGGCGATCCCGAGGCGATGATCTTCCTTTGGCGCAAGCGTCAACGGTTCCGCCGGCCAGCGGTTTGCCGCCAGGCGCCGGCAACTTTGGCGCGACGCTGCTAGTTCTGAATGCGGCGGCGCATGGCGTGGATGTTTTACCGGACGCGGCTGCTGCGGCCTTGGACGCGGGCACGCAACTCCTCGACGCGCTCCGGCGACGATTGGAGGAGCCATGAGCGACGAAGGCGAGCCGAGTGACACCACGGTCTGCGCGGCGTGCGGCACGGCCGTCCCGGCCTACGACGTCGTGAGCTATGGCTCGATCGAGCGCGGCTACCGCGTGCTTTGCACAAGCTGCTTCAACGCCGAGGTCGCCAGTGCTTTGGGCCTGGAGCACTTCGAGCACGTCCGGCTCGAACCGGTGGTGATGACGGACTGCGCCGGGGAGCAGCATGAATTCCATTTCCGGACAAGGCTGCTAGGGGAGCTAATGGTACTTGAGGCTTTCGAACTCAAGGCCGGCGTACCGAATGGGTATCAATTCGAAGTCGTGGGCGATCCGGACGGCGAACCATTGGCGCTGCTTGGCAGCCTGATCGAGCGGATGCGCCACAGCCTGTCCGTTCGCTATCTTGAAAGCGGCGAGGACGGCGCCCGCATCGCGGATCAGACGGTCTGTGGCCGGATCGAATGGGACGAGGCCGGAGACGGCCGGACGCCTCTGCTCGTCATCGACGGTCGCGAGGTATCGTGGGTCGAGTTTGGGCACATGCTGATGAGTTTCGAAGGGTGGCAGTTTCGGTTGGCAATCCGCGATCGGAGCGAAGACGTGTAAGCCTTCGCGCCTGAGGCCATGCGCAGCGCGCGGCGGCTGTTCAGCGCATTGCAGCCGCGGCGCCGCCAGCCGGCTCCGCCCCTGGCCATCACGTCGCGGAAGATGACGGGGAAGGGACGAATTCGGTAGAGTCCATCCGCGACTCCGAGTCCCACGACATGGCGTGGCCGTGAGCAGGCGGTGCCGACGACTGGCCTGCCGTGCGCGGCGGCAGGCATTCGCGCGATACGGTGCCCAGCCCGAAAGTTAAACCAGGAAGCCCGTTCCGTGTGCCCGCCCCACTCTCCAACCCCAGTTGCCGGCAAAAGCCAGAACGTCCGTTACGACTGGCAACGCTTCTGGATCCCGCAGACCGGCCAGCTCGACCTGTCCGACGCAGGCTTTCTGCGTGACCCCGTTGGGGACTATTTCGGTCGGGACGAACTGCGATCGCTGGCCGACCTCGAGAACTATCGGGCCCTCGCCCTGCTGGGTGAGCCCGGCATCGGCAAGTCGTCGGAGCTGAAGCGTGAACACGATCGGATCGCTGCCATCTCCGATGCACAGCGACAATCGCTCTATGTCGACCTGCGGGTTGTGTCGTCAGAGGAGTCCTTACGGCGCCGGATATTCGAAGCGGCGGCGTTTGTGGCCTGGAAGGACGGCGCCGGTCACCTTGTCCTCCACCTCGACAGCTTCGACGAGGCTGCCCTTCGGCTGGAAACCTTGGCGAGCATTCTGGCGGAGGAGTTGCAGGCCGTTCCGGTCGACCGGCTGTCGATCAGGGTGGCTTGCCGCACCGCTGTTTGGCCAGCCACCATACTCGGGACAGCCTTCGTCGAGATCTGGGGAGAGGCAGCAGCGGGCGTGTTCGAACTGGCGCCATTGCGACGGCGTGACGTGCTGACGGCGCTGGCGACGCATGGTGTTGACCCCGATACCTTCATCCACGATCTCTTTGCGACGCATGCGGTGCCGTTCGCCAGCAAGCCGCTGACGCTCAGTATCCTGATCAAGGTTCATCAGCGGCACGGTTCGCTGCCCTCCAGTGCCGCGGAGGTTCATTGTCAGGGTTGCCTTGCGCTCGCCGAGGAACAGAACGCCAGTCGTCGGGAAACAGGGCGGCTGGGTCGTTTGAATGGGCCACAGCGATTTCGGCTGGCGTCCCGTATCGCGGCAGGGACGCTCATCGGCGGCCGTGCTGCGGTGTGGACCGGTCCGGAAGCAGATTGCCCGACGGAGGATGTCCCGCTCTCACGCTTGTCGGGGGCGCTAGAGCAAGGCGACTTCGCATCGTTCACGGCCACCGACGACGATGTCCGCGAGGTCCTGGATAGCGGGCTGTTCAGCTCACGGGGCGATCACCGTATCGGCTGGGCGCACCAGAGCTACGGCGAGTTCCTCGCGGCGCTGTATCTCAAGGAGAAGGGTGTGCCGGCGAACACCATCCTACGGGTGGTGATCCACCCGTCGGGCGGCGTGATTCCGCAACTCGCCGTGGTTGCGGCCTGGATGGCATCGCTGAGCGCCGAATTGCGCGCATCCGTGATTGCGGCAGGGCCATGGGAATTGCTGCGCGGTGACCTGGCGAACTGGTCAGCCTCAGACCTCGAGCTGCTGACGCGCTCGATGCTCGAATACGTCGAGCAAGGTCGCTACTACGAGCATTTCTTCGGCATGACCGAGACCTATCGCAAGCTGGCGCATGAGGGTCTGGCGGCGCAGCTTCGCCCCTTCATCGTGACCCGAAGCCTGAAGGTGACGACGCGCCGCGTCGTGCTCAACATCGCGGAACGCTGTGCGCTTCAGGAACTCGAATCCGACATACTGAGTGTCGCTCTCGATCAGAGCGACGCTCCTGCCGTGCGAGCCGTGGCGGTGGCGGCCTTAAGGCGTTGTGGCAGCGGTTCGGCGGTGACGTCGCTGCTTGCGCTTGTCCGGGGGGAAGCCGGCGATGATCCACAGGATGAGATCAGGGGTTATGCACTGGACCTGCTGTGGCCGGACCACATCGGCACCACGGAGGTGTTTTCGCTGCTGACGCCCTCGGATCCGAGCTTCTTCGGCGGCTATGCCCATTTTCTGTTCGATTTGCCGGCGCGGTTGCGACGCCAAGATCTTCTGCCCGCACTCGAATGGGCGACGGGCTACATCGCTCGGGCCAACATCATGGGCGAGTTCCGCGAGAAGACGCTCGCGGATGCGATCATGGTCCGGGTGTGGTGGGTATTCGAGGCTCCCGATATCACCGCGGCCTTCATCGCGCATATCGACGCTCGGCTGCGCCAATATGGCGATCTCTGTCGCGGCACCGACTATAAGGCGAACGAGGCGTTCCGCGGAGTGATCCGCTCGGACGTCGCGCGTCGCCGGCTGTTCCTCCGCGCTCGCCTGGCGTTGCCATTGGATTGGGCTGAGGCGAGCGCGTTGCAACGGGCCGACTTGCTCTCGGCGTCTGATTTCCCATGGCTGCTGTCGATCGCACCGGCCGGAACGGCATCCGTGCCGGGCCTCGACGAAGACAGCCTGTGCAATGCCATCGACCTTCTGTTTCCACGCGAGGACGGCCCCGAGTTCGCAGCGCTGTTCGACGCGGCACAACATTGGCCGCGGTTGCGAGCCCACTTCGCCTGGCTGCTCGACGGCATAGGGCTGGACTCTGAGGAGGCGGCCCGCGCGCGCTCGCGACTTGAGTACGAGCGCCAGATCGCCGCGACCTATCGTCGATCCCCCGCGCCCGAGGTCGATCTGCCGGCCGAGATCCGCACCTGCCTCGAACGGGCGGAGGCCGGCGATTGGCAGGCCTGGTGGCAGCTGAACACCGTGCTCGCGCGGTCGCCGGAAGACCCCAACCTCCTGAACGATCTCGACTATATCATCCCCGATATGCCCGGCTGGCAGTCGGCGGAGGAGTCGGTCCGCAAACGGATCGTGGCGACGACAGCGACGTATCTCGCCAACGCTGAGAGCCAGGCCGATTCATGGCTCGGACGTCAACCACTACCATTGAACCGAATAGACCTTGCCGCGCTGCGTGGGCTCCTGCTGCTGCACGAGCAAGATCCCGCGGTCTATGCCGCGTTGCCTGCCTCGATCTGGCAGAAATGGGCGCCGACCATCGTCGGGTTGCCGCGGCATGGCGTCGTCGACAAGGCTCCGGACGCCCTTGCGGTCACGCGGGACGCGCTTGCCAAAGCGCCGGCGGAGTTTATCGGGACCGTGGTGGCGCTGATTCGCGGGGAAAAGGCACTGGAACGGTCCCCCGACGGTCATCCGAACAGTGGCCTGCGGTTTCACATCCTGCGCGATCTCGAAGGGTGCTGGGACGACGAAGGCCTGAAGGCGGCAGTTTACGCCGAGATGGTCGCGCCCGACGTCACGCCGGCCGAGTATGCGGTTCTGCTGGGCGCGCTACTGCGGGCCGGGTTCCAACCTGCCATCGATCAGGCTGCCGGCGCTCTCTCGACGGGCGGCAGTGATGCTTTGCCGATTGCCCAGGTTCTCCTCGAGCGAATGTCGCCGGGCGTTTGGCCGGCCATGTGGGCCAAGCTTTCCGCGAACGACGATTTGGCACGCGCCATCCTGCTGTATGCGGCAGGTCAGTTTTCTCTGGCTACGCCGTTTTATGCCGGCCTCGGCGAGGACGCGATCGCGGATCTATACCTGCTGATGGAACGACTCTTCCCATCCGCGGCCGATGGGCCGGGGCCGTCCGGCTTCGTCAATCCGCTTCAGGGTATTCCCTATTTGCGGGACGGTGCGCCCCGCCTGCTGGTGTCCATGGGGACCGAGGCGGCCGTCCGGGCGTTGCGCTGCCTGGTGGCCGCGCATCCCGACCTGCCGCTCCTTCCGTTCGAGCTCAGCCGCGCCGAAATCGCGATGCGGCTCAAAACATGGTCGCCGCTGAGCATGCGCGAAGTGTTCGCGCTGACGGATCGTCCCAACGCACGCCTTGTGACCTCGGCCGCCGATCTGATGGAGGTCTTGCTCGAGACGCTGAACGGGCTCGAATCGGAACTTCACGGCGCCCAAACACCCGTGCGCGACCTCTGGGATCGGCAAGGCACGACGCAGCAATACCGGCCAATCGACGAGAATGGCTTCTCCGATGTCGTCGCGCGCCACCTGCGCCAGCGGTTGGCTGGTGCGGGCATCTTCGCCAACAGGGAAGTTGAAGTCCTACGCCACCCCGGGGCGCCGATCGGCCAGCGGACTGATATCCTGATCAACACCCTGCGGCGCAGTCCAACGGGCGAGCCGATCGACCCGATCACCGCGGTGATCGAGGCAAAGGGGTGCTGGAACGACGAACTCTTCACGGCGCTCGAGTCGCAGCTGGTGCAGCGCTATATGGTGCAGCTCGGCGCGCCCGTCGGGGTTTACCTTGTCGGCTGGTTCGACGCGGCCAATTGGGATCCGAAGGATAGCCGCCGTCGTGGCGTTCCCAAGCGGACTATCGACGAGGTTCGCCAGGGGCTCGACGCGCAGGCGGCCGGGGTACCCGAGGGATTTCACGTGCGGACCGTTGTAATGGACATTCGGGCGCCCGGGACATGAAGTCGAAGCCGCGCCGGCCCCCGTCCACGGACTGCAATCAGCACAAGGCATTTGGCAGCCTGCTGGTATGGAATGTTTGGGGGACCAAACCATGATCCCAAAGCCGCTCAAAGAGATCAGGCAGGCGGACCTGGAGTCTCTCATTCGCATCGCCAGAGAGAGCAAGACGCTTGAATTTAAGGCGGAGCTGCCACACAAGGCCGAAAGTGACTTGGTGCCCTTCATTGCTGGCGTGTCGTCGCTGGCGAACACCGCGGGTGGCGATTTCGTCGTCGGCGTCGTTGCCCGAGACGGTGTTGCTGCCGCCGTCCCCGGCATGGCTATCCCCAACCTCGACCGGGAGAAGCTTCGCCTCGAGCAGGCGCTGGCGAATGGGCTGGAACCGCGCCTGCCGCGGATCGACATCGAAGCGGTCGACTGTGGCTGCGGTCAGTATGTGCTGGTCGTCCGGGTACCTCGGAGCTGGGTGGGACCACATCGCGTCAAGGCGAATAACTGCTTTTATGGTCGAAACTCCGCCGGAAGATATCCGCTAGATGTCGGCGAAGTCCGGACCGCCTTCTTGCTGTCGGAGTCTGTCGCTGACCGGATCCGCAGCTTTCGGGCGGAGCGGCTGGCACAGATCGTGGGGGACAGCACACCGGTCCCGCTTCCGCCGGGTGGCCGGGCAATTCTGCACGTCATTCCGTTCCCGCCGTTCGCTGGCAGGCACGACATCGACGTGGTTCGGGCGATCAGCACGGGTACTTTCACGCCTCTGCCACTGAGCGGGATGAGCAGAGCCAACCAAGTCGCGGTGAACTTGGACGGTTTTGTCAACTACGCAACTGACGGCCGCGACAACGCCTCAAGCTACGTTCAGTTGTTTCGCAACGGCGCGCTTGAGGGCGTGCTGGTGCTGGAAAGGGACGAAAGAAATAACCAAGCATATATCGCTGGCCCGGCTCTCTGTAGACAGATCGCGTTCGCACTCAGGCAATACGTTGACGTTCTGAACGCCTACGATATGGGCTTTCCGGTCTTTGCCTTCCTTTCCTTTACCGGCATGGACGGGAGCACGCTTCGCTATAACTCCGGCTATGGTAGTGGCTTTAGCGTTGCGGGTCCGCGACCGGGAGCCTTGATTATTCTGCCGGAGATCGTTCTCGAAGGAATCGTGACGGACGCTCCGACGACCCTCAAGCCGATGTTCAATGCGCTCTGGAATGCGTACGGGTTCCTGCGGTGCGACATTTACGATGGTCAAGGGAACTGGACTGGTGATAGGTGAGGGCCGGTCTCTGTAGGCTCGCCCCTACGAGTTCCACCGACCTCGACCCTGTGATCAACCGCGCAAGGTTATGAGGCGGCGTTGGCCGCCGCAGCATATGCATCGCCGGCGAGCAAGAGAACCCCAATCTCCGGTCTAGAGCGGTTTCATTTGGTTTGTCCGTATCCGCAGTGCTGGAAGTAGTTTTTGCATTCGGCGGGAGTGAAGCGATCGAGCAAGGAGCTGATGTTGTTCCACAGGCTCGTGCGGGTTCGCGGTTCAGCGCGGCGAAGCAAGGCTTTGAGCTTGGCAAAGACCTGCTCGATGGGGTTCAAATCGGGTGAATAGGCAGG
>JASHRV010000217.1 GCA_030037175.1 Acetobacteraceae bacterium
AAGGTGCCACACACCTTAGGGAAACCCTTGGTGTGCTTCAACCCGCGCTATGCCGACGGCCGAGGGCGGCCGCCCGATGACGGCAGGATGACCCGCAGCATCGCCTTCCAAGGGCGCCCCGGCGCCTATTCCGATCTCGCCTGTCGGACCGCCTTTCCGGGCCTTCGTACATTGCCATGCGAGAGCTTCGAAGCGGCAATCGAGGTGGTGCGTGAGGGACATGCCGATCTGGCCATGCTCCCGTGCGAAAATAGTCTGGCCGGGCGGGTGCCTGACATCCACCACCTTCTCCCACAGAGCGGATTGTTCGTTGTGGGAGAGCACTTCCAGAGAGTCGAGCATTGTTTGCTGGCGCCCAAAGGAGCGCGGCTCTCGGATGTCCGGCGTGTGCATTCCCACGCCGTGGCGCTTGGCCAGATCCGTCGGCTGCTGAAGGAGATGCACGTCGAGCCCGTCATCGAGGCGGACACGGCGGGGTCGGCCGCGCTGGTGGCCGAATGGAACCGGCGCGAGGACGCCGCGATCGCTTCTGCTCTGGCAGCGGAGATCTACGGGCTCGAAATTTTGCGCCGCAATGTCGAGGATGCGCCGCACAATACAACGCGGTTCTATGTGATGGCCCCGCGCCCTAAAACCCCGCCTGCTACAGCGCAAACGGTGATGACGACTTTCGTATTTCGTGTTCGCAACGTACCGGCGGCGCTCTACAAGGCGCTCGGCGGGTTTGCCACGAACGGCGTGAACATGACCAAGCTTGAGAGCTATATGCTGAACGGCCACTTCACCGCAACTCAGTTCCTCTGCGACGTTGAAGGCCATCCGGAGCAGCCTAGCTTGCGCAACGCGCTTGAGGAGCTTTCGTTCTTCTCGCGCGAGGTGCGCGTGCTCGGGGTCTACCCTGCGTCGCCAAGCCGCAACGCGGAGGCCCAGGAATAAGCGGTCCTTCCATGCCGACGCTCAGGGCCTCGTCGGCTGCACCGGCTCGACGCCGCCCGGCACGGCGAGCCCCTTATCCTGTAAGCAGCGGAGCGTGGCCTGCTCGAGGAGGTATTGGAGCTCACCTTTCGAGCCCAGGTCTACGCTTGCGCTCTGCATCATACGGATCCTGAGCGCAACGACCTGCGGGTCATTGTACGCTTGACGCCGGCAGACCGCTTCCGGCGAATTGTCGGTCGGTTGGCAGGCGGCGATCAGCAAGGCCGCCAGAGGCACAAGGACCCGAAGCTTCATGCCGCACTTCCCCACAGGCGCGCGAGTGCATCTCGCGATCCGGTCGGGGCGAGCAATAGCATCCAGGGGGCGTAGAGAAGAGTCTTAGGACCGATCGGCATGGCGGGAGACATGAACTATGGTGCCTGACGCGATGATCGCGGCCGGGCGCGCGGCGATGCACCATGCGCACGAGGTCATCCTGCTTGCCGGTGGGCTCGGCATTCTCAGCATCTTGGCCGCGGTTGCCTCTCGCCGCATCGGAGCGCCGGTGCTGCTCGCCTTCCTGGCCCTCGGCATGCTCGTCGGCGAGGACGGCCCGCTCGGCATTCACTACAACGATTACGCCACGTCTTATCTGATCGGCAGCGTCGCCCTGGCGGTGATCCTCTTCGAAGGCGGCCTCAAAACCCCCGTCTCGATGCTGCGGAAGGCGTTCTGGCCCGCGCTCGTTCTGGCCACGATTGGGGTCGCTGTAACCGCCGGCATCGTCGGCGGCGTGGTCGCCATGGTGGACGGGCTGTCGATCGCACCTTCCCTCCTCGCAGGTGCCGTGGTGGCGCCGACAGACGCTGCGGCGGTGGCGGTCCTGCTGCGCAGGTCGGGCGCGGCACTGCCGGAGCGGCTGAGCGCACTCCTGGAGGTGGAGTCCGGTCTCAACGATCCGATGTCGGTGTTCCTGACTTTTCTTCTGATCCACCTCATCGCCGTACCCGGCTCACTGGGCGCGATTGGCGCCGCGGCCCTGTTCCTCGAGGAAATGATCGGCGGCGCCGTGCTGGGACTCACCGGCGGGTGGCTGCTTGGCCAGGTGATGCGACGGCTCCCGCTCGAGCCTGCGCTCGCGACAGTGTTCCTCCTCGGCGCTGCGCTCGGGCTCTTCGGCATCGCCCAGCTCCTCGGGGCGAGCGGCTTTCTCGCCGTCTATCTTGCCGGCGTCATCACCCGCGCCCTCATCAACCCACTCCGCTCCGACGTCGCTCCGTTCTTCGAGGGCATGGCCTGGCTTTCGCAGATCATCCTCTTTCTCATGCTTGGCCTGTTGATCACGCCGCACCTCTTGCCCGAATACATCCCGGGCGCGCTCGGCGGTGCGGCCGCGCTCATCTTCCTTGCCCGGCCAGTCGCAGTGTTCGGCACCCTCCTGCCATTCCGGTTCTCCTGGCGTGAGGCGGCCTTCAGCGCCTGGGTAGGGCTGCGCGGAGCGGTGCCCATCTATCTCAGCATCATTCCCGTGCTCGGCGACCCCGAGCGTGGCGGCACCCTGTTCGCCAGCATGTTCATCGTCGTCATCCTCTCGCTGATCGTGCAGGGCTGGACCGTTGGCCTCTCGGCTCGCCTCCTGGGGTTCACCACGCCGCCCGAACGGGCTGGCTCGCGCAACTGAACGGCCTGGGCTAGAAGCCGTCGTCGTGTCCGTCCGCACCCGCTTCGCCCCGAGCCCGACCGGCATGCTGCACATTGGCAGCGCCCGTACGGCCCTCTTCAATTATCTTTTCAGCCGCCATCATCGCGGGACCTACCTGCTCCGGATCGAGGACACCGATCGCGCGCGCAATACCGAGGCCGCGATCCAAGCCATCCTTGATGGGCTCGAATGGCTCGATCTCCGCCCGGACAAGCCGATCGTGTTCCAGTCCACGCGCGAGGCCCGTCACGCCGAAGTGGCGCAGGCCCTGCTTGCTTCCGGCCGCGCCTATCTCTGTTTCTGCACCCCCGCAGAGCTCGCCGAGATGCGAGAAGCGGCACTGGCCGAGGGAAGGCCGCCTCGTTACGACGGCCGTTGGCGCAACCGCGACCCGGCCGAGGCGCCCCCCGGCGTCGCCCCGGCAATCCGTCTCAAGGCACCGCGCGAGGGAGAGACGATCGTTCACGACCTCGTCCAGGGCACAGTGCGCGTGGCCAATGCTGAGCTCGACGACATGATCATCCTGCGCGGAGACGGCACCCCCACTTACCAGCACGCGGTGGTGGTGGATGACCATGACATGGGCATCACCCATGTCATCCGCGGCGACGACCATCTGACCAACGCCTTCCGGCAGATGCAGATCTATCAAGCAATGGAGTGGGAGCCGCCGCGATTTGCGCATATCCCGCTGATCCATGGCCCCGATGGGGCGAAGCTTTCAAAGCGGCACGGCGCGCAGAGCGTGGTCGAGTTCCGTGAGCAGGGTTTTCTTCCCGAAGCCCTCTGCAACTACCTGTTGCGTCTCGGCTGGGGGCATGGAGACGCCGAAGTGCTGTCGCGCGAGGAGGCGATCCGCCTCTTCGATCTCGACGGGGTTGGTCGGGCCGCCAGCCGAATGGATTACGCGAAACTGACGCATCTCAATGCCGTCTGGATCCGTCAGGCGGATGATGGACGGCTTTCGACAGAGGTGGCAAAGCGGCTTGGACGAAACGGCGCACCGGCGCCCGAAGTGCTGACACGGATTCGGGCCCTGATGCCGGCGCTCAAAGAGCGGGCGCGCACGCTCAACGACCTCGCGGCTTCGGCAGCCTTCCTCGCACACGCGCCCGCACTGCCGCTGGAGGCAAAGGCGCAGGCATTGCTGACGCCTGCGGCTCGAGAAATGCTGCAAGAATTGGCGCCGGCTCTCGCGGCGACGGACTTCACCCCTCCGGCTCTCGATGCTTCCTTGCGTGAATTCGCTGCTTTGCGTGGTGAGAAGCTCGGCACCGTCGCCCAGCCATTGCGTGCGGCCCTCACCGGCTCAACATCGAGCCCTCCGATCGATGCCGTGCTCGCCGTACTGGGGCGTGAAGAGGTGCTGGCACGACTCCGCGCGTTAGCCTGAGGGCTCGGTTCCCTGAGCGAGGCGGTGTGCTAAGCTCGGCGGCGCCAACCCTTGCAGGAGAAAACGTCATGCGTCCGACGAGAACCTGGTCGGTCCTTCTCGCATTGGCATTGTTCGGGTGGATAACCTCGGCGACCCTCGCCCATTCGGCTCCGGTTTCTTTCAGCGTGCCGCTTTCCGGCGCGGCGCAGGTGCCGCCGGTGAGCACGCCCGGCACCGGCACGGCTGATCTCACCTACGATCCGACAACACGCTTGCTGACCTGGTCGATCACCTTCAGCGGACTCTCCAGCCCCGCCACCATGGCGCACTTCCATGGCCCTGCCGCCGCCGGCAAGAATGCCGGGGTGCAGATCTGGATCAGCAAGAGAGGCGCGGCTCCAACGAGCCCAATGACCGGCAGCGCCACGCTCACGCCGGAGCAGGCAACCATGCTGATGGATGACGAGTTCTATATCAACATCCATTCCCAGGACCATCCGGCGGGCGAGATCCGCGGCCAAGTGGTTCCACCGAAGTCGTAACAGGAGCCAGATCCCCGGCCCCCGCATGCACTCCTCTTGGAGGCTGCGCGGTACTTAAAGGGAGGGATCCGGGAATCTCCAGCTTCAGCCCTCTGCAACGGGCTCCGCCCCTTGCAGAGGGCCGGGAAGGAAGCGTCCTCGATCAGGCGCGTTCCGCCGCTTCCGCTGCCTCGGTCACCGGAAGCGGCAAATATTTCTCGTATCCTTTCGGCACCACCTGCCAGAAATGCCCGACCGTGCGTTCCCAGTCGTGCAGAAGCATCTCAGCATAGCGGCTTGATGTTTCCGCAACGTGGCGTGCGACAAGGTCGCGGAGCACCTTCTCCCAATGTGTCGACGCGATGCGCTGCCAGTTGATCGCATCGGGATTGGCAACGCGCGAGAACCGCTCATTCGGGTCGTATATGAAGGCCATGCCGCCGGTGAAGCCAGCGCCGAAGTTCTCGCCCACACGCCCGAGCACGATGACCGTGCCGCCCGTCATATATTCGCAACCGTTCGAGCCGCATCCCTCGACAACCGCCTCCGCGCCGGAGTTGCGGACCGCAAACCGTTCCCCGGCCTCGCCAGCGGCAAAGAGATAGCCCGACGTCGCTCCATAGAGCACGGTGTTGCCGATGATGGTGTTCTCCTGGCTCAGGAGATTCGAGGATGGAGCGGGCCGCACGACGATGGTCGCTCCGGAAAGGCCTTTGCCAACATAGTCATTCGAATCGCCGAACAGTTCGAGCTTAAGACCGCGCACGGCAAAGGCTCCGAGTGACTGGCCGGCGGAGCCACGCAACCGGACGGTCACGTGACCGGGCGCGAGCCCTGCCATGCCGAAACGGCGCACGATCTTCGAGGAGAACTTCGTCCCGATCGCGCGGTGCGTATTGCGGATGGTATATTGGAGCTGCATCTTCTCGCCGCGCTCGAAGAAGGCCGCCGCATCTGTGATCATCTGCGCGTCCAGGGTCTCCGGCACCTCGTTGCGCCCTTCGCGCGAGCAAAAGCGGGTGTAAGGACCGGGATCGGCCTGCACGAGCAGCGGATTGAGGTCGAGATCATCGAGCAGGTCGGAGCCACGGCTCACCTGATGGAGCAGGTCAGTACGGCCGATCACCTCCTCAAGCCGGCGGAACCCGAGCGAGGCGAGGATGCCGCGCACATCCTCGGCGATGAACGAGAAGAGGTTGATCACCTTCTCCGGTGTGCCTTCGAACCTGGCGCGAAGGTCAGGGTCCTGCGTGCAGACGCCCACAGGACACGTGTTCGAGTGGCACTGGCGCACCATGATGCAACCCATCGCCACCAGCGAAGCCGTACCGATGCCGAATTCCTCGGCACCGAGCATAGCAGCGATGACGACATCCCGCCCGGTCTTGATGCCGCCGTCCGTGCGCAGCTTCACCCGATGGCGCAGCCGGTTGAGCATAAGCACCTGGTGCGTCTCGGAGAGGCCCATCTCCCAGGGCAGGCCCGCGTATTTGATGCTGCTCTGTGGGCTTGCTCCGGTGCCGCCAGCATGGCCCGAGATCAAAATCGCATCCGCCTTGGCCTTGGCAACGCCGGCGGCGATCGTCCCGATGCCGCTTCTCGCGACGAGCTTCACACAGACAGTGGCATCCGGGTTGATCTGCTTGAGATCGTAGATGAGCTGGGCGAGATCCTCGATCGAGTAAATGTCGTGATGCGGCGGGGGGCTGATCAGCATCACGCCGGGTGTGGAGTGACGCAGCCGCGCGATCATCTCGCTCACCTTGAAGCCGGGAAGCTGGCCGCCCTCCCCCGGCTTCGCGCCTTGCGCGATCTTGATCTCGATTTCGCGGCAGTTATTGAGATATTCCGCGGTCACACCGAAGCGGCCCGAGGCGATCTGCTTGATGGCCGAGCAGGCATTGTCGCCGTTTCCGCGTGGCCGATAACGAGCCGGGTCTTCTCCGCCTTCGCCGGAATCGGATCGTGCGCCGATCCGGTTCATGGCGATCGAGAGCGTCTCATGCGCCTCGGGCGAGAGGGCGCCGAGCGAGATGCCAGGCGCTACCAGGCGCTTGCGGATCTCAGTGACGCTTTCGACCTCGTCCACCGGAACCGGCGTGCGGCCATCGGTACGAAAATCGAGCAGATCTCGAAGCGCTATCGGCGGCAGCTTGCGCACACCCTCTGCATAGCGGCGATAGATGGTGTAGCTGTCGGTGCTGACGGCGGTCTGAAGCGTGTGAATCAGCCCGGCCTCGAAACCGTGCGCCTCTCCTCGCCGGCGCACCTTGTAGATGCCGCCGACCGGCAACGTGACGACACCGAGGGCCCAGGCGGTCTCATGAAGCTCAAGAATCTTGCGGGCTATCCCGGTGAGCCCGATACCCGAAATGCGGGAAGGCATGCCGGGAAAGAATTCTGCGACAAGGGCGCGGGAAAGGCCAATCGCCTCGAAATTATAGCCGCCGCGATATGAGGATATGACGCTTATTCCCATCTTGGACATGATCTTCAGAAGACCCTTGTCCACCGCTTTCTTGTAGCGCTGCACGGCAGCCTTGAGGGAAAGCTCGCCAAAAAGGCCGCGCCGCTGGCGATCGGCGATCGAAGCTTCGGCGAGATAAGCGTTGATGGTGGTCGCACCGACCCCGATCAGCACGGCGAAGTAGTGCACGTCCACGCATTCTGCAGAGCGTACATTGAGGCTGGTGAACGTGCGAAGTGACTGGCGTACGAGATGCGTGTGCACGCCGGCCGTGGCGAGGATCATCGGGATCGGAGCGCGGTCCGGTCCCTGTGCCTCATCGCTCAGGATGACATGTGTGCACCCAGCCCGTACCGCCTCCTCGGCTTCGCCACGGATGCGCTCGAGTGCGGCTCGCAGCCCTGCCTCGCCCGCAGCGGCGGGAAAAGTGCAGTCGATATCGCAGGCCGATCGACCCATATACTCGCGCATCGCAAAGAATTCGGCAGTCGAGAGCACGGGGCTTTCAAGCTGGAGAAGGTCGCACTGGCTCGCGTCTTCGTCGAGCACATTGCCGAGATTTCCGAGCCGGGTGCGCAACGTCATCACCCGCATTTCGCGCAACGAGTCGATCGGCGGATTGGTGACCTGGCTGAAGGTTTGACGAAAATAATGATGCAGTCCGCGATAATGCTCAGAGAGCACGGCAATCGGCGTGTCGTCGCCCATGCTGCCGACCGGCTCGTTGCCCTCCTCCACCATCGGATGGAGGATGAGCTCCATTTCCTCGAGCGTAAGGCCCGCGCCAAGCTGGCGGCGGCGCAGCTCCTCGCCCTGGTGGATCACGGATTCGGGCGCATCGGTCTTGACGATGCGATCGATCTCCGTGATGCGGCGCGACCACTCGCTGAAGGGCTGCCGGGCAGCGAGGAGCTTCCGAATCTCGGCATCGACGTGGAAGCGGGGCTGGTCGAGATCAACCCCAACCGTCTCGCCCGGGCCGACGCGCCCCTTGGCAAGGATCGCCGATTCGTCGAGCTTCACCATGCCGGTCTCAGAGCCGACGATGAGCAATGAATCCGTGGTGATGGTGTAGCGCAGCGGGCGCAGTCCGTTGCGGTCGAGCCCGGCAATCACCCAGCGTCCGTCGGTGGCAGCGATCGCGGCCGGCCCGTCCCACGGCTCCATCACAGCGTTGCAATAGAGGAAGAGATCACGCTCAGCCGACGTCATGGAGCCATCGGTTGCAAAGGCAGGAGGAATCATCAAAGCCTTTGCCATCGGCGCATCGCGCCCGGCACGCACCAGGAGCTCGAAGACATTGTCGAGCACAGCGGTATCCGACCCGCCGGCCTGAACCACCGGCTTGATGTCCTCCATGTATGGGTCGAGCGCAGCGTCGGCAAGCCGCGTCTCGTGGCTTCGCATCCAGTTGCTGTTACCGGCCAGCGTATTGATCTCGCCGTTATGGGCGAGCATGCGGAAAGGCTGCGCAAGCCGCCAGGTGGGAAAGGTGTTGGTGGAGTAGCGCTGATGGAAAATCGCGAATCGCGAAACAAAGCGAGGATCGAGAAGATCCGGATAGAATTCCGAAAGGTGCTCGGCGAGGAACATCCCCTTGTAGATGATCGAACGGCACGAAAGGGAACAGAAATAGAGTTCTGGAATCTGGGCTGCGATCGCAGCCTTCTCGATGCGCCGGCGGATCACATAGAGGTCGCGTTCAAAGGTCGCCTCGTCGGTCCCGAGCGCGTTCCACACAATGATCTGCTCGATCTCAGGGCGTGTCGCGTTCGCCTTCTCGCCGATGCAGGCGACGTCGATCGGCACTTGCCGCCAGCCGTGGATAGCGTAGCCGAAACGAAGAATCTCGGTCTCGACGATCTGCCGGCAACGCTCCTGCGCGGAGAGATCGGTCTTCGGCAGAAAAACCTGGCCGACCGCGATCGGGCCAGGACGGAGCTGGGTGCCGCCGCGCTCGACGACCTCGGCGAAGAAATCCTGCGGAATCTCGACATGAATGCCCGCGCCGTCGCCGGTCTTGCCGTCAGCATCGACCGCACCGCGATGCCAGACGGCTTTCAGCGCATCGATCGCAGCAGCGACGACCTTGCGGCGCGGTTTGCCGTCAAGGGCCGCAATCAATCCGACGCCGCAGGAATCGTGCTCCTGCTCTGGCGCGTAGGTACCGGCGAGCCGGGCGCGGTTCTTTTCCCAGGCAGCGAGGAACTCGGTGGCGTTCTCCATCTCTGTCACTCCGCGGCGACCGCGAACTTCGCGGCCTCCTGATCGAGATAGGTGTGGATGCTGGCGGCCGCATCGCGCCCGTCGCGGATCGCCCAGACGACAAGGCTTGCGCCACGCACGATGTCGCCGGCGGCGAAGACGCCGGGGAGGCTGGTCATGAAGCTTCGATGGTGGATCTTGAGCGTGCCCCACCGGGTGACGGCGAGATCGGGCTCGGCGAATTGAAGCGGCAAATCTTCAGGATCGAAGCCAAGCGCCTTGATGACGAGATCGGCCTCAAGACGGGATGAAGGCGTGTTTGACGGCTCGACAGACTGGCGGCCGGAAGAATCGGGGAGGCCGAGGCGCATGCGGGAGAGGTGGGCGGTTTGGACGGATTGGACGCCGGAAAAGGCCTTCGGCACACTGAGCCAAAGGAACTCAACCCCTTCTTCTTCCGCGTTTTTTACTTCCCGCATCGATCCGGGCATATTGGCGCGGTCACGGCGATACAAGCACTTAACGGACGTTGCTCCCTGTCTTGCCGCCGTCCTGACACAATCCATGGCCGTATCGCCCCCGCCCACGACCACGACCCGCTTGTTTCGGGCATCCAGAAGGCCGCTGTCGAAGTCAGGGACCGCATCGCCCAGGCCCTTGCGGTTGGAGGCGATCAGGTAGTCGAGCGCGGGGACGATGCCGGGCAGGGTCACGCCCGGGGCGGTGAGGTCCCGCGGCCGGTAGACGCCGGTCGCGATGAGGATGGCGGCGTGGCGGCGGCGGAGCTCGCCGAGCGGCAGATCGCGGCCGATCTCACAATTGAGATGAAACCGCACGCCCTGCGCGGCGAGCTGCTCCGCGCGGCGGAAGACGATCTCCTTCTCGAGCTTGAAGTTGGGGATGCCATAGATGAGGAGGCCGCCGATGCGGTCGTGGCGGTCATAGACATCGACCGCGTAGCCGAGCGCGCGCAGCTCCTCCGCGGCGGCGAGGCCGCCGGGGCCGGCGCCGATGACGCCGATTGAGAGCCCGCGCTCGCGCGCCGGGCGGCGGGTGCGGACCCAGCCCTGCGCGAAGGCGGTGTCGGTGAGGAAGCGCTCGACGGCGCCGATGGTGACCGCCTCATAGCCCTTCTCGATGACGCAGTTGCCCTCGCAGAGCCGGTCCTGGGGGCAGATGCGGCCGCAAATCTCGGGGAAGTTGTTGGTGGCGGCCGAGAGCTCGTAGGCCTCCTCGAGCCGGCCCTCGGCGGTGAGCTTGAGCCAGTCCGGGATGTCGTTGCCGAGGGGGCAATGGACCGAGCAGAAGGGCACGCCGCACTGGCTGCAGCGGCTGGCCTGGCGGGCGGCCTCGGGCGGGCCGAAGCGGCGGTAGATTTCGTCGAAATCGGCACGGCGCTCGGCCACGGCGCGCTTTTCGGGCTGAAGCTGCGGCAGGCGCACGAACTGCAGCATGCGGTCGGCCATGGCTTTCCCCTCTCTCCTCCTCCCGGCGGATCCGGGCCGGCCTGAAGGAAGAGTAATCGAGCGTTTACGCGCATGCGAGAGAGAATTGGTCCGACATGACAGCTATGCTGTCTCATTGATGCTTGAGAATGCTGCAAGTGCGAAGGAAAGGGTCGGCGGGCGGAATGAATTGGGTCCGATTCGGCTCTTTTGCTTCGCGGCGATGCAAGATCGCGCGCCAAGCCATTGCAAAAGCGCGCATCTGGCATTCCGGGCGTGGGGGCGGCCTGGTTCAACGGGCTTGCCCCAATGGGCAAATCCGAACGACGATGGGCGGAGCGGATTGGGGGGCCTGCCGTCTCGCGCGATGAGCGCGGCGCGGCGGAGGGTTTGCGGCGCGCGGCGACGCTACGAGAGCCCGGGCGGGGACGCTACGAGAGCCCGGGCAGGATCGAGGACAGGTCCGCGCCGCCCGCGTGTTTCGCGAGCACGGCCTGGATGCCGCGTGCCGCGATGGAAGCGGCGATCCTGGTCGCGTTGGCGACGAGATCGCCCGCGTGATCGCCCGCGTTGGGGCAGGTGCCGGCGACCTCGCGGTCGGCATGGCCGAGATCCGCCGCTTCCTCGGCCTGCAGGCCGGACCTCAGCGCGACCAGGTCGAGCGGATGCGGCTCTCCTGCCCGGTCGCGATAGACCGCTTTCGCCGGGTCGAGCCCGCCCGATCTTTCCTTTGCGATCGCGTCGTCCAGGCCGGCCAGGACCTGACCGTAACGATCCTGAATTGTATTGTGCGCGGCGACGCGGGCGAGGTCGCATGGGTCGAGGATGCCGGCGGGCGCGGGCGGAGATGATCCGAGCGCGATGAGCAAGGCGGCCGCGCCGGCCGCGGTGATCGTTCCGGCCAGGGTGATCGTTCCGGCCAGGGTGATCGTTCCGGATCTGGATCCGAATTTCATTCGGTTGTCTCCTCCGGAGTGGCGACAGATGTGCATGATGGCCTGGCAGGGGAATCAGCAAAAGGATAAAAGTTCTTTGGTTCTT
>JASHRV010000218.1 GCA_030037175.1 Acetobacteraceae bacterium
AAAATGGATCCGATATCGGCCAGATCCGCGATGCGGTGATTTTTGGTCCCGCGTTGGCGGAGGGGATGAAAGGCCTGGGCGATCCGGTCAATTCGGTTCAGGCGCTCGGGGACGATGCCGAGATCTGCGGCTGTAACGGCGTGCGCAAAGAACAAATCGCGGGCGCTATTCTGGAATTCGGCCTCAAGACGATCGACGATGTCCGCGCGAAGACCAAAGCCTCCTCTTCCTGCGGCTCCTGCACACCCCTTGTCGAGGCACTGCTCAAGGTGGCACTTGGCCCGGCTTATGCGCCCGCCGCGGTCAAGCCGATGTGCAAATGCACGGATCTTCCGCATGACGAGGTCCGGCGGCGCATCAGAGGCGGAGTGTTCAAATCGATACCAGCGGTAATGCAGGCGCTCGAATGGAAGACGCCGGATGGTTGCGCCTCCTGTCGACCTGCGCTCAATTTCTACCTGCTCTGCGCCTGGCCAGGCGAATACGCGGACGATGCACAGTCCCGTTTCGTCAATGAGCGGATGCACGCGAATATCCAGAAAGACGGGACCTTTTCGGTGGTGCCACGCATGTGGGGCGGCATCACCAACGCTCGGGAGCTTCGTGCCATCGCCGATGTGGTTGAGAAATACGCAATCCCGGAAGTCAAGATCACCGGCGGCCAGCGGATCGACATGCTCGGTGTAAAGCGCGAGGACCTGCCCGCAGTCTGGCGCGACCTCAACGCGGCCGGGCTCGTCTCCGGGCATGCCTACGGAAAGGCCCTGCGCACGGTGAAGACATGCGTCGGCTCGGAATGGTGCCGTTTTGGCACTCAGAACTCGACGCGAATGGGCATTGCGCTCGAAAGGATGGCCTGGGGATCGTGGCATCCACATAAGGTGAAGATGGCAGTCTCCGGCTGCCCGCGGAACTGCGCCGAGGCGAGCATCAAGGATTTCGGCGTAATCGCGACCGAGTCGGGATGGGATCTCCTCGTCGGCGGCAATGGCGGCGTCAAATTGCGTGGCACCGATCTGCTTTGCAAAGTGGCGAGCGAGGCAGAGGTGCTCAAATATTGTGCAGCGTTCCTACAGCTTTATCGCGAGGAGGCGCGCTATCTCGAGCGCACCGCACCTTGGATTGAGCGAGTCGGGATCGAGTACGTACGTGGCCGCATCGTCACGGATGCCGAAGGGCGTGCCCTGCTTGCAGCGCGGTTTCGTCATGCCCAGAGTTTTTCCCAAAGCGATCCCTGGGCCGAGCAGTCTGGCCCAGGCCACGCGGCAAAATTTCGCCCCGTCGCGGAAATCCTCCACGCGGAGTTTGCGTGATGGATGGGACGCTCGTCAGCACAGGCTTCATCGATGTCGCGGCACTCGAAGACATTCCCCGGCGCGGCGCACGTACCGTATCAACGCCCGGTGGCGCGATCGCCTTGTTCCGCACCGGGGAGGACCGCGTTTTCGCGCTCGCCGACCGTTGCCCGCATCGTAGCGGCCCACTTAGCCACGGCATCGTGCATGGCCATTTCGTGACCTGCCCGTTGCACAACTGGGTGATCGCGCTCGCAACGGGCACGGTTGAAGGCGAAGAAGCCTCTTGCGTGCCGCGCTTTCCCGTGCGCGTGAAAGACGGCCGCATCCTGCTCGATATCGGCAGGCAATGAAAACCACCTGCCCCTATTGCGGCGTAGGCTGCGGTGTGCGCGCAACTCCGGACGGCATCTCGGGTGATTTAGACCATTCGGCCAATCGCGGCCGGCTCTGTGTGAAAGGAGAGACGCTCGGCCTTACGCTAGACGACGGCGAGCGGCTGATCACGCCCCTCATCAACGACCGGGTGGCGAGCTGGGACGAGGCGCTTGCTCTGGCCGCCGCCCGTTTCCGCGCCGCGATCGACACTCATGGACCGGACTCGGTCGCCTTCTACGTCTCAGGCCAGTTCCTCACCGAGGATTACTATATCGCCAACAAGCTGATGAAGGGATTTATCGGCAGCGCAAACATCGACACCAACTCGCGCCTCTGCATGGCCTCGCCGGTCGCCGCGCATATCCACACCTTCGGCGAAGACGTGGTGCCGGGCATTTATGAGGATTTCGAAGAGGCGGACCTCATCCTCTTCGCCGGCTCCAACGCCGCCTGGTGCCATCCGATCCTCTTTCAGCGCGCGCTCGCCGCACGAGAAAAGCGCGGCAGCCGCATCATCGTCATCGATCCACGCCGGAGTCCCACGGCCGAGCTCGCCGATCTCCACGTTCCGGTCGCTCCCGGCGGCGACGGCGCGCTCTTTGCAGCCCTGCTCGCCGAATGCGCCCGGCACAGCGCGCTCGATTATAATTATATCGCCAGCTACACCACTGGTTTTTCGGAGGCGCTCGCTGCCGCAAAGCGTGTTTCGCATGGCATCGAGCCTGCAATATTCGCCGCCCTCGCAACACACGTCGTTGCTACGCCACGAATGGTCACCGCCTTCTCGCAGGGCGTCAACCAGTCGGCACACGGTACAGAGACCGTGCAGGCAATTCTCAATCTCCATCTCGCAACCGGACGAATCGGCAAAGAGGGTGCCGCGCCCTTCTCCCTGACCGGCCAGCCGAACGCGATGGGCGGACGCGAGGTGGGCGGGCTCGCCACTCAGCTTGCAGCCCATGTCGGCTTCGATGACGACATTGCGCGCGCTCGGCTCGCGCGGTTCTGGCGTGCGCCCAACCTCGCCAGCGCACCCGGGCTAAAAGCGGTGGATCTCTTCGAGGCCGTGCAAGACGGGCGCATCAAGGCGCTTTGGATCGCCGGCACCAACCCCGCCGAAAGCATGCCGCAAAGCGCACGTGTGCGCGACGCGCTCGAGCGGTGCCCGTTCGTCGTCGCGGCAGATTGCTGGCCGACTGCAACGACCGCGCGCGCCCATGTCGTGCTGCCTGCTTCCGGCTGGTCCGAGAAGGACGGCACCGTCACCAACTCGGAGCGCACGATCTCCCGCCAGCGCTCGTTTCGCGCCGCACCCGGTGCGGCGAGGCCGGACTGGTGGATGTTTGCTGAATTCGCGCGCCGGCTCGGCTTTTTTTATGGTTTTGATTTTCCAAGCCCCGCTGCTATCTTTCGCGAGCACGCGGCTCTTACCGCTTGCCTGAATCGCGGTACACGGCTTTTCGATCTCAGCGCCCTTGCGCAGGTCACGGACCCGGACTACGAGTCGCTCACACCCCTCCGCTGGCCACTTGGGCGGGCAAACGGGCGTCTTTTCGCAAGCGGCGGCTTCTCAACGGCGGATGGCCGCGCCCGCTTCATCGTGGCTGCACCACTAAGGGCACCCACCGAGCCCGGTCATCCCTTCACGCTCAACACAGGCCGACTGCGCGATCAGTGGCACACGATGACGCGGACTGGTCGCGTCGCCGCGCTTATGACGCATCGCGAAGCAGCGACCCTCGAAATCTCGCCCGCAGACGCTCAGGAACTTGGCGTCGCGCCTGGCGATCCAGTTGCGATAACGCAGGGCGAAGCGTGCGTTGTGCTGCCCGCAGCGATCGCACGTGCGCAGCATCCGGGTGGAGTGTTCGCCGCGATCCACTGGACGGAAGCAGCCGGCAGCGCCGGCACCATCAACGCCCTTGTCGGCGCCGCGCGCGATCCCATTTCCGGCCAGCCGGCCTTCAAGCACGGTGGTGTGCACCTTACGCGCATCACGCCGCGCTGGCATGGCATTGCGCTCGCGCGTACGCCTATCAGCATCCGGCCCGCCCTAACGCAGCACGCCGTCTGGTCGCGCACGCCCCGCGCGCGCGATCTCGTCCTGATACGCTTCACCGGACTCACACCTCTGTGTTCCGCCGAGACCAGCCGGGCGATTGCCGGATCACTGCTCACCTTGTCTGTGGAGGCGATAGCGCTCGATTACGCCGATGCGGGCCGCTCCGTCTTCCGCCTCGCCCTCTTGGACGGGCAGAAGCTCGCCCTCCTTTTCCATGTCTCGGCCCCACATCAGCGCTTGCCTACGCCCGAAGCTCTCGAAGCCCTGTTCGCGTACGCCTGGAACACACCCGATCCGGCGGCACTCTTCATTGACCGCAAAAGCGGGCAGCCCAGCGAAAAAATCCTCTGCGTCTGCCACCAGGTGAGCGAGCGCATAATCCGCGCCGCCATCGCGCGCGACGGACTTGTCGATCCTGCCGCCATCGGCCGCGCGACCCGAGCCGGCACTGGCTGCGGTTCCTGCCTCTCCGAGCTGAAAGGATTGCTCCGTGAGTCGCGTTTTGCCGAGTTCGCCTGACTGGCCGCCGCGCACAGTCATTCTCGCCGGCGCTGGTCCAGGCAATCCGGATTTGCTGACGTTCAAGGCTGCGCGCGCGATCGAGACCGCCGAGATCATCCTGCATGATGCGCTGATCGATCATGGGGTGCTCGCCCTTGCGCGCACGGCTCAGCTTGTGGACGTGGGTAAGCGCTGCGGGCGCCACGTGGCGACTCAGGCCATGATCAACCGGGCGCTCATCACCGCTGCACGTAATGGCGCTCGCGTGCTGCGGCTCAAGGGCGGCGATCCGATGGTGTTTGGACGTGCCAACGAGGAAATCGCAGCCCTGCGCGCCGCGGGCTTCGCCGTCCGCGTCATTCCCGGCGTCACCGCAGCAACCGCCGCCTCCGCGTCGTTGCAAACCTCTCTCACGGCGCGCGAGCGTGCCCGCCTCGTCACCTTCATCACCGGCCACGGCAGCGACGGTGCGCTTCCTGAACAGGACTGGGCTGCGCTTGCGCGTCTGCGCTCCACGCTGGCCATCTATATGGGCACGCGCCATGCGTGGTTGATTGCTGAGCGCCTGATCGAAGCCGGCCTCGATCCGGTCACACCGGCCGCCGTCGTCTGCAACGCAAGCCACCCCGACGAGAAACGCTGGTGTGGCCGCCTCGTTGATCTCGCTGATGCCCTCGGCGAGCACGACCTCGCCGCGCCAGCCCTCGTCCTCATCGGCGCCGCCCTCGCCGCGTGGCTCAGGCCCGTGCATAGAAGCTCGGGTCTTGAGGCCCCAGACCTCCATAAGAGCGGAGGGACCCTCACCCGTCTTCATCGATCAGCGGATCGGCCCGGCAGCGCCCGACCAGCATCGTGCGATCCCGGATCGTGACCTCCGATCCCCGCACGGCGATCGCGTCTTCCTCCAGGCTCGCAAACGCCCGCGACAGGCTCTCCCGAGCCATTCCAAGCTCGGCCGCGATCGCTCCCTTGTCGTACGGGAGTTGGATCACCTCGCTCTCTTGCGCATTCGCAAGCGCCAGAAGATAGCTTGCAAGCCGCTCGGTCGTTGTGTGCAGCTTGAGGCTCTTCACCTGCCGCGTCATGCGTCGGAACTGACGCGCGAGGCAGGAAAGAAATCCGAGCGCCACCGTGGGCTCGGCCGCGACAATTGCCCGCAGCGACGCGGCCGGCAGCAGGAGCAGCCGGCATTCCTGAACCGCCCTCGCCCGCATGAGATAGGGCGCGTCCTCCAGCACTGCCGCCGGAAGCAGCGGATCGGGCGGCAGCACCGCCTCAATCAGCATTTCCGGCCCGCTACCCACGCGCCCCAGAAGATGCACCGTTCCTTCAATCAGGATCACCTGCGCCGTGGCGATCTCGCCCTGCTCAAAAATCACGGTCCCGCGCGGCACGCGCATCATCATCGCCTGGCGCGCGAGCTCTCTCAGCCTGGCACCTTTGAGGCCGGCAAACGGCGCCAGAGAAGAAAGCGCCTCGGCCGCGTCCTTCCCGCTCACCTGGCCGGACTGCTCACAGTCTGCACGCGCCGGTCCAATCGCGCGAAGCCCACGGCAAGCGCGATCGCCGCGGCACTCAGCACGACATAGGCGGTGAAGCCGCCTTCATAGCCGCGCGCCCCAAGCGCATCGGCGAAAAGCCCGAGAATGGGGGGCAAAACGAATCCGCCGAGCGCGCCAAGCCCGCCCACCCAACCGGAAGCGCCGCCCACCGCGTGCGGTACATATTTCGGCACCAGCTTGAACACGGCTGCATTGCCGAAGCCCATCCCAATCGCGATCGCAAGCTCTCCCATGAGATCGAGAGTAAAACCCAGGAAGGATGTGAGCACCAGCGCGCCGGCTAGCACGATGGCGAAGCCGATGACGGCGAAGGCCTCTCCGCCCGTACGCTCAGAAAGCGCGCCGCCGGCAATCCGTGCGAGTGCCGCGACGATCGAGAAGCCCAGCCCTCCCAGAAGCCCTGCCTCCTTGAGCCCGACATGATGGAGATTGATCCAGTAGGTCGGAAACCAGGTCGTCAGTGCGAGGAAGCCCCCGAAGGAGACGAAATAGAGAAAGACGAGGCCCCAGGTGCGCGGCTCCTCCGCAGCGGTTAGGAGCGCGCCCCAAACGGACTGGGTGGGGAACAACTCCTGCCCGCGCGTCGCGGCGATCGTCCGCGCGTCCGCCTCCACGAGCCCCTGATGGCGGAGCTGGAAGAACCACGCATCGCGCGTGAACACGGCATAGATGATGGTCCCGGCGCTGAGAAAGGTGAGCCAGGCGAGATAGGAACCCGCAAGCCCGAAGGCGCCGATCGCGAAGGGCAGCAGCAGCGTGAAGATCCCGGGTGCAAGATTTCCCACCCCACCATAGATCCCGAGTGCGGTTCCCTGCAGCCGCCGGGGGAACCAGTACGAGACCTGCGGAATCCCGACCGAAAAGGAAGCCACTCCGCAGCCGCTCATGAACCCGAAGAGCAGCACCACGGGATAGAGGCGGAAGGTCACGTGCGGGACGGTGAAGAGGATATAGACGAGGCCCCACATGCCGATAATCGAGACGATCATCAGCGTGATCATCGGGAGCCGTCCGCCACCCTTGTCCACCCAGGCCCCGAACGGGATGCGCAGGAGTGAGCCCGTGAGCTGAGGGGCGGCTACCAGGAGGCCGAGCAGGAAGCCGGAAATCCCCATCGAGGTTTGGAAGTTGTGGCCAGCCGGGCCATAGAGTGCCACCGCGGCGAAGCCGATGAAGAATCCCCAGGTCCCCATTGCAAGTCCGGCGCGCGGGCTTCCCGAGAGGTGATACGTTTCTTTCACGTTATCTGTTTTATCAATGGCTTGCCGGTCAGACATGGCACTCTCCTCGGTCTTTCGCCTTCCCGAGGATGATGATCGGTATCACATCAGTCCTTGATAGAGATCAAATACAGGAGCTCGATAAAGCTGTCATATGGGGCTGATCGTGTAGATTGTAACAATCGTGAGACTTCCGCTCATGAGCCATTTTCTGGACCGACTGACCTATTTCCGCCGCCGCCCAGCTCCGTTTGCCGGCGGGCACGGTATCACCACGATCGAGGACCGCTCCTGGGAAGATGCCTATCGGGGCCGCTGGCAGCACGACAAGATCGTCCGCTCCACGCACGGCGTGAACTGCACCGGCGGCTGCTCCTGGAAGATCTACGTGAAGGGCGGGATCGTGACGTGGGAAACCCAGCAGACCGACTATCCGCGTACGCGGCCCGAGATGCCCAACCACGAGCCACGCGGTTGCTCCCGCGGCGCGAGCTATTCCTGGTACCTCTACAGCGGCAACCGGCTGAAGCATCCTATGGTCCGTGGCCGCCTGCTCCGCCATTGGCGCGCAGCCCGTGCGGAGCTTTCCCCCGTCGCCGCCTGGGCAGCCATCGTTTCGGATCCAGAAAAGCGCCGCGATTTTCTGAGCATGCGCGGACGCGGCGGGTTCGTGCGCGTCTCCTGGGCGGAGGTGAACGAGATCATCGCCGCGGCCAATGCATACACGGTGAAGACCTACGGCCCGGACCGCATCGCGGGCTTTTCCCCCATTCCAGCGATGTCGATGGTTTCCTACGCCGCTGGCAGCCGCTATGTCTCGCTGCTCGGCGGCGTGAACCTGAGTTTCTATGACTGGTACTGCGATCTTCCGCCCTCATCACCGCAGACCTGGGGCGAACAGACGGATGTGCCGGAAAGCGCGGACTGGTTCCATGCCGGTTTTCTCATGCTCTGGGGCTCAAACGTTCCCCAGACGCGCACGCCGGATGCTCATTTCTACACCGAAGCCCGCTATCGCGGCACGAAGAGCGTCGTCGTTTCGCCCGATTACAGCGAGGCCGCGAAATTCGCCGATCTTTGGCTGGCGCCGAAGCAGGGCACGGACGCGGCCCTCGCTCTCGCGCTCGGCCATGTGATCCTCCGCGAATTCCATATCAACAACCCCGATCCCTACTTCATGGAATATTGCCGGCAATTTTCCGATCTTCCCTTCCTCGTCCGGCTCGAGGAAGGCGCCGCCGGCCTCGCTCCCGGGCGCCTCCTCCGCGCCTCGGACATTGCGGGCGCTCTCGGCGAGACCAACAATCCGGACTGGAAGCCGGTCGCCTTGGACGAGATATCGGAATCCCTCGTCGCGCCCCAGGGATCGATCGGATTCCGCTGGGGCGAGAGGGGCCGCTGGAATCTCGAGCCTAAGGCGCAGGGCCGCGAGATACGCCTCGCGCTGACGCTCGCCGGCCGCACGCAGGAAACAGTGGAAATCGCCTTTCCCTATTTCGGCGGCCATGCTCATCCCCACTTCGCGCGCACGGATCATGCGGAGATTCTCAGCCGCCGCATCCCCGTCCACCGCATCGCGACAACGGAGGGCGAGATCCTGGCCGCAACTGGGTTCGACCTTCTTTGCGCCAATTACGGGCTCGATCGCGGCTTCGGCGGCGCGAACGTCGCCGCGGACTATGACGCGGATACGCCCTTCACGCCCGCATGGCAGGAAAAGATCACAGGAATCCCGCGCGAAAAGGTGATCGCGGTCGCGCGCGCCTTCGCCCGCAATGCCGCCGAAACGAAAGGCCGCTCGATGGTGATCCTCGGTGCGGGCCTGAACCATTGGTACCACATGGACATGGCCTACCGCGGCATCATCAATATGCTGGTGCTCTGCGGTTGCGTCGGCCAGTCGGGCGGCGGCTGGTCGCACTATGTCGGGCAGGAGAAGCTCCGACCGCAGACTGGCTGGCTTCCGTTTGCCTTCGCGCTCGACTGGGCGCGCCCGCCCCGGCAGATGAACAGCACCTCGTTCTTCTACGCTCATACCGATCAGTGGCGCTACGAAACGCTCGACGTTTTCTCGCTCCTTTCTCCCACCGCGCCAAGAGGCGACTGGGGCGGCACGCTCATCGACTACAATGTGCGTGCGGAGCGGATGGGCTGGCTTCCCTCCGCGCCGCAGCTCGCCTGCAACCCGCTCACGCTTGCGGCGGAAGCAAAGAAATCCGGTCAGGATCTCAAAACCTTCGTCGCCTCCGGGCTCGCGGAGGGAGCGCTCCGCTTCGCCTGCGCCGACCCCGATCATCCGGCAAATTGGCCGCGCAATCTCTTCGTTTGGCGCTCCAATCTGCTCGGCTCTTCGGGCAAGGGGCACGAATATTTCCTCAAGCATTTGCTCGGCGCGCCGCACGGCGTGCAGGGCAAGGATCTCGGCGAGACCGGCCGGCAGAAGCCGCGCCATGTCGCCTGGCATGAGCGGGCGCCGGAAGGAAAGCTCGATCTCCTCGTCACGCTCGATTTTCGCATGTCCACCACGGGGCTCTATTCGGACATCGTGCTGCCCACGGCGACCTGGTACGAGAAGAACGATCTCAACACGACCGACATGCATCCATTCGTCCATCCGCTCTCGGCGGCGGTGGATCCGGCCTGGGAGGCTCGGAGCGACTTCGAGATCTACAAGGGACTCGCCCTGGCGTTCTCACGCATCGCTCCCGAGGTGCTCGGCCGCGAGACCGACGTGGTGCTGACGCCGATCCTGCATGACACGCCGGCCGAACTCGCGCAGCCCACCGATGCCGCGGAGTGGGTGACGGGCCAGACCTTGCCCGAACCCGGCCGCACCATGCCTGCGATCACCGTGGTGGAACGCGATTATCCCAATCTCTATTCTGCCTTCACCGCACTCGGGCCGCTGATGTGCACGCTCGGCAATGGCGGCAAGGGCATCGGCTGGAAGACCGTCGACGAGATCGCGGAGCTCGCTGAACTGAACGGCGCTGTAACCGAGACGGGTCCCGCCCAAGGCCGCCCACGCATCGCCACCGACATCGACGCGGCCGAGACGATTTTGATGCTCGCCCCCGAAACCAACGGCGCCGTCGCCGTGCGCGCCTGGGAAGCGCTTGGGGCGGCCACCGGGCGCGCACACGCCCATCTCGCGGCCGCGCGCGCGGGAGAGAAAATCCGCTTCCGCGACATCCTCGCCCAGCCGCGCAAGATCATCTCCTCGCCCACCTGGTCCGGCCTCGAGAGCGAGGAGGTGAGCTACAATGCCGGCTATACCAACGTACATGAGCTCATTCCCTGGCGCACGCTCACCGGCCGCCAGCAGCTCTATCAGGACCATCCGTGGATGCGCGCCTTCGGCGAGGCGTTCGCCACCTGGCGCCCGCCGATCGACACTCGCTCAACGGCGCAGTGGAGCAGGGCAGGAGAGAAGGAGCTCGTCCTCAACTTCATCACACCCCATCAGAAATGGGGCATCCACTCCACTTACACCGACAATCTGCTGATGCTCACGCTCAACCGCGGCGGGCCGGTGATCTGGATCTCGGAACCGGACGCGAAGAAAGCCGGCATCGCCGACAATGACTGGATCGAGGCGTACAACACCAACGGCGCGCTTGTCGCCCGCGCCGTTGTCTCGCAGCGCGTGCCCGAAGGCATGACGATGATGTATCACGCCCAGGAAAAAACTGTGAACACGCCTGGCTCGCCGCTTACCGGCCAGCGCGGCGGCATCCACAACTCGGTGACGCGCGCGGTGCTCAAGCCCACGCACATGATCGGCGGCTACGCCCAGCTCTCCTGGGGCTTCAACTATTACGGCACGGTCGGCTCGAACCGCGACGAGTTCGTCATCGTCCGGCGCATCGAGAAGATCGACTGGCTCGAACGGCCGCAGGACGAGAAGGGGAGGGCGGCATGAAGATCCGCGCCCAGGTCGCGATGGTGCTCAATCTCGACAAGTGCATCGGCTGTCACACCTGCTCCGTCACTTGCAAGAATGTCTGGACCTCGCGCGAAGGCGTTGAATACGCGTGGTTCAACAATGTCGAGACCAAGCCGGGCCTCGGCTACCCGCGCGAGTGGGAGAACCAGAATCTCTGGAACGGCGGCTGGACCCGCCTCGCGAACGGGCGGATCCGCCCGCGCATCGGCCCGAAATGGCGTGTTCTCGCGCGCATCTTCGCTAACCCCGATCTCCCCGAGATCGACGACTACTACGAGCCTTTCACCTTTGACTATGAGCATCTCGCCTCAGCACCCGAAAGCGAGGCCGCGCCCACCGCCCGCCCTCGCTCGCTCGTCACCGGGGAGCGCATGGAGAAGATCGAGACCGGACCGAACTGGGAGGAGATCCTTGGCGGCGAGTTCGCGAAGCGCGCGCAGGACGTCAATTTCGAAGGCATCGAGAAGGAGATTTACGGCCAATTCGAGAACACCTTCATGATGTACCTGCCGCGGCTTTGCGAGCACTGCCTCAATCCCGCCTGCGTCGCCGCCTGTCCCTCGGGCGCGATCTACAAGCGCGAGGAGGACGGAATCGTCCTCATCGACCAGGACAAATGTCGGGGCTGGCGGATGTGCGTCTCCGGCTGCCCGTACAAGAAGATCTACTACAACTGGAAGTCCGGAAAGTCGGAGAAATGCATCTTCTGCTATCCGCGCATCGAGGCGGGCGAGCCTACCGTCTGTTCGGAGACGTGCGTCGGCCGCATCCGCTATCTGGGCGTCGTCCTCTATGACGCCGACCGCATCGAGGAAGCCGCAGCGGTCGCGGACGACAGGGACCTTTACGAGGCCCAGCTCGGCGTCTTCCTCAACCCCGACGATCCGGCGGTGATCGAGAAGGCGCGCGAGGACGGCGTGCCGGAGGCCTGGCTTGAAGCCGCGAAGCGCTCGCCGGTGTGGAAGATGGCGATGCAATGGCGCATCGCCTTTCCGCTCCATCCCGAGTACCGCACCTTGCCGATGGTCTGGTACGTGCCGCCGCTTTCGCCGATCCAGGCGGCGGCCGGCGCCGGCACGATCGCGGAGACGGATGGCGTCGCCGACGTGCGGAGCCTCCGCATTCCCATTCGCTATCTCGCCAATCTGTTAACCGCTGGCGCCGAGGCGCCGATCGCGCAGGCGCTCGAGCGGATGCTCGCGATGCGCGCCTATATGCGCAAGCGCACCGTGGGCGGCGTGATCGACGAGAAGATCGCCACCCGCGTCGGCATGACCGGAATCGCGATCGAGCAGATGTACCACCTGATGGCGATCGCCAATTACGAGGACCGGTTCGTCATCCCGACGACGCACCGAGAGGCCGGCGAAAACGCCTATGCATTGCGCGGCGGCTGCGGATTTACTTTCGGCAACGGCTGCTCGGACAGTGAGATCGGCACGGGCCTGTTCGGCTCGCCCTCCCTTCGGCCCGTGCGCATCCCGGCGGAACCAGGCTGATGCAGATGCGGATATTGAAGGTGCTTTCCGTTCTTCTCTCCTATCCCGAGGCCGAAACGGTGGCAGCGCTGCCCGAGCTCGAGCCCGAGATCGCGGCTTGCACCACGCTGCCCTCTTGTCACCGCGACCGTCTCGCCGCCCTGGCGCACGAGCTCGGCGCGGGCGACCTCATCACGCTCCAGGAGCGCTATGTCGCGCTCTTCGATCAGTCCCGCTCGCTGTCGCTCCATCTCTTCGAGCATGTGCACGGTGAGTCGCGAGACCGCGGCCAGGCGATGGTCGATCTGCGACGCCATTACGAGTGTCACGGCATGATGATCGCAGCGAACGAGCTTCCCGATTTTCTTCCCCTCCTCCTGGAATTCGCCTCTACCCTGGAGAAGCGCGAGGCCGTCGGACTGCTCTCCGAGGTGCGGGGAATCGTGGCCTCCCTTGCCGCGCGGCTCGAGAAGCGCAAGTCGCCCTACACGGCGGCCCTGGCCGCTGTGGCGGCGCTAGCGGCGGCGGAACCGGCCGCGCAGCCTCTGGCAACCCCGGACGCTGAGGCGCCGTCCGGCCCGGCGCTCGACCGCGCCTGGGAGGAAAAGCCCGTCACCTTTCGCGAGCCGGAGGAGCCGGTCGAATGCGCCTCGCCACCCTGCTATCTGGACGAGGGGATGCTGAAATGAGCGGTTGGCTCAACCTCGCGCTTTTTGGGGTCTATCCTTATATCGCGCTCTCGGTCCTGCTGCTCGGCAGCCTGCTGCGCTTCGACCGCAGCCCCTATACCTGGAAGAGCGATTCCTCGCAGCTCCTGCGCCGGGGAAATCTAAAGCTCGGCTCGAACCTTTTCCATTACGGAATTCTCGTCGTCGTGCTCGGGCACTTCGCGGGCTTCCTCATGCCGGAGTGGGCAATTTCCTGGCTGATCGGGCCCGAGCAGCATGCCCTGCTCGCAATGACCGTGGGCGGGCTCGCCGGCGCGATTGCGATCGTCGGACTCTCCATCCTCATCCATCGCCGTCTCGCCGATCCGCGCATCCGTGCCAACAGCCGCGTCTCGGACATCGCCGTGGTCTTCCTGCTCTGGGCGCAGTTGGCACTCGGCTTGCTTACGGTGCCCTTCTCGGCGGCCGACATGAGCGGCGGGCTCTTCCAGACCCTCGTCGCCTATGTGCAGGGCATCGTCATGCTGCGTCCCGCCGTCGCCGAGCTCATGCCCGCCGTGCCCCTCGTCTACAAGCTGCACATCCTGCTCGGCTTCACGATCTTCCTCATCTCGCCCTTCACGCGGATGATCCATATCTGGAGCGCGCCCATCTGGTATCTCGGCCGGGAGGGCTACCAGATCGTGCGCGCGCGCCGGCAATGAGCGCCTCTCTTCCTGAACGCGAGATCGCCGCGGAGATGCAATTCCATCCGGCGTCCTCGCGCGAAGCTGCTTGGCGCGTGGCGGAGCAGGCGCTCGCTGTGCGGCGCGCCCTGCTCGCCGAGGCAATGCGGCGCAGGATTGCCCCCGAGGACGAAACCGGCACGGTGCGCGAGATCGCCGAGGACTCGCAGATCCGCCGCCTGATCGAAGAGGCGGTCTCGGTGCCCGACGTCACGGAGGAGGAATGCCGCGCGGACTATGCGCGCCGCCCGGAGCGTTATCGCAGCCCCGCGCTCTACGAGGCCGCGCACATCCTGATTGCCGCCGAGATGACGAACGAGGGCTCGCGCCAGGCGGCGCGGGAGCAGGCGGCCGGCCTGATCGCAATACTCGCCGCTCAGCCCGAACGATTCGCAGCCCTCGCGTGTGCGCACTCCGCCTGCCCCTCGAAGAGCGCGGGCGGCGCGCTCGGCCAGGTCACGGCACGGGACATCGCGCCCGAACTTGCGAGCATGCTTGCGGCAATGACACCCGGAACGTTATGTGCCGTCCCAGTGCCGAGCCGGCACGGATATCATGTGCTGCGCCTCGATCAGAAATCGGAAGGCCGTGTCCTGCCCTACGAGGCGGTCGCATCGCGTATCCGCGACACGATGCGTGCCCGCGTCTGGAGCGCGTCCGTGCGAATGTTTATATCTCGGCTGATGGAGGCCGAGCGAGTTTCCTGACGTGCGCGGTTCAGCCAAGGAACCGCGCGAGAACGACCGCGTCGTTGCGTTCCGGATCGCATGCGGCGAATAGTACGGTGACCGCGCCGCGTGCCACGAGGTTTCTGAGCGGTGCGAGCGCTGGCTCGTTCGCGGCAAGCTCGGCCTCATAACGAAGCACGAATTCCTCTGACCGCTTGGGCTGATAATTGAAGCAAGCGCGCAGCTCTGTGCTCGGAGCGGCCTCCTTGAGCCAGAGATCGATTTCTGCCTTCGCGCGCGCGAGCCCGTGCGGCCACAGCCGATCGACGAGCACCTGTGCGCCGTCCAGCTCGGTTTGCGGGTCATAGACGCGCTTGAGGAGGATCGCATAAATCCAAACAGCCCGAAGGGAGCGGCCGGATGATTGCGGGGCGCGGCTTGGACCTGGCGGGCAACTCGCAGGAGCCCGCGCAGCACGCGCCAGTGCATCTGATGATAGCGCGCGACGATGTGCACGATTGGCTGTGGCGTTCCGGCGGTAACAATCGAGTTTGGCTCGCTCGGGCTGAGGTCGGCGAGCTCGATGGTCGGCGGCCCGAGTGCCGTGCCGTGGCAAGCGGCTGGCTCGGCAAGCGTCTCGCCGCCACCGCATCAGAAGCAAACTTTTCACGGCGGCACAGCGCAGTGGCATTGACGACTGCGGTGTCGGTCTCCCCGATCGAGTGGGTGGCGAGATCAAGCGCTTCACTCATGGATTTCGTGGGGACGGCCTTGCGCGGTTGAAGAGACATATCGGGCGGGCTCACGCTCAAGCGCGCGCGCAAGGCTTGCGGCAATGCGCTCGGCAAGGAGCGCGAAGCGTGCCGCCGCCCGCGGCGAGCACGTCGCCGCAGTGGTCTCACGCCAGAGCTCCAACCAGCGAGCGAAATGCGCCCGATCGATCGGCAGCGCGCGATGCGCTGCTACCGGGTTGCCGTGGTACCGCCCGCTCATCAGGGCCACGGAGGACCAGAACTCCGTAATGCGAGCGAGATGGGAGTCCCAGTCCTCAACGCGAGCAAAGAGAGGTCCCAGGGTAGTGTCGTCACGGGCGGCTTCATAAAAGCGCCGGACCAGGGGTCCGATCAGCGCCTCGTCAATCCCGCTCTCGGCGGCGACCTCGGCCGCGTAGCGCTCCCGCTGCAGGATGCGTTCCGACAGCACGGCCGGGATCATGGGACATGTCACGTCTGCCATGTGGGGAACTCTACGCGCCTATTGTGGTATACGAAATACCGCTTATAAGGGACTGCCATGCGTCTGATGAGCTTCACTGATTTTGGCCTACGCGCGCTGATGATGCTCGCCGTTGAGCCGGAGCAGGCTTGGACCAGCGAGGATCTTGCCCGCGCGCTTGGCGTTTCGCGCCATCACCTGGTCAAGGTGCTCCAACATCTCGCGGCTGCAGGATATGTTCGTACGGTACGCGGCGCCCGGGGGGGCGTGCGTCTTGCCCGCCCCCCAGCCGGGATCCGACTTGGCGAAGTGGTGGGGCACCTCGAAGACGGACAGCCGCTCGTCGAGTGCTTCCGCGCCGATGGAGGGTCATGCCCGCTGACGCCTGCCTGCCGGCTACGCAAGGCACTCATTCGGGCCCAAGCCGCCTTCCTCGAGAGCCTGAATGGCGAGACCCTCGCCGATTGCACATTGTCCGGTGCGGGCGCGGCAAAAATGGCCCGGTGAGAATCGTACCAACGTCAGGAAGGTATGGGAGCTTTTGGCGGGCTCCACGCCGCCCGTCAGAAGGCGACAGAGAGGTGCAAAGACTATCAGTCTGTCGCCAATCCGTTCATTGGAGTCACGGGGTCGAGGTCCAGTGTGCTATCGAGCAAGAGCCTGGACGTGCCCGGCGCGATCACTCAAGAAGCGGCCCAATCGCAGGGCGGCTCGTTCTATGCGCGATACGCGAAAGTTACGGGTCTCGATGATAGCCCCTCTGAATTCCGCTTGGAACGGTACCGCATCGGCGCCTTTGGATCCAGAATTGTGCCCGTACATTGCCTACGGATTACGATGATGCGGGTCGGGGGCACGATCTGCACGGCCGCTACGCATGTCTCGCGCCCAGCGGTCTGAATCTGCTTCGATCCCCCTGGTTGCAGCCAGCAATGCAGGTGTGACCGCCACCTTGATTTGCAGATCAACCGCCCGCCCGGGTTTTTCAAATGTGTCGTCTCTTGCCACAGCGTTGCCGATGTCTGTTTCGATGCGGGGCAGTAAATGTGATCCGCAATTCGCTGAGTTTCTACAATGATAGCCCGCCTCCGGATCGATTCTCAGTCCTATGGCTTGCAACGCCTTCGGCAGAGCCAGCGCGTGTCGATCGGTGGGACCAATGACTGAGATGCAGCAGCGAACGAACCAACTCACGCGTTCGTTCCTCGATGTCGGCCGACAGAGCGCTCGGGCTTCTCGTGGAGCAGGTTGAGGATCGCTACAAGAGTTGGCCCAAGCCGCCGCAACTCCTCGAGATGGGCGGTCGACAGCTCCGCGAGGCATCGGTCAGCTCCCGAGGTTAGGTCGAGCAGCACGCGGCGCCGGTCCGCCGGATCTTGCCGTCGGACGACAAGATCTGCAGCGACAAGCCGGTCTACCAACTCCACCGCGCTGTGATGGCGGACGCAAAGCTGTTCGGCAAGGTCGTGGATGGTTACGTCGTTTCCTCCCGGAAAACCCTTAATGGCGAGCAGCGCCTGATGTTGCTGCGGCGTCAGCCCGGCGTCCCGTGCTGCAGCCTCGCTGAACCCGAGAAAGCGGCGCAGCAGGTGGCGGAATGCAGCGAGCGTGCGGTAGTCGCGCTGATCAGGTCGCGAAGGCGGAAAGGCTGATCGGTCGCGCCGGGTGGGGTTTGGGTGTGACAACACTCAGGTTCCTCTCTTGCCCGAAGATATCGTACTCCGATATACCAGGGCGCTTCCCCCGCCGATCATCACACCGGAGAGAAGGGCACTCGTGAATAAGGCTGACATCATGGAATCGGCAGGCACCCTAGCTGCTGGGTCCGCCACTCCCGGCCAGCCGAGCGGCGTTACGGCCGCCGACTGGGAGACTGGCCGAGCCCGGCCTCTTGGGGATTTCACAACCAGCCCGCGGGTCTTACTGATCTCGGCAATCGCTGTCGTGGCAGGCACGGCGGGAGTGATCTCCGGAGTGATCTTGCTTGGCCTGATCCGGCTCTTCACCAATCTCTCCTACTTCGGCCTATTCTCAACCGTAGTGCGGCCGTTTGGGCAGTCGCCCCTCGGTCTTCTGCGCGTGCTCGTCCCGGTCGGTGGTTCCTTAGTCGTCGGACTGATGGCGCGGTACGGAACCGAAAAAATCCGTGGACACGGCATTCCCGAGGCGATCGAGGCGATTCTGCTCGGGCGAAGCCGTCTCGACCTAAAGGTAACCATTCTTAAGCCTCTCTCGTCGGCGATTTCGATAGGCACTGGCGGACCGTTTGGCGCAGAGGGCCCGATTATTATGACGGGAGGAGCGATCGGCTCGTTGATCGCGCAGATGCTGCCAGTAAGCGACATCGAGCGGAAGACGCTCCTCGTGGCAGGTGCCGCGGCCGGGATGACGACCGTTTTTGGCACCCCGATCGCAGCTGTCCTCCTTGCCGTGGAACTGCTTTTGTTCGAATGGTCGCCACGCAGCTTCATTCCGGTAGCGACGGCAGCGATCATTGCAGAGGTGGAGCGTACGTGGCTTGGTCTTCCATCCCCACTTTTCCCATTCCATGGCGGCATGCCGATCTCGATCCTCGGGCTCGGTTCATGGGTATTTGTAGGGCTGTTGGCGGGCCTGCTTTCGGGCGCACTCACCCAGCTCGTTTACGCGTGTGAAGACCAGTTTTTGAAGCTTCCCATTCATTGGATGTGGTGGCCGCTGCTGGGGGGCGTCGTGGTAGGGATCGGCGGCCTCGTCGATCCACGGGCGCTCGGGGTTGGTTACGATAACATCGCGCACATGCTCGCGGGCAACGTGCTGCCGGCATCGGCGATCCTGCTTCTCGTGGTGAAGGCGATCATCTGGGCGGTAGCGCTGGGATCGGGTACCTCAGGTGGCGTACTGGCACCGCTACTCATCATCGGCGGTGGCCTGGGTGCGGCGCTGGCAGCATTCCTGCCTCTCGCCAGCCCTGGGTTCTGGGCTCTCACTGCCATGTGTGCGACCATGGGCGGCACTATGCGCTCGCCACTCACAGCTACTTTCTTCGCGGTCGAGATTACCGGCGACACCCATGTGCTGCTGCCTTTGATCGCAGCGTGTGTCACCGCTCACGCCGTAACAGTTCTCTTGATGCGCCGCTCGATCCTCACTGAGAAGGTGGCTCGACGCGGCCACCACCTCACGCGCGAGTACCGCGTCGATCCGTTTGCCCTGATGCAGGTCAAAGACGTCATGGTGACCGATGTCCAATCGCTACCCGGGACAATGACGCTGCACGAGGCCGCGCGGTTTTTTACACGTCCCGATACTAGGCATCCAAGCTTTCCGGTTCTCGATTCGGAAAGACGGGTGCTCGGAATCGTTGATCCGCCCGCGGTGATCGACTGGCGGCGCGTGGGCAAGGATCGCCGGGCGTCGCTTGCCGAGCTCCTCGCCGGACAGAAGCCCGTTCTTTCTTACCCGGACGAATATCTCGAGGAACCGATCGATCGCATGACTCGAGCTAACGTTGCTCATATGGCGGTGGTCTCACGCACCGACGGTCGGCTGGTCGGTTATCTCGGCTGGCGCGACCTGCTTCGCGCCCGCAGCCGGGTCAAAGAGGAAGAGACAGAGCGCGCGGTACTCTACCGAGTGCGTTGAGCCGTGGGTGCATTCGAAGCCATTGGCATCCGTGGCTGTTGCTCTTCTTGCCCGTTACGTCGATTTGAGATAAGATCGTAATGCGATATGAATAGCTGATGATGGCAGATATCTCAATGGGCGCCCGGCGGGTTTTACAACGCAGCGCTTGGGAGAAAGCGAAACAAACTCAGGCTTTGGTGCTGCCCATCTTCCGGGCTCCTGCTCCCGAATGATGAGATGGGATTTGCTGCCTTCGGGCGTCGGAAACGAACTCAGCCAATGTAGGGCGTGCAGATGACCTTGCGGTAGACCTTCGGAGCGCTAACATTTTCGCGGGGGACGAAGAGACCATGACCATCAGGGACGTCCTCATCCATCTCGATGAAACGCCGCGCTCGGCAGTGCGGCTCCGATTGGCCTCGGAGTTAGCCCAGCGGTTGGGAGCGCAATTGCTCGGGTTATATGTAATGAAGGCGCGCGCGGCCAGCCCGGACGAAC
The DNA here is from genome assembly GCA_030037175.1 of Acetobacteraceae bacterium. Taxonomy (GTDB): domain Bacteria; phylum Pseudomonadota; class Alphaproteobacteria; order Acetobacterales; family Acetobacteraceae; genus JAKAWQ01. The sequence goes on from JASHRV010000218.1 coordinate 19,823, forward strand.
GGCGCAGCGCAGCTTTCGCGGAAGAGGAGTTCCGCGGCCGACTCGACCAGCTGGGGCTTGAGGGCGGATGGCGCCTTGCGGAGGGGTCGGCCGCTGACGCTCTGATCCGATTCGGATCCTGCGCAGATCTGAGTGTCATTGGGCAGCCGCTGCCGGGCGGCCAGAGAGGCGGTCTTTCGGAGAGAGAATTCGTCAAGATTCTTCGCCGCATCGGCGGGCCGGTCCTCGCGGTTCCTTACACGGGCTCCTTCCCTAGTGTTGGAGAGCGCGCATTGGTTCACTGGGACTGCAGCCCCCAAGCGGTGCGCGCAGTAAATGAGGCGTTGCCGCTGCTTTGTGGTGCGGATGCGGTTC
>JASHRV010000219.1 GCA_030037175.1 Acetobacteraceae bacterium
ACGCTGATCGAATGGATCGGACTATATGGATCGGACCATGATGATACGCCGCCTGTGGCGCTGTCGGAGATATGGATAAGTGGCCCGGCTGTGAGCGGGCATTTTGCTCGGCCGCCGGCAGGCCACTTATCCACATCTCCGACAGCACAGCCGCTACAGCCGGTTCTACTTCAACCTTAGCTACGCCAGCCTCAAAGAAAATTACTGTAGTGATTCGAGTTTGTGTCGCGCCGCGCTTAAGGAGGGCCTCCCGCAAAGTTGGTGATGGGTGTATCGGTCCGTACGCCAGAAATGTCGGCGCGCGCAAACGTTCCCGGGGGCGATCGCTTCCGATGGGCAGGATGCGTCCGGAACGCCACGAGCGCAGTCTCGCGAGCTATTTTAGGGGCTTCCCGCGGAGGATCAGGGAATGCCTTCACCAATTTTGCGCGAGACCATTGAATGCAATCAGTCGGTTGGGGACCGCAGTGGGTTTCGGGCGGCAGCAAAAGTGAGCCAGGGCCGTTCTAAGGACCGTCCGACGCAACTCCAGTGCGATGCGCGCTTATATCGGGATCCCGTTTTCTAGGTTCGATCGGGTGCGAGATACGACGCAAGATGCGCGTCAAGAGCTGTGATGCTTGCGTCGTCTGCCTGCGCGAGGCGATAGCCGATGAAACCGTCCGGACGGACGAGTAGGGCCCCGCCGCGAAGCATGCCGTAGCGCGCTGCATCCAGCACTGCGCCATTTTCAATCGCGACGAGATGATGCCAGCGGCGCCTGAAGAAATCGGGCAGAGAATTGGCCCCGAAGAGCAACAGATGGTGGCTCGTGCCGGTCAGGCGAATGCGATCCCGAAACCGTGTGCCCGGAACTGGCCCCGAGATCGGGATCGGCGGAGCAGCTTCCAACCCGGCATGTTCGCCGACGAGCGGACTTCCGACATAGGAAACGTCCAACATTGCCCGTGCCCGAGCAAGGGCGACGACCTGCGCGGGATCGGAGGGTGGCGCCGCCGCACCGACCCGATTCTGGGCGAGTGTCAGCGCACGACGATGCAGCATGTCCGAAACCTCGAGTACGTGCTGATCAGCGAGATGGCGCTCGATCGCATAGGCGTCGAGCAAGGTTTGCAACCCCGCACCGCGGATAACGAGGGCAAGCTTCCAGGCGATATCGGCGGCATCCATCAAGGCGGAGTTCAAGCCCTCTCCGGCAATCGGGCTCGAGAGATGCGCGGCATCGCCCATGAGGAACCGTCGTCCGTCGGAGAGCCTGCGTGTGATGCGTTTGTGCATGACGAAATGCGCGGCCCAAGCGAGATCGGAAACGCCGGCGTTGACACCGGTGCGGCGGTTGAGGAGCGCGCTTACCTGGGCAAGCTCGGGCGTTTCGCGCTGATCGATTACGGGCGAGTAAGGATCGAGATCGACGAAGCTGAGCCAGCGATTCCCAGGCAGCGGTGCGAGGAGGACGAAACCCTCGTCGCTGACGAAGACCATCGATTCTTCGGGTTCGTGGTGCAGCTTTATCCCAATATCGGCCACGATATATTGACCGGCATAGGTATCTCCTTGGAGAGATTCCAGCATCGAGTGGCGGGTGACATCATGTGCACCGCCGGCACCGAGCACGTAGCCGAACGAAGCTATCTCGATCTCACCGTCTGGCCCGCGCAGGCGGACATCGAGCGTGTCCGCGTCCTCATCGATCGAAAGAACAGTGGTGCCGCGCTCGACGGAAACACCGAAACTGCTTAAATGTCCAGTGAGAATTTCCTCGGTCCGCCATTGTGGCAGACTGCACTGGTGCTCGTGTGGACAATCGATTCCGTTGAAGCTGCTGATCGCGAGCGGAACGAAGCCGGGCGCATAGAAGCGAGTGCGACGGACATGAATGGAAGATTCGAGAAAGGGCGCAAGCACGCCGGCGCGCGCCAGTAGCTCAAGGCCTGCGGGCTGAATTGCGGTCGCGCGGGCCTGGTGATGCGGCGCCATCCTGCGTTCGACAATACGCGGCGCGACGCCATGGCGGGCAAGCTCGCAAGCGGCAAAAAGGCCGGCCGGTCCGGCGCCGATGATAAGGACGTAGCGCCGGTCATTCTCGCGTCCGGACATCAGAACTCTCTTATGGTGCTAACTCGCAACGTTAACATTCGCGCAAGGGAGACGGCAAGCAGATGGCGAGATTCCTCTGATCGCTGGCGGAGTCAGAGGGGATGGGTCGATCGGCGACCCCGTCCGTGCCGGAGACGCTGGACGGCCGGCGGAGTGACGTACCACCGATCAGAATAGCCACTAGGGAGGATACCGGACCCAGGAACGTACGCGAGCGCCGCATACTTCGCGGCGAGATCTGCCGCGGGCAAACCATTTGCTGGGGGCGGGTTTTCTGCCTGATTGCCCTCCAGTTGGTGGCACGGTCTGTGAGAGCAAGGTGCGCAACCATACGCTGCGCATCAGATTCACGGCGACGCGGTGGGGATCGGTGATTACCGAAATGCCGGACCCCGATGAGGTTACGTCGGAGGTAGCTAAGAGGTTCTTCGCGTGGGTCGGCTGCAACCGCAGTCAGTCGCGCGGCTTCAGGGCCACAATCACCTCCACCGCCTCATCGATATGTCAGCCGAGCGCCGCATGCGAAACCGGCAAAGCCCGTCCCGCGATTGTGACGCCTCCGATCTCTTTTCTGTCGAGCACACGCATCTCATCTTAAGCTGGATTCTTGCCGCAGCCCCATAGGGCTCGAACCTGTTGAGCAGAGCGCGCTGCGAAGCCACGGCTTGCCATATTCCTTCCTGCCAGAACCTGGGACCGGAAGCAGGATGGCCACTACCGCCCCCAGCGGCAAGCTGGCCCTAAGACGCACTTTACGGATGGACCAATTTTTCGAGAGCAGGCCAAAAGCGCTGCATCTCGAATCGCCGCCCTGTGCACCGCGAAGCGGCGTGGGCCGCCGTGGCTATCCAACAGGAGCAGCCATCAGCTTAAGGCCGTTTGAACGCTTTCCGAACTTCCGCCGGTTTGCTTCTGCTTTGACATGTTCATCATTGACAGCCGAGCGCGCATGTCTGCTATGCTAGTAAACGCGTTTACTAATCAGTCTTCGAATCCGCTCCATGGCCGCCCGCTCCAACGGTGCCCGCATCCGTGACGTTGCCGCCGCCGCCGCGGTCTCGCCCGCCGCGGTTTCGCGCTACCTCAACGGCACGCTCACTTTGACGCGCGAAACCGCCGAGCGGATCGAGCGTGCCGTCCGCCGTCTCGACTATAGGCCCAACCCGCACGCACGCCGGCTCAGCCTCGGCCGTTCCGAGACCATCGGGCTTGTCCTGCCGGATATCGCCAATCCCTTTTTTGCTCGCCTCGCCGCAGCGATCGAGGAAGCAGCCGACCGTGCCCGCCTTGGCCTCGTCCTCTCGGCCACACTGAACCGCCAAGGTCGTGAGCTCGACTATATCGAGCGAATGCGCAGCAATCATGTGGACGGCCTGATCTTCGTCACCAACCATACTGATGACGGCACGCTCCGCCGCGCTCTCAACGCTGCCCCCGGCGTCATCCTGATCGATGAGGACGTGCCCGGTGCCGCCGTCCCAAAGGTGTTTTGTGACAATGAGGAGGGCGGCTTCCTTGCCGGCCGTCATCTGCTCGCCACCGGGCATCGCCGCATTGGCTTCATTGGCGGCCCATCCGGGCTGATGAGCACACGGGAGCGCCGCGCCGGGCTCGGTCGCGCCGTCGCCCAAGTGCCGGGCGCGATGGTGGTCTGGGAAAGCTTCGGTCCCTACACCCTTGCCGAGGGCGCCCGTGCCGGCGCCGCCCTGCTCGAGAGCGCGCCGGGCGTCACCGCCATCTTCGCTGGCAGCGACGAGCTTGTGCTCGGCCTCCTGCCGGTGCTGCGCGAGGCCGGTCTCGGCGTCCCGAAGGACATCTCAATCGTCGGCTTCGATGATATCGGTCCGCTCCACCTGCTCGATCCGCCGGTGAGCGCAATCCGCCAGCCTGTCTCCGACATCGGCGAACGCGCGGTTGCACTCCTCTCTTCTGACACCGCCGATCCACCGCCTTGCGAGCGGCTTCCCGTCCGGCTCGTCGAACGAAACTCGGTCGCCCCTCCGCCCGCCTCCATCAACCGTGTCAACATCAGAATAGGGAGACAGAAACCATGACGCTCTTCACCCGCCGCACGCTCCTCGAAGGGCTCGCCACCGGCGCACTCGCCGCTCCATTCGTCGCCCACACGGTGCGCGCCGCCACTGCAACTTTCGCCCTCGTCACCATCAATGAGCAGGCTCTCTTCTTCAATCAGCTCAATGACGGCGCGAAGCGGGCTGCAGCCAAGGCCGGCATCAATCTCGTGATCTACAACCCGAACAACGATCCAACCGCCCAGAACAACGCGATCGACGACTATATCCAGCAAAAGGTGCAGGGTATTATCGTCGATGCGATCGACGTGAACGGCATCATGCCAGCGGTGCAGGCGGCCTCCGCCGCCGGAATCCCGGTGGTCGCGGTCGATGCGATTCTGCCGCCCGGGCCGCAGAAATCCCAGATTGGCGTGGACAACGAGGGCGGCGGAGCCACGATCGGCAGATATTTCGTCAATTACGTCCAGAAGGAGATGGGCGGCAAGACGAGTCTTGGTATCGTCGGCGCGTTGAACTCCTTTATCCAGAATCTGCGCCAGACGGGCTTTCAGGATACGATCAACGCCGATCCCGGCATCAAGCTTGCCCAGGTGGTGGACGGACGCAATATTCAGGACAATGCGATGAGCGTTTCCGAGACGCTGCTCACCGGCAATCCTGAGCTCTCCTCGATCTATGCGACTGGCGAGCCGGCGCTGATCGGCGCGATCGCAGCAGTGCAGAGCCAGGGCCGCACCAAGGGCGTGAAACTCGTAGGCTGGGATCTCTCCGCGCAGGCGATCGCCGGGATCGATGCCGGCTATGTCCTCGCGGTGGTGCAGCAGGACCCTGTGCTGCTCGGCGCCGCCGCGCTCGATGCACTGGTGGCGATCTTGGCGGGCAAGACTGTGCCCACACGCGTCAACACCAAGCTCACGATCGTCACCAGGGAGAATGTCGAACCGTACCGCAAGATGTTCTCGTGACGTCCGAACCGCTGGTCGCGCTGCGGGGGATCGAAAAGACCTTCGGATCCATCGCAGCGCTGCGCGGCGTCGATCTTGACCTCTTCGCGGGCGAATGCCTTGGCCTTATCGGCGACAATGCTGCGGGCAAATCGACGCTGACGAAAATCCTCGCCGGCGTCCACGAGCCCGATCGTGGTTGCATCACCGTCGCCGGCGAAGAGGTCCGTTTCTCCAATCCCGCCGCGGCCCGCGCACGCCGGATCGAGATGGTCTTTCAGGATCTTAGCCTCTGCGACACGATCGACGTTGCAGGAAATCTCTTCCTCGGGCGCGAGCTCGCCGCGAGCGGGTTCCTCCGCAAGCAGGCGATGATCGATGCGGCGCGGGAGATGCTGGCCTCTCTGCAGATCCGCATTCCCAATCTCACTGCAACTGTAGGCAGCCTCTCGGGAGGCCAGCGCCAGTCGATCGCGATCGCCCGTGCGGCCTCCTTCGACCCGCTCGTGCTGATCATGGACGAGCCGACCTCTGCGCTCGCTGTCGCCGAGGTCGAAGCGGTGCTTGCGCTGATCCGTCACGTCAAGGCGCGGGGTGTCTCCGTCGTGCTCATTACTCATCGCCTGCAGGATCTTTTCCGTGTCTGTGACCGCATTGCGGTAATGTACGAGGGCCTCAAGGTCGCTGAGCGGCGGATCGGGGAGACGAGTCTCGAGGATCTCGTCTCCCTCATCGTCGGCAGCGGCGGCGCATGAGCGCGACCGCCCGTCCGGCCGGTTCGCGTCGCGCGGATTTTCTTATCCGCCACGCCCCGGTCCTCTCGATTGCCGGGTTCGCTGTGATCTGTCTCGTTTTTTTCAGTTGGGGCAGCCCCTACTTCCTGAGCGGCGGCAACCTTCTCAACCTCTTCCGCCAATCCGCACCGCTTCTCGTCGTTGCCATTGCCATGACCTTCGTCATCACCACCGGAGGAATCGACCTCTCGGTCGGCTCGACAGTGGCGCTCGTGAACGCGCTCGCCGCGATCGCGCTCCAGGCGGGAATGACCTGGCCAGTGGTCGTGATCGCCATGCTCGCCGCGGGCGCACTCGTCGGCGCGGTGCAGGGGTGGTTTTCCGCCTTCCAGGGAATCCCCTCCTTCATTGTCACACTTGCATTCCTTACAGGCCTGCGCGGCTTTGCTCTTCTCCTCACCCGCGGCTATTCAATCCCGATTGCCCCTGGAAGCTGGTTCGATGTGCTCGGCCGCGGCTCGCTCGGTCCGCTCCCGGTGCCTGCGCTGCTCGCCCTTCTCACAGCGCTTGCCGGCTTCGCCGTTCTCAACAGCACAACTTACGGCCGGCACGTGACCGCCGTTGGAGCCAATCTCGAAGCCGCCCGCCGCGCCGGCATCTCGGCGCGGCGTATCGCCGGTTCCGTCTTCGTGCTCACCGGCATTGCCGCCGCGGTTGCTGGCCTCATCACCGCCGCGCGGCTCGGTTCCGGTTCCTCAAATGCCGCAGTCGGTTTCGAGCTTCAGGTAATTGCCGCCGTCGTCCTCGGCGGCACCTCGCTCTTCGGCGGCACCGGCACGATCATTGGTACCGTGCTCGGCACACTCACCATCGCAATGATCGGCAACGGGCTCATCCTCATGCATATCTCGCCCTTCTTCACTGAGATCGCGACGGGAGCGATCATTCTTGGTGCAGTTTGGCTCAATGCCCGTGTCTTCGCCCGCCTCGCCGGCCCGGGAAGGCGACGATAATGGCCGATCAGGCGATCACCGTGCTCGGGCCCGTGCCGGCCACCGAGCTTGGCGTGACACTGATGCACGAGCACGTCCTGAACGACTGCCGCTGCTGGTGGCACAGGCCGAAAGAAACATCACGCAACCGTCTCATCTGCCAGCCCGTCAATCCCGGAATCCTCGGCGAGCTCAGGATGGATCCCTTCGTCAATGTCGACAATCTCTCGCTCGATGACGAGCACCTCGCCGCTGCCGAGCTTCAGCTTGCCGCAGACGAAGGGTGCCGCACCATCGTCGATCCCACCTGTCGCGGCATCGGGCGCAACCCCGAAGCCTTGGTGCGGATTTCACGAGCCACTCGCCTCAACATCATCATGGGCGGCGGATATTATCTCGAGGCCTCCCACCCGCCGAAGCTTGGCGCGATGAGTGCGGACGACATTGCGGCAGAGATCGTACGCGACGCAACCGAGGGTGTAAACGCCGGCGGTGTGCGCATCGGCCTGATCGGCGAGATTGGCGTCTCTGCCGACTTCACCGAGGCCGAAGAGAAATCGTTGCGCGCCGCCGCGCGGGCTCAGCGTGCCACGAATCTCCCTCTCATGGTGCATCTACCGGGCTGGGTCCGGCATGGCGGGCGCGTGCTCGACATCCTCGCGGAGGAAGGAGCGGACCCGCGCCGCACGGTGCTCTGCCACATGAATCCCTCCCTCGGCGATCCCGCCTACCAGGAAGCGCTCGCCGCGCGCGGCGCCTTCATCGAATACGACATGATCGGAATGGATTTCTGGTACGCGGACCAGAGTGTGCAATGCCCTTCGGATGAGGAGAACGCGCGCGCGATTGCGGGCCTCGTCGCGCGCGGCTTCACGGGCAATCTCCTTCTCTCCCAGGACGTCTTCCTCAAAATGATGCTCACACGGAATGGCGGCTTTGGCTACGCCTATCTCCAGCGTCATTTTCTTCCTAGGTTGCTCCGCCATGGCGTACCCATGTCCGCCATCCGCACGATGATGATCGCCAATCCATGCCGGCTTTTCTCGAATTGATTGAGGAGAACGATGAGCGAACGTATCGAGGTTCTGCTGGCGGGCGAGAGCTGGCTCAGTGCGGCGGCCCACTATAAAGGGTTTGATCAGTTCGGAAGCGTGACTTTCCATCTCGGCGCGGAGCCGCTCGTCCGTGCTCTCGCCGAAACCCGCTTTGCTCTGACCTATCTTCCGTCCCACGAAGCGGCGGAAAATTTTCCCTTTACCCGCGAAGGGCTTGCCCGTTATCGCGCGATCATTCTTTCCGATCTCGGCGCCAACACACTCCTTCTGCCGCAGGCGGTGTGGTTGCGCGGCGAGAGGGTACCCAACCGGCTTAAGCTGATCCGCGAGTGGGTTGCCGCAGGCGGAGGGCTCGTGATGGCTGGCGGCTATTTCAGCTTCCAGGGCATCGACGGGCGGGCACGCTGGCGGCGAACACCGGTCGAAGAGGCGCTGCCGGTGCACTGTCTGCCGCATGATGACAGGCTCGAGGTCCCGGAAGGTTTCATCGCGGAAATTTGCGGGCCGCACCCGATTCTCGCCGGGCTCGACCAGCCCTGGCCCGCGCTCCTCGGCGCCAACGAGGTCGTTGCCAAGGAGGGCGCCGATGTGTTGGCGCGCCTACCGGCTGAGGAGGGGGGGCATCCGCTCGTGATCGCGGGGCACCATGGCGCCGGCCGAACCGTTGCCTGGACTTCCGATATCGGGCCGCACTGGCTGCCCGAGTCCTTCGTTCGATGGCCTGGCTATGCACGGCTTTGGAGCAACATCCTCGCCTGGGTCACCGGCGGATGAGCGCTCCTTCCAGGATTGCGACAAGCGCCGCGCGCGTGGGGAAGGCGGCAAAAGCCCCGCGCGCGCTCACGGTGATTGCCGCCGCCGCTGCCGCTGCGGCGAGCGCCTCCCTCCATCCAAGACGATGGGCGAAGCGCGCCGCGGCAAGCATGGCGGTGAAGGCGTCGCCCGCGCCGGTCGTATCCACCACCTTCGCAGGGTGGGCCAAGCTTGTTTCTATCCCACCCTCATGGACGAGGACCGCACCGCGCGCACCCAGTGTCACTGCCGCCGCCTTCGCCCCCGCCGCGACGATGCGCCTTGCCCCTTTCTCGCCCACCGCACCTGCAAGCCTGTCGGCCTCACGTTCATTGAGCACAACAAGGCTCACGAGCGCCCAGAACTCTGTGAATTCATCCTTCACTGGCGCCGGGTTGAAGACCGTCACGAGCCCGCGCGCGCGGCCGGCGATGAGCGCAGCCCGCGTCGTTTCGAATCCGAGATTGCCTTGCAGAAGCAGGAGCGAACCGGCGGGTGCGCGCGAGAGCGTACGCTCTGCATCCTCAGGCGTCATGGCGCCGGCAGCTTCATCCGTGGTGACGATGCAGTTCTCGCCCGCTTGGTCGAGCAGTATAAGCGAACGGTCCGTCGGCGTCGTGCCTTCGATCAGCCCGGCCCCGAGTTCTTCTGCCACAAGCCGCGCGCGCAGAAAGGCGCCTTCGGGATCGCGGCCGATGCGCGCAATGAGCCGCACATCGAGCCCGGCGCGGGCGAGCAGCAGCGCCTGGTTCGCGCCTTTGCCTCCGGGGTCGCGCGTGGGCGACGCGGCAAGCAGGCTTTCGCCTGCGCGCGGCAGCGAGGCGAGTGTAAAGGTCTCGTCGATCGTTGCATTGCCAATGACGAAAGCCTGTATCGGGGGCGCGGGCATGGGGGCTCTACCGTGAGCGGGCATGAGGAAAAGCCAGTCGCGGCGACCGGCGCCGATGCCATACGCCGCATCTTCGGCCGCGAAAAGGTCGTGATCGGGGTCGTGCATTGCTTGGCACTGCCCGGTTCGCCCGGTCACGGTGGGGTGAAGATGTCAGCCATCATCGACCGCGCGCTCGCCGATGCCGAAGCCTATGTCAGGGGCGGCATGGACGGGCTGATCGTCGAGAACCACGGAGATATCCCGTTCCTCAAACCGGACGAACTCGGCCCAGAGACGGCCTCGTGCCTCGCCGTAATCGCCGATCGGATCCGCACGCGCTTCGCCGTCCCGCTCGGGATCAATGTCCTAGCTAACGGCGCAAACCACGCCTTCGCGGTCGCCGAGGCCGCCAGTGCTGCCTTCATCCGCGTCAATCAATGGGCGAATGCCTATATCGCTAATGAAGGCTTCATTGAAGGCGCGGCGGCGACCGCATTGCGCTACCGGGCGATGATCGGCGCGGAAGAGATCGCTGTCTTCGCTGATGCGCACGTCAAGCACGGCGCGCACGCGATCGTTTCCGACCGCCCGATCGCTGAGCTTGTCCGGGACGTCGCCTTCTTCCATGCCGATGCAGTGATCGCCACCGGCAGCCGTACGGGTGATGCAGCGAGCAGGGAAGAGATCGGCACGATCCGCGCCGCGAGCCATCTCCCGGTGCTGGTAGGGAGCGGGGTCACGCCAGGCAATGTCGCGGAAATCCTGGCAAGCGTGGACGGCGTCATCGTCGCAAGCGCGCTCAAGGAGGGTGGGGTCTGGTGGAGCGCGGTTGCGCCTGCACGCGTACACACTTTCATGGAAGCAGCCGCGCGCGCGCGATGAAAGCTCCTTTTCACGAGACTCTCCGGGTCGCGAACTGCGCGCTCTGGGATGCTATGCAAGGGCATCCTTTCGTGCGCGCCATCGAGGAAGAGCGGCTCGCACCGGATGCATTCCTTCGCTATCTCGCCTATGAGCACGACTTCGTGACCACGGCGATCGAAATTTTCGCCCAGGCTCTTATCAAGGCGCCTTGTTTGGCCGCCCAGCGCCACCTGATCTGCGTGCTGCGCGCGCTCGCCGAGGAACAGGTGCCCTATTTCAACGCCACCTTCGCCGCCCTTCGCGCCGCTCCGCCACCGCGTGAGACTTTCCCCCCCGCCGTGAGCGCCTTCCGCGACGGGATGCTTAGGATCGCGCAGAACGGCAGCTACGCCGAGATCCTGGCGGCAATGCTCGCGGCCGAATGGATGTACGGGACATGGTGTACGCGCACGGCGGCACGCCCCCTCGCTGATCCGCACATCGCCCGCTGGGTCGTGCTCCACACGGCGCCCGACTTCGCCGCGGGCGTTGCCTGGCTCAAGCAGGCCGTGGATACGGAAGCGGTGGGAATGAACGAAGCCGGGCGCCGTCGGCTCGTAAGCCGCTTCGGGGAGGCCCTTGTGCTGGAGATCGGCTTTCACGAAGCCCCCCTCGAACCACTTCTGTGATGATGTCTCTCCCCCGAGCGGTCGCTCTCACTGCCCGACCGCTGTCGGATTGCCGTTAGGACGGTCAAGTAGCGGAGTGGAATTGCACCCGTCCGCTACTCGGCCCGCATAAGTGCAGCGCGACAGCGGAGGATCCCTCCATAGAGTTTCGCAAGTCTCGAGGCCCTGCTTTTGCATCTGGTCGCGCGCCGAGCACCGCGCCCATGTCTGGGCCCACGCGTCTGTAGAAGATCGCACCTATGAATGACGGAAATATCGCATGATGGCGATCATCGATGAGTTCACCCTTCGATGCGAGGCTGTCACGTAGCTTCTAGGACCCATGAAGTGCGCCGTGCCAGCTGGAACCAGGATGTGCCGGCGACTGCGCTCTGTTCCGGTTATGTCGCGACCGATATGACGGCTGAGGTGACGAACTTACCGCGCGTGGATGTCCGATCCCGCGGACATCGCCTTGCTGACGGAGACCGTGCTGCGGCTCTCCAACACCGCCTCGGTCGCGGAACTGCTGGTCAATTGCCAGCGCGAGGAAATTCCGCAACCGGCAGCCGTCACTGGGTGCCGGGCAGGATGATCCAATTCTTTCATGACAGGGGGAGCGGAACCGTGGCATCACTGCGGTAACGCAACAGGCCGGGTCCGACTGGAGGGAGGCCTTGACGCATCAGAGACAGCACGCGGCCGCAGAGGCCGCAACGGCCAGGCGCTGGACGCACGCGGAACGGCCCGAAGAGGAAGCCGCGCGCCTGCCGCAGGATATCTTTAGCCAGATCATCGCCCGTGAGCCCGGCCTCTCGCGCTCGCACAAGGTGATTGCGCGGGCGGTGCTGACGCAACCCAGGGAGTTCGTCGAGAAGCCGATCGAGGCGCTTGCGCCCTGGCTCAGCGTTTCCGCGCCCACGATCATACGGTTCTGCCGCACCGTCGGCTGCGAAGGGCTCAAGGACCTCAAGCTTAAAGTCATGGGCGGGCTGCGCGTGGGCTTGCGCTATCTCGAGCCGCTGACGCCGCCGCGCAATGCCGAGGAGGTCGTGGACCGGGTGATGCGCCGCGCCCACCACGCCATGGCGAAGGCGCTGCAGAGCATCGATCTCGCGGCGCTGGAGCGGGCGGCGGGAATGATCGGCCGCGCCGGCGCGCTCTACGCGTTCGGCAGCGGTGGGGTTTCGAGCTGGCTCATCGCCGAGGTGCAGAACCGGCTTTTCCGCCTCGGCCTGCACATCGTGCCGTGCGCCGACCACCAGATGCAGATGATGCTCGCAGCGACAGTGAAGCGCGGCGACGTGGTGCTCTGCTGCTCGCTCACCGGGCGCAATGGCGAGCTGCTCAAGGCTGCGGCAATTGCTGCGGAATATGGCGCGGGCACAATTGCGCTCACGACTGTCGGCAGCCCGCTTGCCGGGGCGGTCCAGCTTTCGCTTGCCATGGCGCTCGACGATGACCGTGACGTGCTCGGACCGACCTCGATGCGCTACGGATTCCTCATCGCGATTGACGTGCTCTCTTATACGATCGCGCTCAACAACAGCCGTGACGCGCAGGAGACGATGCGGCGGATCAAGCAGCAATTCCTGACCCACCGCGACGAGGACGACCGCGCGCCGCTCTGCGATTAAAGTTTGGCCGGTGATCCGAAAATGCAAATTTATTATTGCGGGGCGGGGGCGGTCTGGTTAACGTGACTGCCCGATGAAATTTGATATTCGTCGGACCCTGCGGAACAGAGGCGCCGCGCCAGCGAGCATGATTCGCGCGCGGGCCCGAGGTGCTCGTATTCCACGCCTCGATGGGCCGGCGATGCGGCGCTGCAAGAGAAAATCATAGAAATTGGCGGATATCTGGGGCGAAGGGAGATCCACGATGGCGAATGAGAGGCTGCTGCACTCCTATCTGATGCGCCGGAGGGAGATTCTCCGGCTCGGCGCGATGGCGGGCGCGGGCGCGGCGATACCCGGATTCGCGCGGCGTGCCTTCGCCAAGCCCGCGACGCCGCTGCACTTCGTGGGCTGGCAGTACCATCCCGAGATCGTGGCCCAGAATGTCGCGACCTTTGAGAAGCTCTACGATGAGAACGTGGATTATCAGCTCGTCTCGGGCGAATACCAGGCGCTGCTCGAGACGATGCTGGTCGCCGGCAAGAAGTTCGATATGCTCTACAGCGAGGAGGCGACGCTCGCGCGCTGGGTCGCGGCGAACTGGGCGCGCGATGTCGAGGACATGCCGGATGTCGCGGCGATCAAGGCGAGCATGGTCCCGGTGGGCGTGCGCAACCTCTCTCTGCTCAACGGCAAGCTCGGCGGGCTTCCGTACTATTCCGGCTACAATGCCTTCATCTACAACGATGCGCATCTCGGTCAGGCGAAGCTCACCCCACCGACCACCTGGGAAGAGCTGCTCGATCAGGCGCGCAAGCTCAAGCGCGACAAGATCGCCGAATACCAATATGTTAGCCATTGGGAGCATACTTGGGCAGGGCTTTCCTGGAGCCTGTTTGCGGTGTGGTACTCCGAGGGCGCGCAGGTCTTCGATGCCAAGTTCGACCCGGTCTTCGACGCCAAGTTCAAGGGGGTGCTGGAGCTGCACCGCACGCTCTACAAGGAAGGGCTGGTGCAGCCGGATATCTTCACTCTACCGCAGGAGGGCGTGCCGAGCTTCGCGACCGGCCAGCACAGCTTCATGATCGTTCATGACTACGATCAGAAAGTGCTGAACAATCCCAAGCTTTCCCAGTCCGCTGGGAAGGTGACGAACGCGCTTATGCCGGGCGCGACACGCTCCACCTTCTCCTGGGCCTCGCTCTATCTCATGGGCGGGCAGTCGGTGAACGCGGAGCGGGCGTGGAACCTGATGCGCTTCTTCGGCGGCAAGGCGAAGGACGGGCAGTATCACGTCATCAAGCGCTGGGCGCTGCAGTTCGGGCTTGGCACGCCCTACACCGAGGTGATGCAGGACCCGGATATTGTTGCCTCGTTCAAGCAGTGGGAGGATCTCGACATCGCGAACCACCAGTTCGCGATCTCGACGCCGCGGCAGGTCTCGAAGACGCTGTGGTACTCCGACTGGGATTGGTACATGATGGGCGCGGTGCAGAACTATATCCGCGGCAACGAGCCGACCGATGCGCTTGCCGAGGATCTTGCTAAGCATGTGACCAGCTTCAAGGCGCAGTATCCGGGCTGAACCTTCCATGTCGGCGACGCCGGAAGCCATTGCCCGACCGGCGCTTCGCGTGCAGCGATGGCACGTGCCGGCCGAGCGGGTTCCGGTGCTGCTCGCGACTCCGGCGCTGCTCGCCGTCTTCCTCGTCATTGGAGTGCCGCTCGGCTACTCCCTGATGCTGAGCCTGAACGAGACCAACATCCTGACCCATCGGCTGGTCTTCGTCGGGCTCTCCAATTACGCGCAGGCCTTCAACGATCCCGCCTTCCTCGCCGCGTTCGGGCGCACGGCGATCTTCGCCGCGGCGACGGTGCTTGCCGGGCTCGTCGTCGGCATGGGCATGGCGCTCGTGTTGAATGCGAAGTTCCGCGGGCGCGGCGTGCTGCGCGGGCTCGTGCTGATCCCGTGGGCGATGTCTCCGGTGGCGGTGGGGATTCTCTGGAGCTGGATCTTCAATGGCGAATACGGGCCGCTCAATGCGCTGCTGCTCGATCTCGGGGTGATTCGGAGCGCGATGCCATGGCTCGGCAATGGCTGGGTCGCGTTCGGGCTGGTCGGCTTCGTCTATGTATGGAACCAGGCGCCGCTCACCTCTCTGCTGCTGCTTGGCGGGCTACAGTCCATGCCGGAGTCGCTGCACAAGGCGGGGCGCGTGGACGGGGCTGGGCCGTGGCGGCGCTTCTGGCACATCACGCTGCCGTGGCTTCGCCCGACGATGCTGCTGGTGCTGATCCTGACCACGATCAACGCCATCATGGCGTTCGATCTCTTCTGGATCATCACCCAGGGCGGGCCGGGAAGTGCGACCACGGTGTTCTCGTGGCTCGGGTATGTGGAGGCGTTCCAGTATTTCCGCTTCGGCGAAGGTGCCGCGGTGCTCTATCTGCTGACGATCGTCTGCCTCGTGCTCGCGGTCGTCTATTTCTTTCTACTGCTAGCGCCGGGGCGGCGCGCGGCCGGCGCTGAGGCGCCGATGTCGCTTGCCGAGACACTGCGTGTGCGCACGCCGACGGCAATACGGAAGGGCGAACCGGCACGGAGGCCTGCACGGCGGTCTCATCTACCGAACCGCGAACTGATCGGGCGTGTCGCGTTGCGGGTTGCCGCACTCGGGATTCTTGTGTGGTCGGTGGCGCCTTTCCTCTGGCTCGTCATCATGAGCGTCTCGCCCTCGTCGGAGCTCGTGCGCACGCCACCGCAGCTGGTGCCCGACCATCTCACGCTTGCGAATTATCGCCAGGTTCTCTTCCCCGAGGCGAGCGGGGCGGCCAGCGTCGCGGCGCGGCGGGTGCCGTTCGGGATCTGGAACAGCTTCGTTGTTGCCGCTTTCGTCACCGCGATCAATGTCGTGCTCGGCTCGCTTGCCGGCTACGGTTTCGCGATCGCCGGCCGCAGCCGGGCCCTGCGCTCAGCCCTCTGGGCGCTGATGCTGACGCGGATGACGCCGAGCCTGGTGCTGATCCTGCCCTTCTTCATGCTGTTCCGGGCCGCGGGCCTGCTCGATACGCACACGGGGCTCGTCATCGCCTATTGCAGCCTCATCCTGCCGCTCTCAACCTGGATCATGAAAGGCTATTTCGAGAGGATGCCGGTCACGCTCGAGCAGGCGGGACGGGTGGATGGGTGCACGCGGCTTCAGGCAATCCGCCGCATTGTGCTGCCGATTGCGCGGCCCGGAATCGTCGCGACGGGCATCTTCTGCTTTCTCGTCTCCTGGAACGAGTTCGTGATCGCGCTAATCCTGACGAGCACGCCGGCTGCGCAGACGATTCCGGTGACGATCGCGGGATTCCTTGCCCAGCTTCAGTTCTACGATTACGGCCCGATGTTCGCGGCGAGCGTGCTTGCCGTCATCCCGCCGGTGGCGGTCGCGCTCTTCTTCCAGCGCGCGCTCGTCACCGGAATGCTCTCCGGCGCGATCAAGGGGTAGCAGGATGGTGAAGGAAGGAGAGGAGAAAAGAGCAGGAGCTTCGCTCCTGCCAGGGGGCTTTGCCCCCTGGACCCCCCGCAAAGGCGGAGCCTTTGCAACCCATTTGTTTCATGCCGCGCAGCGCCCAAGGGGATCAAGTTGGGAGTGCCCGGGCGAAGCCCCTGCCGGAACCCCCGTATGACCAGCGTTTCCCTGGAAAGGATGAGCAAGTCCTACGGACCGGTGGCGGCTTTGCAAGCGCTTGATGTGCACATCGAGGATGGCGAGTTCTTGACCCTGCTCGGGCCCTCCGGTTGCGGCAAGAGCACGGCGCTTGCCTGCATTGCCGGGCTGGAGCGCCCAAGCGCGGGGCGGATTATGTTCGGCGATCGCGATGTGACGCGGCTCGAGCCGCATGAGCGCAACATCGCGATGGTGTTCCAGGATTACGCGCTTTATCCGCACATGACGGTGCGGGAGAACATGCGCTTCGGGCTGCACCAGCAGCGGATGAGCCGCGCGGAGATCGACCGGCAGGTGGCGACCGCGGCCGATATTCTCGGGCTTGGACCACTTCTGGATCGCCAGCCGGCGGAGCTGAGCGGGGGGCAGCGCCAGCGTGTTGCGGTCGGCCGCGCCGTGGTACGGAGCCCGGCCGTGTTCCTGATGGACGAGCCGCTCTCCAACCTCGATGCAGGCTTGCGCGTCCGCACGCGGACCGAAATCCGCCGCTTGCAGCGCGAGCTCGGCGTGACTTCAATCTTCGTCACGCACGATCAGGAAGAGGCGATGGTGCTTTCCGATCGCGTTGCGGTGATGCGCGGCGGCACGCTGCAGCAGCTCGGGCGGCCGATGGAGGTTTATCGCAACCCCGCCAATTTGTTCGTTGCCTCCTTCATCGGCTCGCCGGCGATGAACATGGTTGAGGCGAACGCGCGAATCACCGAAAGAGGGGTGACGGCGCAGGCGACGGATGCGGCGATCGAGCTGCCGCGCGACGTGGTGCGCAGCACGTGGGACGGCGAGCGGCGTGTGCTGCTCGGCCTGCGGCCGACCGATCTCGGGATCGCCGCACCCGACAGGGCCAGCTTGCGCGGGCGCGTGTTCCTGGTCGAGCCGGTCGGGCATTGCGCCTATGTCGATGTCGATCTCGCCGGATGGGTGGTCAAGGCGACTACAGATCCTGATCATGTCCCTTCGATCGGCGACGTGGTCGGGCTTTCGCTCATGCCCGGCCGCGCTTGCCTCTTCGAGCCGGAAAGCGAAGCACGGCTCTGAGAATGAACGGAGAAGGCTGGTGACGATCGGTGAGGATGAGGCCCTGGCGGGGCTGATGGATGCGCTGCTGCCGGGTGGAGCGGGCTTTCCGCGGGCGAGCGCGACCGGCATGGCGGGACTGCTCGCGGCGCGGCTGCGGCAGGCGGACGGAGGGTTTCCGGCACGGCTCGCGGCGGCAGTCGCGGCGGAAGGTGTGCCTGCGGATGGCGCAGCCTGGCACAAGGCAGCGGCACGGCTGGAAGCAAGCGAGCCGGCGCTGTTCGATGAGCTCCGCAAATATGCCTATCTCACCTATTACGAGCAGCCCGATGTGATCGCGGCGATCCGTGCGCTCGGCTTCATCTACAATGATTCTCCGCTGCCCGCGGGCTATCCGGACGAGCCTTTCGATCCGGCGCGGGATGGCCCTTGTCGTGCGCGCGGGCGTTGGATAGCGACGGACGAGGTACGGCGCGTCGATCTTGGCAGTACAGGTCTGGAGAAAATGCCATGAGCGGGCCCGATCACGCGGATGTCCTCGTCATCGGCGCCGGAGCGAGTGGGGCGATCAACAGCCTCGTGCTTGCCGAGGCGGGCCTGAAAGTGGTCTGCCTCGATCAGGGCGGATGGACGGAGCCGGCGCAGCACCCACACTATAGCCGCGACTTTCAGTACCAGCGGCAGAACCGGTGGAATCCCGAGCCGGAGGTGCGCCGTGGAGCGGATGATTATCCGGTCGAGGGCGGGCAATCGCATGCACTGATGTGGAACGGCGTCGGCGGTTCCACCAATGTCTACGCCGCGCTCTGGCCGCGGTTCCGGCCTTCTGATTTCCGTAAGGGCGTGGAGCACGGGCTCGCGCCGGACTGGCCGATCACCTACGAAGATCTGGCCCCTTTCTACGACGAAGCGGACCGGCTCATCGGCGTGAGCGGGTTGACGGGAGATAGCGGCATGCCGCCGCGCGCGCCCTATCCGCTTGGGCCGCTGCCCATGCGCGCGAGCGGGCGGGCTATCGCGGCGGGGTTCGAGCGGCTCGGTTGGCACTGGTGGCCGATGCCGGCGGGAATCGTCTCGGAGAATTATGACGGCCGTCCGGCGTGCAACGGCTGTGGCAATTGCGCGTCCGGCTGCCCGCGCGGCTCGATGGCGAAAATGTCGATCACGCTCTGGCCAAAAGCGCTGGCTGCGGGCGCGGAGCTGCGCCCGGGCGCGCGCGTGGAGCGTATCGAGAGCGGAGCGGATGGACGGGCCACGGGGGTAGTCTATATCGACCGCCCCAGTGGCCAGCGCGTTCGGCAGACCGCGGATGTGATGATTCTCGCGGCGAACGGTGTGGGCAGCCCGCGCCTGCTGCTGCTTTCGGAAAGTGCCCGGCATCCGAAGGGGCTTGCCAACGCCAACGACGTGGTCGGACGCTACCTGATGCATCACACGCTGGTTGCGGCGGAGATCTGGGTGGATGCGCCGATCGATTCGCATGTCGGCAATTCGGGTGCGGTCATCAGCAGCGAGTTCGCCGAGACCAACATCGCGCGCGGCTTCGTCAACGGATTTAACTTCAATGTCGCCCGCATCGGACCGGCCGGAGCCACCGCCATCGGCTCCTTCTGCAACCAGCCGGCGCCTTGGGGTGCCGCGCATCATGAATGGTTCGTGCGCCATTTCGGCCACAGCTTCGGTGCCTTCGCGATTGGGGATGATCTGCCGCAGGCGGAGAACCGGATCACGCTTTCCGCGACGGAGGCGGACGGCGACAGCCTGCCCGCGGCAAAGCTGCACTATGTGCCGCACGAGAACGATAAGCGCATGATGCGCTACGGCATCGAGCGGCTGCGCGAGCTTGCACGCTCGGTCGATGCGTTCGATGTGACGGTGACGGATTATTACGAGGGCGGCGTTTACCGCACGCCCGCCTGGCATCTGCTCGGCACGTGCCGGATGGGTGCCGATCCGGAAAGCTCGATCGTGAATCGCTGGCACCAGAGCTGGGACGTTCCGAACCTCTATATCTGCGACGGAAGCAGCTTCGCCACGGGCGGCGTCGTCAACCCGACCAGCACCGTGACGGCGCTGGCGCTGCGCTGCGCGCGGCATCTCGCGGCGGAGTTCAGGGAATTGCGGCGGGCAGCGAAGGCGGCATGATCGATGCAGATTGACGGTCGGACCGTGATGGCTGCGCTGCGCGGTGGTGGTTGACGCGGTTTGCAACAACTGGCGTGGACGATTCGGCCGGGAGTCCAAATCGTGACGGCGAACTCGCCGCAATAGAAGGCTATGTGCAGAAGCGCGGCAACAGGGAATGGCGCGGCATAATGCTCTGTGCGACCGGAGCGCCCTGCCCGATGTGCATCAAGCCGGGCGGGCAGTCGACGGTGAAGCAAGTTGCGACAATCGACCGATTGAAGCGGGTCCCTTCTCATTTCCCTGTTGTGCGCGGACTGGCCGTGAGGTTCCGCGGGATCCCGCGCGGCGGCCATGCGTCGCGACCGCAGGGCTGGTTGAGCGACGCGTTTGTCTCAGGCATTCGTTGGATGCGCCAATTCGTTGTCATCTCGAAGCGGAATATTGATGCGGTCAGGAATGCCGACTCTGACCCGTGGATCAATGGACAGGCTGAGCGACAGATAAGCAAATTGGAACACTCTCAAAAGGGCGAGGTATGGACGTGCGGGCCGATGTGCTGCGCGCTCGGCTGCGGTCACTCCATCCCAGAATCAGTCGGGCCATCTGACGGCAACACTCAACTCAGCGCTTGAACCGACCTCCAAACTTGGCAAGTTCAATGAAACGGGCCTATGGTTCGCCCCAGGTGTCTGATCCCGGGTTTTGATGGTGCAATCTTCTCACTCGGGTGGAAGGAAGCACTATGGACTTGCTTCGGAAGAATGGAGAGCTCCCGATGGGTGGAGAGGAGTTTTCCTGGCTATGAAGCAGAGGCGGTTCACGAAGGAATTTGAGGAGACCGTCCGTCTATTACGCACGAGCGGGCGGAGGAAGCGCGAGATTGGGGATGACCTTGGCGTCAGCCTGCCGACCTTGACGCGATGGCTGTCGCACAGGCGGGACCGGGAGATGGACGAGCCGGACCGGCGGCCTCCGGGCGAGGACCCTGCGGCTGAGTTGAAGCGGTTGCGGCGAGAAAATGAGATCCTGCGCCAGGAGCGGAATATCCTGAAGCGGGCCACGGCTTTTTTCGCCAAGGAGGGAAGCCGATGAGGTTCGAGCTCATCGAGCGGGCGAAGAAGGACTTCCCTGTCGAACGACTTTGCCGGGTGCTTGGCGTCAGCTAGAGTGGCTATTTCGCCTGGAGATCCTGTCTTCCCAGCCCACGGCAAGGGGAGGACATGGTGTTGCTCGCGCATGTCCGGTCGGCCTTCGCCCTGTCGAACCGCACCTATGGAAGCCCCCGCATGACCCGAGAACTCCGTGACCAGGGGCTGACGGTGGGCCGCCGGCGCACCGCGCGCCTCATGCAAGAGAACGGCCTATGCGCCCGGCAAAAGAGGCGTTTCAAGCGAACGACGGATAGCCAGCACACCTGGCCGGTTGCCCCGAACCTGCTGGACCAGGACTTTGCCAACACCGGCCCGAACCAGAAATGGGAAGTCGACATCTCCTGTGTCTGGACCCGGGAAGAATGGCTCTACCTGGCCGTGGTGATGGACCTTTTCTCCCGGCGTATCATTGGCTGGTCGGCCAGTGACCGTCTGCACCGCAATCTGGCCTTGGCGGCGCTCCGGCAAGCTCTGGTCATCCGCTGTCCGACCCCCGGCCTGATCTGCCGTTCGGATCGCGGCAGCCAATATTGTTCCATTGACTACCAAAGTGAACTCCGCCGCCACGGGGCTCGGATCTCAATGTCCGGCAAGGACAATTGCTTTGATAATGCCATCGTCGAGACTTTCTTCAAAACTTTAAAATCGGAACTCGCCTGGCGGGCGGTGTTTCTGACACGAAAGGAGGCTGAGAGCGCGATCGGCGGTTACATCGAAAGCTTTTACAACCTCGTCCGGAGACACTCATCCATGAACTTCATCAGTCCGGCCGCTTACGAAAGGCGGGCCTCCTGATCAAAGACAGCTCTCCACTTTCTCGAAGCAAGTCCAAATGGGACCAGCTGTTCCATAAGCCGGGCGGGAAACGTGTGGGACAATTCGGCGATGGAGAGCTTCTTCTCGTCACCGAGGACCAAGCGCGCGGCCCGCAAAGTCCATCGCTTCCACGACGATGCCAGAGCCGATGTGTTTGACTGTATCGAGCGCTTCTACGACCCGAGGCGTCGGCACTCTAAGCTGGCCTACCTCAGCCCGATGGAGTTCGAGGCACGCAAGATGCTAGCTTAACCCGCGGGCCACGAAACCCGCAGCAGGCCAATTGGCGGTGACGATAAAACGCGCGCTGGCTCAGTTCGAACGGGCAGGAGGATCGCCTTAAATGGGTTCGGCGGTGCCATCGATCCTGCCTCGGCCGGCAGGTCCGCCCCAGAGAAGGATGACGACCATGGCAAGCGACAGGATGCTCGCGCAGATGTCCGGCAAGTCCGGCTTCATCGCCGCCCTCGATCAAAGCGGCGGATCGACGCCGGGAGCTCTTCGCCTTTACGGCATTGCGGACGGCGCCTATAGCGGGGAGGCTGAGATGTTCCGGCTGATGCACGAGATGCGTGTGCGCATCATCACGGCCCCCCCCTTCACCGGCGCCAAGGTCATCGCCGCGATCCTCTTCGAGGGCACGATGGAGGGCGAGGCCGCGGGCAAGCCCGTTCCCTCTTACCTCTGGGAGGAGCGGGCCGTCGTTCCCTTCGTGAAGGTGGACAAGGGGCTCGAGGCTGAGCAGGATGGCGTCAGACTAATGAAGCCAATGCCGGAACTCGAGGCGCTGCTCGACCGGGCGGTGCAACGTGGCGTCTTCGGCACCAAGATGCGTTCCGTCATCAACCTGCCCTCGAGGGCGGGAATCGCCGCAATCGTGGCCCAGCAGTTCGACTTGGCCGCGAAGATCGCCGCCCACGGGCTTATGCCCATTCTCGAGCCCGAGGTTTTGATCAACAGCCCGGATAAGGGGGGTGCAGAAACCATCCTTCGCGACGAGATCGCGGTTCGGCTCGACGCATTGCCTGACGGGCGCCAGATGATGCTCAAACTCACGATCCCGGACGTCCCGGATTTCTATGCGCCGCTGATCGCCCACAAGCGTGTGCTCCGGGTTGTTGCACTTTCCGGCGGCTACACGCGAGACGATGCCTGCCGCCGCCTTGCCGCCAATCACGGTATGATCGCGAGCTTCTCGCGCGCGCTCACCGAAGGCCTCAAGAAATCGATGAGCGATGCCGAGTTCAACACAGCCCTGGCCGCCGCGATCGACGAAATCTACTGGGCCTCGACCGTAAAGGTGCGAGAGGCCGTTTAAAAATACCGCTTCCGGCGAGTCGGACGACTTCCGCAGTAGCATTCTACAGCGGCTGTGTTCCTACCGCCTCTCACATGTGGACTTGAACCTAGAATCTGGCTCGGGCGAAGGGCAATTTTTGGGGCATTCTAGATCCATTGGGACCAAACGAATGCCATGAAGCGGAAGCGTTACAGGGAGAGCAGATAGCCTTTGCGCTGCGCTGGGCGGAGGGCGGAACGGCGGTGGAAGAGATCTATCGCCGGCTCGGTATGTTTGAGCCGACATTCTATCGGTGGAAGAGGCAATTTTCTGGGATGGGGTGTTGAAGATCCGGCGTCTCAAGTGGCTTGAGGAGGAAAATTCCGGGCTGAGGTGAAAACACCTAGGTTGTCGACTCAATCAGTTTAGCCAGAAACAAGCGGTTGCGACGAGGACGACGGCTGACAGGAAGTTTCTGGCGAGGCGGTCGTAGCGGGTAGCGATGCGGTGCCAGTCCTTCATGCGGCAGAACATGCGCTCGATGACGTTGCGGCGGCGGTAGGCGATGCGATTGAGGGGATAGGGATGGCGTCGGGTGCGGTTGGAGGGAATGACCGCCTCTGCTCCACTGCTCTGGAGCCTCTGACGGAAGTGATCAGCATC
>JASHRV010000220.1 GCA_030037175.1 Acetobacteraceae bacterium
TGAGATTCACGGCCCCTTACTCCCGCTTACTGTGGCAAGTTGGCAAGTGAGGTCGGGCCCGGGCCCGGCGTGATAAGCGTTGGCCATTGATGCGAGCCGAACGGCACCGCCGGTGGGAGGAACGGTGTCATTCCGAGCCTCTTATCCTCGGTTTCGATCGCGACGCGCGCGTTCCCGCCCATGAGTTCATAGTCCATGAGGTAGTAGTTGCCGAAGAAGAGCGCTCCGACCGAGCGGTCGGCGATGATTCTCGTCAGCGCTTCCAGCATGTCCTGCGGCGTGGTGGTGAAGGAAATCGTCTCGATTAGCACGAGCCGCGAATTGATCGCATTCGGGCCGAAGAACTGCGCAAGCACGCTGAATAGAATATTGTTCTGCCGCGCCACGTAGATGGTGTTGCTGGCGGCATAGGTCTTGTCCCACGCGCTTCCCAGCATCTTCTTCCAGTCGGCTACCACACCCATCCAATGATTCACCTGGGTCTCGGCGGCCCAAGCGATATCCTCCTTCAGAAGGGGCGCCTGCTGCTTGGCGAAGGCCTGCAGATCCGTGACGGTAACGACCCCCTTGCTGGCACAAGAATCCATGAAGGCGATGTTGTTTTTCAGGATGGCCTGATTCGTCGCCAGCCAGTCCTTCGGCATCGCGACCTTGTCGAGCCCATCGAGCGCGGATTGCATGCGGCTTCGATAGGCAAGCAGCGGTGCCTGCCAGTCCTGATCATTGGGGTTTTCAAGATACGGAGTGACAATCTCGGCCAGGGCCATCGTGCTATGGCCGATGGATTTCAGGAGTTGATAGACGATCGAAACCTGGGGCGCCTCGAGCGGCGGCATACCAGGTCGGTAAAGAATGAAACGTCCGCCGGCGCCGGAGAAGAGGGCGAGGATGACCGGATGCTGGGCAAGAATATTCTTCCGGAAGATGCGTCCTGCATTGTCGTACAAGTCGAACATCGCATTATCGAGCGCAAGCACGTTGTCGGTCGCCGTTTGCGCCGGCGTCGAGGCGGTCGGCCCGCTAATTGGGTCCATGTAGGAGGGAAGCCCAGCGGCCCGTGCGGCGGTGGTGCCGGCTAGCGTCGCCGTCAGCGCAACTGCGATCGCGGCGCGCGGACGCCAGGCACCGAAAGTTACAGACGTGTGTCTCATGGAGCCTCTCAGGGGGTTGATTCACAGATAGGAACCCTTGGGTCGCCGAATTCTCGACAACGTCAAAGGGAAACCAATGCGTGGGTTAGGGGTGTTGATATGTGCCCGCCGTGACTATGCACGATGATGACCGGCACGCAACGGGACTTCCGCCAGCAGTAACTCACCAAGGCAAAAGTGCTGATCGCGCGAACGTGACAGAGGGCGGCTCTGCCGAGTCTCGTGACCTGGCACGTCGGAAAAGACCCCGCCGAACCATTAGCCAGAAAGCGCCACTCGATCGCATTCGCGAACTTCGACGGCGGGTGCCCGCGATCGATGATGTGATCGAGCCTTGTCCGAAATAGGTACTGTTGCCCAATCTCGCCCCACTCCTTCGGTCGCATCCCCATCTCCGCCCCTGCCAGAGCAGAAAATCACGCCGCGGCGCATCGCCCAAATCGCCAGAAAACCTGCCTCGGTGTCTTCAAATCTCGCAAAAATGATAACTTCTGGGTCGTCACAAGACTTTGATTAATAAAGGGTTTCTCATGCTTCCCAGACGGCTGAATAACGGTCAGCGCGACTCACGGCTTAGAATGCCCCGATCATTGTGGCGGTACGGACCCAGCCGCACGCGCGACGGCCTGGGTGTCGGTGATCCAGACCAACTTCTGCTGCTTGAGCGCCTCGATCACGCGCCGCAACGCGGCAGCGCCGGCAGGCGTTCCAACCACGAAGGGATGCAGTCCGATCGCGACCACGCTCGCCTCCCGTGCTGGATCCGCCGCGGCTTCGCGAGCGAGTTCGGTTACGTAATCGAGCCAGAAACGTTCGAGATCCTCTGGGTCCCTATCGCGCGAGAGATACTGACCCATGTCCACGGTCACCGCGGGATAGGGTATCAACAGCAGTGGTCCGGCAGGTGTTTCGAGACGCGACAGCGTGTCGGAATCCATGCCGTCCAGGGTGTAGGTGATGCCGGCGGCCGCGGCAGCAGTGAAGGTGTCGCCGTTGGGATAGACGCTCGGACTCGACCACCCAGTCGATTGGGCTCCCGTCTCTTGCGCAATCATGGCCAGCGTACGGCGGATATAGGCCTCCTGTGCCTCGAGCCCCTGCTCAAGCGGCAGCAAATCGGTGGAGTTGTTCAGCCCATGCGCGACGATGGGCGCATCCGGCACCAGCGTGCGGAAGCGCTTCCAGATGTCCAGGTATCGAGCCGGAAACTGCGCATTGAGCGCGATGCTCAGCGGTACACCCTCATCGTGGAAGAGTCGCCCTACGCGCGGCACTCCCATTGTGATCGCATATTGGCGGAACGCCTCGTTGACCACATCCGGATCGCGCCCGATCATATCGGTACGGAAAGTGGGTCCGTGCCCCCGGCCCCAGACCTCGACATAGAGGACGAAGCAGACTGCGACCTTCCTCCCACCCGGCCAAGAGGGTACATTTACGGCCTGGCGTGGCAGGCCGGTGATCCAATCCTGCGACTCTTGCGCGCTCGCCGGAGCGGCGAGCAGGAGGCCGAGCGCCAGCACTGGGCCGGCGAAATGTGCCCATCGATTGCTCTTGCGCAAGGTCTGTCTCCTCCCTTCCATCAGGCCGTGCTCCGCGGCGCCGACACGGTTGAAGCTCTGAACCTCTCGTCTGATGGTCGCGTGGACAGCGTTAAGCTGACCGTCCCCTGGATCAGGGCTAGGGGGACGTTCAGTCGTCCGAGAACTTCTGCTTGTGGCACATACTGCTGCGGCACATCGGGCTCCTCCTTACGATCCAAACTTAGACCGCCGCACCCCACCGGGGCAAATGGAAGGCCGGCGGCCTCGGGCTCCATGAAGTCTTTATGCGACATGAACGCGGCGACTGTCCGCGGGGGGGCTCCGGCTGCTATACACCGGGTGCTTCCTATTCGAACTCGAAGTTCATTCTCTGAACCCCGTAGAGGAAGGCAGGCATCGACTCTGCAGCGCTAATGCCGAACAGGACGATGTCGTAACCTTTGTCTGCGTCATCTCCTCTCTCACATGCGTTTTCGTAGCCAATCCCGTCCTGTCTCGCATGCCGGAACGCCTCAGACAGAACTCGGGTTGGAATATACTCCGCTACATCGTCTCTCCATTCGACTGGCGCGCCGGAGGTTTGATTTATGGGGCCCCATGCCGTCTGCTTCCGTCGTTTTGGAGGGAGCTTTGTCCGGCGTCAGGGCCCATCAGACGGCAAGGCGGATTTGAACAACGGATGATTTCTGGCTCATGGTAACGACGAAACAGACGAAGATAAGCCCGAACTCCACGACCGGCTCGACGCTTGGGAAACAGGAGACCCGAGACATCCGGCGGGCAACACGCCGGCAATATTCGGCGGAGGAGAAGATCCGGACCGTGTTGGACGGTCTGCGGAGTGAATGCAGCATCGCGGAGCTGTATCGGCGGGAAGGCATTGCCACGAGCTTGTACCAGGCATGGTCGAAGGAATTCCTGGAGGCTGGTAAGAAGTGGTTGGCCGGGGATACCGCGCGTAATGCGACGACCGAGGAGGTTCGACGCCTGGGCGAGGAGGCGCGATCGCTGAAGGAAGTGGTCGCTGAACAGGCGCTGGAATTGCGCTTGCTCAAAAAAGCAAGATCCGGGATAGGGGGGACCCCGCATAAGATACCTGGCAGCAGAAAAGCTGAAGATCACCTGGCTGATCAAGTGGTTTCCGCTTCCCGCACATCATGTTCTGGAGAAGATGGGTGTTCCGCGCTCGACCCTCCATCGCTGGGTTGACCACTATTGGCGCGGCGGCGTCGAAGCGTTGCACGATCGGCCGTGGCTGCCGGATCGGGTCTGGAATCGCCTCCCTGACGAGGTTCGGCCCCGGATCGTGGATCTTGCTCTGGAAGCGCCGGAGCTTTCGCCTCACGAAATCGCCGTGTGCTTCATCGATGAGCATGACTATTTCGTCCCCGAAGCCTCGGTTTACCACCTGCTTAAGGCGCAGGTTCTGATCACCAGTCCGAAATTCATCGTCATCAAGTCAGCGGATCCCTTCCATACCAAAACCACGGCGCCCAACCAGCTCTGGCAGACTGACTTCACCTATTTCAAGGCGACTAGCTGGGGATGGTCCTATCTCTCGACCGTGCTTGACGATTTCTCGCGCTCCATCATCGCTTGGAAGCTGCGCACTACCACGGCTACTTCCGACGGGACGGCAACGGTGAAGCTCGCCCTTCAGGGGTCAGCCACGAACCAGGCCACTGTGCGTCATCGACCACGCCTGCTCTCCGACGACGGACTGAGCTATGTCGCGGGAGAACTCGCCGAATGGCTCGATCGCCAGGCCATCGATCATGCCCACGGCGCGCCCAATCATCCTCGGACACACGGAAAAATCGAGCTGTAGCACCAGACGCTCAAGAACCGCATCCTGCCGAAAAACCATTACATGACCACCGATCTCGAGCGAGAGGTTGGCGCGTTCATCGATCACTACAGCCATCACCGCTACCATGAGAGACTGAACAATCTAACCCCCACGAGCATCTACCATGGAAGCGGCCACATCATCCTGCTCAAGCGAAAGCGAATCATGCGCGAGACAATCCAAAAACGTCGTTTGATACACCACGTGAACGCCGCCTAAACATCAACCCAGGTGAGCCAAAACCTCCGTTAGCTCGCAGACTCAAAACTCTCAAGCCTTTCGACGATCGACATGGCATAGGACATCGGCCCACCCGAGACTGCAGCGCATGAAAGCCGCCTATGTGGTCCAAGGCACGCAGGATCTTCTCGGCATCGATCGCTTGGACTCGGCCTCGCCTGGCTTGTTGTTGGCCTGTAGACGCGATGACTGCCGACCCTGGCAGCTTGCGTGACGTATCGGATCAGCTACGATAGCGGTCTTGTTCGGGCATTGACTGACATGGCCGTCGTCCAACTTCTCGTCCACCTATTCCTCGTCTTCTGCGGCATCATGGCGCTGGTGAGGATAGTGAAAGTCGTCGTCGCAAGAAGACGCCAACGCCGTGCAAAGCAGCCGCCAATTCGGACGCCTACAGGTCCGCCTTAGGTTGTCGACTCGATCAGTTTAGCCAGAAACAAGCGGTTGCGACGAGGGTGACGGCTGAGAGGAAGTTTCTGGCGAGGCGGTCGTAGCGGGTAGCGATGCGGTGCCAGTCCTTCATGCGGCAGAACATGCGCTCGATGACGTTGCGGCGGCGGTAGGCGATGCGATTGAGGGGATAGGGATGGCGTCGGGTGCGGTTGGAGGGAATGACCGCCTCTGCTCCACTGCTCTGGAGCCTCTGACGGAAGTGATCAGCATC